>JAOAGA010000032.1 GCA_026415985.1 Pseudomonadota bacterium | reverse complement strand
GTTCAGTTTTGCCATCTAACAAAATGTCTCGCAGTCCAAAAGCAATTTTTATAAGATAGGGTCTCTGAAAGTAGGGAGTAAGATTTATATCTTCGGTTGACATAATATCATCCATAAGTATTTTTGTTATTGGAATGGGACCAGTAATTAAATTAATTATCTGACCTGCTCCAAGCCCAAAAAATCTGAGTTTTGGTGCCTTTCTCTCAAGTATTGGGTAAAAATCGCTGTTTTCTCTAACATCGAAGGAATGGAAAAAACTATCAAAATATTTTTTCTCTCCTATTTTTCTCAGCTGAAAATCTGCCAGTGTAGTCATATTTAATCTTTTTAAAACTCTATACATTTGAGGATCTTTTAAGATATTATCATTTAAGCATCCAAGAGGGTTATTACTTGAAACAATAAGCATCTCGTTTTCAGTAGTTACATACAGAGCATAGTCAGCAAAGTTCTTAGATATGGCCTTTATAATCGATGCTATGTGCGGGATATCTATCTCGTATAACTGAATCCATTGAACAAGAATTCCTCCTTCGTTTAAATAATTCCGAACGATTGAATAAAACTCATTGGAAAACAAGGCAGATACCCCGCTTATCCACGGATTTGACGGTTCTGATATTATAATGTCGTATTTATGTCTGTGGGTTGTAAAAAATGTCTTAGCATCATCAATATATATCTTGCTTCTTTTATCTTTAAAGACCCCATAATTTCTATTAAGGAATATTTTCGCACCTGTTACTACCTCTTTCTCAATCTCTATTGTATCAACTTCCTTGACAGAGGGATTTAATAGGGCTGTTTGAGTAGTAAGACCCGTTCCAAGGCCGATAACAGCAACATTCTGAGAGTCTGGTTTATATAAATAAGGAATCACACTTGCAAGTATACATGTATATTCATCGGCTGATGGTGTAAGTCTTTCATCTAAGGCTATGGCTGAATCAGATTTTCCGTTAGTTCTAATACTTAAGTATTCCCTGTCTCCGACTACTGATATGCTTGCAGTCTTGCCATCTTCATAAAAATATAGTTTATAGTCCCGGGGATTAAAAATAATTCCTTCCCTGTAAACTCCCGATGACAGTTTATAACTATCAAGATTTATTAAGAAAAAACCGAGCAAAAGTATGGATGTACTTGTGCCTGTAACCAATTTCGGTGAGAAAACAGGTTTTAAAGAAACATTAAATATGAAAATAATTCCAAGTCCCAATGCAACATCTATAACTGCACCAAAGAAAAGAAGGTTTTTGAGACCCAAAAATGGGAATCCTATATGAACCGCAAATATAATTCCAATTATGGCACCCATGGTGTTAATTGAATAAACATAGCCAATTGACTTTTCCCCATAGCCTTCTTTGTTCATTGCTAATATAATTAAAGGAAAGGTCATTCCCGCTAAAAATGTTGCAGGTAACATTATCAAAAAGGATATCAAATGACTGCTTAAATTAAATAAATAATAGCCAAACTCATTTTTAGGCAGGTTACCAATTAAATAGGAAATCAGGCTAAAAGTTATATTATAAAAGGGAAGTGTTGATATGGCAGATATTCCCATGAGAACTTGAACAGCCGCAAGATAAGAAAGGGGATTTTTTATAGATCCTGCTTTTAATCTTATATACAAACCTCCGAATGCTAAGCCTGTTATGAATGCACAAAGCATTATTTCGAAGTTATGAGTTGACCCGCCTAAAACAAGTATTAACATTCTTATCCAAACTATCTCATAAATAAAAGACGAAAAGGCTGTCCCAAAGGCTACAAAAAACAGAACGGTAAAAATTTTTTTATTTTCATATTCTTCTCTATTAATTAGAGGTGGTTCCACAGCAATTATTTTTTTACCATTAAAGAAAATATAGAGAAATATCAAAAGATTAATAATCCCGCCAACTGCCATCGTGAAAGGCATTCCCAGATTTTCAACAAGATAGAAACCACTGATAAAAACACCAAAAGCTGCACCTATACTATTAAAAAAATATAGTATGGCTACACTCTTTCCGGTATCTTCCTGATTGTCTCTTACAAAAAAATAGCTCATTATAGGAAAGGTCATGCCAAGAAGTATCGTCTGAGGCGTTATTATTAAACTTGAAATAATTATTTTGTAAATAATTATTCCCAAACTGTTTTCAATCCATGGAAAAACATAGTTATAGGATATTGATACAACTCCATTGAATAAATAATGAAAAATTAAAGCAAAAAAGCCTATAAAACCTTCAATAATTGCATATACCATTAATGGATGTTTTATTTTATTAGAAAACTTGCTTGATAAGAAAGAGCCGACTGCCATTCCACCCATAAAAATGCATAAAACAAGAGATTGGGCATAGGCAGAATGACCAAGAAACGTCTTTAAATAATGGCTCCAGAGAAGCTCATATATCAAACCCGAAAGACCGGAAAGGAAAAAAACAAAGTAAATTGTCTTTTTATTAAACATATTAAATCTTTTTAATACAAACATACCATAAAAAAATAGATAAGTCAAAAATTCATGTTATAATATTTATAGAGCTTATAGTTTGGATGTGTAATCAAATGTGAGATTTAATTTTTTATCTTGTTAATCTTTTTTGCTTTTCTTTCCTGCCAACTATAAAACAAAATAAAAAAATGGAGATTTTATGAGAACAGACCTTTTTAGAAATATTGCCATAATTGCCCATGTAGATCATGGTAAGACGACTCTTGTTGATGCTATGTTAAAACAAAGCGGAATTTTCAGAGAGAACCAATCGGTTGTTGAAAGGGTTATGGATAATATTGATTTGGAAAGAGAAAAGGGAATTACAATTATGGCAAAGAATACCGCCATATATTACGGAGATTATAAAATTAATATTGTAGACACCCCCGGACACTCAGACTTTGGCGGGGAAGTAGAAAGAACTCTTAAACTCGTTGATGGTGCATTACTTCTTGTTGATGCATCAGAAGGCCCGCTACCACAAACGAGATTTGTTCTAAAAAAGGCTTTGGAGTTAAAATTGCCTATTATTGTCGTAATAAACAAGATAGACAGAAAGGATGCAAGAATCAAAGAAGTTCTCGATGAGATTTACTATCTCTTTATAGACCTCGATGCAGATGAAAAATATTTAGATTTTCCTGTTCTATATACCAACGCAAAGGAAGGAATTGCAAAAAAAGACCTCGCTGAGCCAGCAAATAACCTTAAACTTCTTTTTGATGAGATTATAAATTATATACCTTCTCCCAGAGGTAGTTCTGAAAATCCCCTTCAAATACTTATTGCCCACATAGATTATGACGACTATGTCGGAAAGCTTTCAATCGGAAGGATTTTTAATGGTTCAATAACAAATAATGAAATAGTTGCTTACGGACATCGAGAAGATGAACTGAAACGGGGTAAAATCTCAACTATTTTTACCTTTGAAGGACTAAACAAAAAAATTATAAACAAGGCTTTTGCCGGTGACATAATAGCATTAGCTGGTCTCGATGATATTTCCATTGGTGATACAATTACAGATCCTCAGTCTCCCAAAATTCTTCCAAGAATAAAAGTCGACGAACCCACTATATCTATGATTTTCACGGTTAACACATCACCCTTTGCAGGTAAAGAGGGTAAATATGTTACATCAAGAAACCTGAAAGAAAGGTTGTCTAAAGAGGCTATGCATAACGTAAGCATAAAAGTTGAAGAAACGGAATCAAGTGATAGTTTCAAGGTTATGGGTAGGGGAGAACTCCAGCTTGCCATCCTTATTGAGATGATGAGAAGAGAAGGATATGCCTTTTCAGTTGGAAGACCAGAGATTGTGTTTAGGGAGATCGGTGGAAAAACTTACGAACCCTATGAATATCTTGTAATAGATTGTCCTGAAGAGTATATGGGAGTTATCAATCAAAAAATGGGGATCAGAAGAGGTATCCTTTTAAAGGTTGTCAATCATGAACAAGGCAGAATAAGAATGGAGTTCAGAATTCCTTCAAGGGGGCTTATTGGTTTTCGAACAGAGTTTCTTACAGATACAAGAGGAACCGGAATTATGCACAATGTTTTTGATGGCTATGAACTACAGACTGGCACAATACAATCCCGAAAAACAGGGGCTCTCGTGGCAGACAGAGATGGTAAGGCGACCACCTATGCCCTTTATAATTTACAGCCAAGAGGGACCCTTTTTATAAGGGAAAACACTGAAGTCTATGCTGGAATGATAGTTGGAGAAAATTCGAAAGAGGTAGATTTGTATGTTAATGTTACGAAAGAAAAAAAACTAACAAATATCCGTGCTGCTGGTTCTGATGAAGCTTTAAGACTCGCTCCTCCACAAATAATGAGTTTAGAGAGAGCTATAGAGTTTATAAAAGAAGACGAGCTTATTGATGTCACTCCTGCCAACATTAGAATGTGTAAAAAGAACCCTCTTAAAATAAGAGATTAGTTTTTTGTATCTTTATTATCCGATTAAGCTTATAATAGAGTTAAGGAGGAAAAAATGAAGAAACTTTTTATATTTTTTGCTTTGTTCTGTTTTTTTTCTATAAGTTATGCAGACGGTGGACATAGGGGGAAAGTTGTATCTACAATGGATGTGGAAGGTTATACCTATACTGAGCTTGAAAACAATGGGAAAAAGATCTGGATTGCCTCTCCTAATGTTGAGTTAAAAGTCGGGGACTATATTGAAGCATCAGCGGGAATGCTAATGACCGATTTTTATAGCAAAACACTAAAAAGAACTTTCAAAGAGATTTATTTTGTCACCTATGTAAATCCAATTAAAGATAAAAGTGAAAATCAGCCAAAAGATACAAAAGCTTTAGATATAACATTGCAGGAGTTATACAAAAATAAAGATAAATATAATGGTAAACTTGTAAAGCTTCAAGGTTTTATTACTAAAGCATCTCCAAACATTATGGGGAAAAACTGGTATCATGTTGGCGATAAAGACAAAAATTATGATATAGTTGTTTCTTCTGCTGATAACTCCGATCTCGGTGATTTGGTTAGTGTTGAAGGAACCGTTACCCTTAACAAAAGCATTGGTGGTGGATATAATTTTCCTATATTTATAGAGGATGGAAAAGTTATCTCAAAATAGCCGGCTTTTTGAGAGACAAAGATAGCAAAATGGCAAGAAAAGCCATTACTGAAGCCATGTAAAAGCTACTTGAAAAACTGCCGGTTTTTTCAGCCAGTTTACCAGCCACCGCAGGGCCTATAATCTGTCCTATGCCAAAAATAAATGTGATAAAGCCAAAGGCTTTCGCAGAGTTTCTTCTGCCAACATAATCTCCCACAGCAGCAGCCATTATGGTTGGGATACTCCAGGCAACAACTCCGTAAAAAAATATAGATGCATAAAGGAAAATACCAGGAAGACCTGTTGCTATTAAAATATAGGCCATAAACTGAAAGAAAAAGACTATAGCAAAACCTGCCTTTCTTCCCAATTTATCGGATAGTGTCCCGAAAAGAGGACCCGATAAAAGACTTAAGAAGCCTACAATAGACCAGAAGTTCCCTGCAATGGACTCACTAAAGTTTCTTTCCTTTACAAGAGTCGTAACAATGAATGTAGCGTAGATAACATAGGTATAACCAAAGAGAAAATATATTGCCCCTAAATGATATATAAGAGGGTTTTTATAAATATTAACCTCTTCATTCACTCTTTCATCAATATTTTTAATTTCACTATTATCAAAACCTACAGGAGTTACCCCCATCTCCTGAGGACTATTTCTTAAAATAATGAAACAAAAAACCGCTATAAAAATAACAATGAAACCTAAAATTGCCCAGTTCCATCTCCAACCATTCTCTCCCTTTGCTTGATTTATAAAGGGGACAAAAAAACCAGAAAAAACAATGGCAAAACCACTGCCGATTGTCATTATACCTGCTGCCTTCCCTCTTTTTTTCTTGCCAAACCAGGATGATACAAGGCTCATCATTGAGACATTTGCTCCACCCGAACCAATGCCGGTAAGGATATATAGAAAAAGTATATAATAAAAGTTACTGCCCTGACTTAAAAGAATCATTGTTGTGCCAACCAGGATAAGTGAAACAAATATGTATAATCTCTGACCGTATCTGGCTATGACATTACCAGCGAGAAATACAGCAATTAAATAGCCAACAAAATTCCCCGTGCCCACATAACCCATCTGAGAATAGGTCATATTAAGAGACTTCCCCATAGAAGGCAGTAACATTCCGAGGGCAAACCTGCCAAGCCCTAAACAGGCGACAATACAAAATGTGCCGGTAACTGCAATAAGCCATCCATAATGAAAAGGTAGTTTATTGACTTTTGAGTCAACCATACAAAAAATATAACATTGTTTTAAAATTATGCAAGAAAAATAAGATTAAAAATATTTAGGAATTACGGTCTGCTAATACCAACTATTTAACATGTCTTATTGCCGGCGGATTTAAAGAAATTAATTCTGCAGTAAACTCTTCTTGCTCATCAATTGTTTCCGAGTAAACCTTAAGATACTCCCTTGTTAAAAATCTGTTAACCCCCTTTTCTTTTCTGTCGAGAAGACATCTGACACTTCTGTTTAAAAATCTTTGATAAAAGGCTAATCGTTTTTTCCTGTCTATTTCCCTAATCAGTTCTGACCTTTTTTCTTTAAGATCTTCTTCAATTTTAGGAACAAGCTGAAAAGAGCTTGTTCCATCTCTGTCGGAATATCTGAAAACATGTATATAATCAATAGGAGAAACCTCTAAAAGCTTGCTCGTCCGGATAAAATCATCATCGCTTTCCGTTGGAAAACCAACAATTAAATCAGTTCCGATTCCGGCATCAGGGAAGTATTCTCTGATTAAATCGATTTTTTTCATATAAAAATCAGTAGTATAACTTCTATTCATTAATTTCAGTATTCTGTCAGAACCACTCTGAAGAGGTATATGAAAATGGGGACAGAAATTTTCCATATCCTTTAAAATATTAAGAAACTCCTTATCAATCTCCTGAGGTTCCAAAGACGAAAGCCTTAACCGGAATAGAAATTTTTCCCTTGAAACTCTTTTAATAAGGTTTTTTAGACTTTCTCCTCTTTCAACCCCCCATTTTCCCAAATGAATACCTGTAAGGACTACCTCTTTTTCACCCTGAAGGTTAATAAGATTTTTAATCACGAGCTCTTCAGGCATGCTCTTAGGCAATCCTCTTAAATAGGGGACTATACAATAGCTACAAAAACTATCGCAACCATCCTGAATCTTTAAAAAAGCCCTTGCCCTCTCTTTAAAAGTTCTCTTAAACTCGAAACTTAAAGAGTCCTTAACCCCTGATTCTGACCCAACCAGAAATTCAGGGATAGAAAATTTTTCATTATTATCAAAGACCTTAATAACGTTAGGCAGTTCATAAAGCCTTTCTCTGTCTTTTTGAGCGTAACAGCCTGTAACTATTATTTTAACCTGATTGTTATGCTTTGCTATTTTTCTTATTTGCTGTCTGCATCCGTCTTCTGCCTTTTTTGTTACACAACAGGTATTAAAGACTACTATATCAGCTGATTTATAATTATGGGCAATCTCAAACTCCTTTTCTATAAATCTTTCTTCCAGGAGATTTTTTTCAAACTGATTAACCTTACAACCTGAATAGGCAATATATACCTTTTCTTTAACATTTTCCTTCATCTTCCAAATATAGCTACCCTTTTTGATTTTATTCTATCCATCCTCCCCCAACGACTTTATCTTCATCGTAGATAACTCCAGCCTGTCCCGGAGTAATTGCACGTTGAGGGCTTTCGAATATAATTTTTAATTTTTCTCCAATTTTTTTTATTTTAGCCCTTTCACCCTTATGCCTGTATCTTATCTTTACTGTATAGAATTTTTCTTCATCGATATCATCGAAAAGGTTAATATCTGAAATTGTCAGTTCTTTTTTAAACAAATATTCTTCTCTGTCGGCAACAACTATATTTTTTTGAGGAACTATATCAATCACATAGATAGGATACCCCATTGAAATATTCAGCCCACCCCTTTGCCCTATGGTATAATAAAAGTAGCCCTTATGTTTTCCGATTCTTTTCCCATTTATATCTAAAACATCCCCTTCTTTCCCCTTTATACCCGCACTCATTAAGAAGTCTCTGTAATCATTCTCAATAAAGCAAACTTCCTGACTTTCTTTCTTCTTTGCAGTTCTTAGATTTGCCTTCTCTGCGATTATTCTAACCTCTTCTTTTTTAAAATCGCCAAGAGGGAACAATATCTTACCTAATCTTGCCTGCGGTATATTGAATAAAAAATAGGACTGATCTTTATTTCCATCAATGCCTTTATACAAAAAATTTTTATCATTTACCAGGACATTTCTTGCATAATGCCCGGTAGCGAGATAATCTGACCCTAAGGTTAATGCCTTATCGAGAAGTATCTTAAACTTCAGGAAGAGGTTACATTTTATACAAGGGTTAGGCGTTCTCCCCTTTTTATACTCATCTATAAAATAATCAATGACATAAGTTTTAAACTCTTCTTTGAGATTTAATACGTAGAATGGTATTTTTAACTGCTCTGCTACTCTCAGTGCATCAATAGAATCCGAGAGTCCGCAACATCCCCTCTCGCTTTTCTCAGAATCCCAGAGTTTCATGAAAACCCCAAAAACATCATAACCCGCCTCTTTAAGCAAAAAAGCGGTTGTGGAGCTGTCTACCCCACCACTCATAGCAATACAGACCTTCTTCATCATTATTTAAGATTATTTTTTATAGAATGGTGACATCTTTCTGATTTTTTCTACAAGAGACGGAAGTACAGAAAGGCAGTAATCGACATCTTCTTCTGTGTTACCATACCCCAAGCTAAATCTCAGAGCACCTCTTGAACATAGAGGATCCAAACTCATTGCCTGTAAAACATAGGAGGGCTCCGTTGCTCCGGAAGAACAGGCTGAACCGGTTGAAACCGCAATTCCGTTCATATCAAGCATAACAAGCAAGGCTTCCGCTTCTATAAACTTAAAGCTGATATTTGTAGTATTATAAAGCCTTTTTTCAGGATGCCCGTTTATTACCGTATAAGGAATTGTCTCAAGAATACCCTTTTCCAATCTGTCTCTTAGATAACCAATATGCCTTGATTTCTCGTTCATTTCTTCTTTAGCAATCTGTGAGGCTTCGCCGATTGCTACTATACCAAGCATATTTTCTGTACCTGCTCTGAGCTCTCTTTCCTGATGTCCGCCTGAAATCAGAGGAAGGATCTTAACTCCCTTTCTGATGTATTGAAAACCGATTCCTTTGGGTGCATTAAATTTATGTCCTGAAGCGGTTAGTAGGTCTACCCCTAACTCTTTAACATCAATAGGGATTTTTCCAACAACCTGCACTGCATCGGTATGAAAAACAATATCATTTTCCTTTGCAATAGCAGATATTTCTTTTATAGGAAACAGGTTTCCTGTTTCGTTATTTGCAAACATCACTGAAATAAGAACCGTATCCTTCCTGATTGCCTTTCTTACATCATCGGGATCAATCATGCCATAACTATCAACAGGAACATAGGTTACCTCAAAATCAAAATCTTCAAGAAATTTACAGGTTCTGAAAACAGCAGGGTGTTCAACAACAGTTGTTACAATATGACGCCCCTTCTTAAGATTACCCATAAGGACGCCCTTTATTGCCATATTATCACCTTCTGAACCACAACTCGTAAATATTACCTCCGATGGGTCTGAATTAATAAGACTCGCTACCTTTTCCCTTGCTTCTTCCACATAGGCACGAACCTCTCTGCCAGCCCAGTGAATAGAAGAGGGATTGCCAAACTTTTCCCCCAAAAAGGGTTCTATAGCAGACCTGACTTTTGGATGGATAGGTGTTGTCGCATTATGGTCAAAATAGACCTTTTTCATAGAAGATTAGATTATCAAAATATAACTACTTCAGTCAAGAATTAATCTCTTTTCCAGTAAACTCTGGCAAATCTTTCTCCTTCCTGATACTTGAGCACCAACTCTCCTTTATATGCCTTATAAATAGATTCACCAATTCTTCTGGCTAAATGATCGTAGGTTGTTGTAATTTCAAGCTTGCCATCTTCTTCTTTTATTTCCATAATTCTTTGGAGAGGTCTCTTCTCTCTGACATTTTTTTCAATATTTTTAATAATATTAATGATTTCTGATTTATTTTTCTCATCCTTCAGAAAATTACCTTCCAACACACAGATACCAAAAGGTATCTTGTCTTTTATAATTCTACAGGCTGGACAAATTTCCTTATTGGCTATTCCCTTGCTAATGGTCTTCACCGCCCATCTTCCATCTACAAAAACAAGCCCGCAGTTTTTACACTCCGTAGGTTCAGGATATTTCCGGTATTCAAAATAGGGGTTACCTCTGTCAAGGTGTTTTATATCTCTCCTGTCTTTTGCCTGAAAATTTTTTGCCATAGCCCCTCCTGATTTTATCAATCTTTTACTATACTTTGAATTTTACCTTCCACTCGGGATATAGTCAAATTTCCTTGACCTTTTAAGGGAATATAGCCAATCTTGGTTACCTTATTAAGCAAACCAGTTTTTTTCAGCGGAAAATGACCAACTTTACCATAAAATTTATTGTTAAATCTGTTAATTGCCTGAAAACTCATAGGCTCTTTTCCCTTAAAACCGGAAAAAATCATTATGTGGCCGGGAAAATAAAGAAGTGTTTCAAAAGGTTCTGATTTTTTTAGTATCTTAATTTTTTCTTTTAATGATAAATTACTCACATCAATATTTTCTACACAGCTTATCTGCTGAAAGGAGTTTCTTGGCATCTCAATATCAAAAATTTTGTAGAAATCTTTAACCAGTAAGGAACAGTCCCAACCCCTTTCGCTTCCTGCCCAAAAATAAGGAGAGCCATTAAAAAAACCGGTTATTTTTTTATAGTTAACCTTTGTTGGCTTGATTTTATCAGTTAAATATTTTTTGTTAATATATGCTCTTTTGAAACCATCTTCCCAGATATAAACTTCATAAAAAAACTTTTTGCGATTTACATATCTAACCTCAGTTGCCGTCGGGAACAATACATCTCCTATAAAAAGTGGTTTTTTAAGATAAAGGGTGTCTAAGCTCAGAAAAAATTCTAAACTTTTATCATCTATGAAGCTAAAATCCTCTTCTTTTACAAAGCCATTAAGCTTCTCATGTTCACAGAAATAAAAGGGCTGATTTTTCAGTTTTGCAATTATTTTTACAGGACTTTGTGGTTTAATAAAAGTGAGTTTATTATTATTTTTAATGGTTATACCTGTATAGGGCGAGAAAACTAAATAGCTACCTCTTTTTATAACACCATCCCGGTTAACGGAAGAGAAATTATCAAAACTCAAGCCATTAACGGAAGAGAGATTTTTGAAAAGAAAGCTTGCCAGACATTGATTTGTAAGTGAAAAAAATACTAAAAGTGAGAGAAGCAAATTTCTAAAAAACATTTATATATTATTATATTTTTTATTTGACCGGTTGTCACAAAAAAAATATACTTTCTTTATGTTGAGATGTTTTATTTTTTTAATCATTTTTTCAATTATCGTTTCATATGCCTTTGCAGATACATACAAATATATAGACAAAAATGGTATTGTCAATTTCACAAACGATATTAAAGATATCCCACAGGAGTATAAAAACAAAGTAGAAATAATAAAAGAAGAAAAGGAATTTCAAAAAGACATAAAACCGGTTAAAAACTTAAATCAACAACCACCTAATCAGGAAACAGTTATTAACTCAAAACAGAGAAATTTGTCAATAGAATCTATAGTAAACGGGGAAAAAAATTTCTGGTATGAGTTATTTATTTCTCTATTTTTCGCTGTTTTTTTTATCTTTGCCCACAGGATACTTTTTTTCATCGAAAATAAAAAAATAATAACACTTTTAAGGTTTGCAATAGTTTTTATCATTGGTATTTATATGTTCAGTAAGTATGCCAACAAACAGGTTGAGACATTTTTAGAGGCTAAGAAAGATATAAACAAAATTAAGAAATCTCTTGAAACAAAGGATCAGAAAATAGACGACTTAGCTAACAAATAAAAAAGGGGGCTTATGCCCCCGTAATTTATACTTTCATTTTTTCAACGGCATCTTTTATCTCTTCTACCGATGCACCATCTTCAATTGTTGAGAGATCTCCCAGATCCTCGCCGGTCCAGAGTTTTTTCATTACCCTTCTCATAATCTTACCGCTTCTTGTCTTTGGCAACATCTTTACAAACTGAATATCTCTTATAACTACTATTGGCCCCATGACCTTTCTAACATGTAAAATTAACTCTTTCTTTAAATCTTCCGATGGCTCAAAACCGGTTTTTAAAACAACAAAGGCACAGGCAACCTCACCTTTAAGCTCATCGGGAACACCGGATACACCAGACTCAGCAACTGCAGGGTGAGAGATTAGGGCGTTCTCTATCTCGATAGTTCCGATTCTGTGAGCTGAAATTTTTATAACCTCATCGGCCCTGCCCACGAACCAGATATAACCATCCTCATCTCTGTAGGCACCATCTCCGGAGCAATACATCCCCTTTAAGGTGTCAATCTTTTCCCAGTAATCATTTTTATATCTTTCAGGCTCGCCCCAAAGGGTTGGAGTAAGACCCGGGAAGGGCTTTTTTATAACAAAAATCCCCTTTTCCCCAGGTTCACAGGACTTGCCGGTCTTTTCATCAACTATATCAACCTGCACACCGGGAACGGCGAGGGAAGAAGAGCCCGGTTTTATAGGATATAAACCTAACCCGTAAGGATTGCCTATAACTGGTCCTGACGTTTCAGTCTGCCACATATGGTCAATTACAGGTATCTTGTCTTCGAAAACACCTTTTTGTAACCACTCCCATGCAGCTGGATTTAAAACCTCGCCTGCACAAAAGACCCTTTCAACAGAAGAAAGATCGTGTTTTCTTGCCTCTTCTATACCTAATTTCATAAGCCCCCTAACTCCGGTGGGAGATATCCACAGAGCGGTTACCTTATTTCTTTCAATAACATCCCAGATCATATCCTTTCTCGGATAATCCGGAGTCCCTTCAAACAATACTGTGGTACAACCGGAAATTAATGGTCCATATACATTGTAGCTATGTCCTACTATCCAACCTATATCGGAGGTGGCAAACCATACATCATCAGGTCTTATCTTGTATATCCATTTACCCATGGAATATACATATTGTTGATAACCGCCATGGACATGGACTGTAACCTTCGGTTTTGCGGTCGTGCCAGATGTGGGCAACAAGAATAGTGGTTCATTAGACTCCATCCACTCAACTTCAGAGGACTGCCCTTCAGCGTATTTCAGAAACTCATCCCAATATATATCCCTTCCTGCAACCATGTTTCTTTCAATTCCGTCATGGGCTTTTTTAAGTACAACGACCTTTTTTACCTGACCGGGGGCAACCTCCATTATAGCATCATCTATAACCTTTTTAAGCTCTATGGTAGTTCCTCTTCTGTGATTGACATCCTGTGTCAATATATACTCTGCACCAGACAGAGTTATTCTATCCGCTACCGCTTTGTAAGAAAAGCCTGCAAATATTACTACGTGAATAGCTCCGATTCTTGCACAGGCAAGCATCGCTGCAACGGGCTCAATTCCCATGGGCATATACACAACTACCCTGTCTCCTCTTTTTACTCCCATCCCTCTCAAGGCTCTGGCATATTTTTTTACTAAATCTAATAGCTGGCCGTATGTAATAACTTTTGTCTCTCCTGTCTCTGCAATCTCTGATACAATCGCAGCCTTGCCCTGTCTGCCTTTTGCCACATTATAATCAACGGCAGAATAACAAATATTCGTTAACCCCCCTATATACCATTTAAATGTGGGATAGTTCCACTCAAAAGCTTTATCCCATTTTCTTTTCCAATAAAGTTCATCCATTGAGTTAACAGCTGCCTCTTCCCAAAAACCCTCCAGATCATCATAACCTTTTTTAAGAAAATTTTTTACTTGTGGCGGTATTAAATCGAATTTTGTTTTATTTTCTTCCATACTTCCTCCCTGTGAGAAAATGTTTTAAAAGTTTAATTTTTTGCAAAGAATAAGTCAACCAGAAAAATTTTCAGAATTGTTAACTTTCTTCGATATAACCTAACCTATGTGAAATCTCCTTGGCCCCTTCTAAAACAAGGTTTGCAAAAAAACCATAAAGTTTTTCATCATCCATTCTGATGGATGGTGCTGAGATTGATATGGCTCCGACAATTTTTCTCGTGTAGTCTCTTATTGGAGCGGCAATGCATCTTACCCCCAAATCAAGTTCCTCCAGATCTGTTGCAAACCCCTTTTCTCTTACCTGTTTAAGTTGTTCAAATAATGCTGTTCTTGTAGTTAGAGTATTTGGAGTATATTTTTTTAACTCCTCTGTTGGTATAATCTTAATTATCTCATCTTCACTTTCCCAGGCTATCAAGACCTTACCTGATGCAGTTGCGTAAACGGGGAGTCTGTGACCTATTCTTGAAGTAACTTTAACAACCTGATTACCCTCAACTCCATCGATATAGACACAGTTACTTCCTCTTAAAACGCTAATATAAACATTCTCATTACATTTAGACAAAAGATCCCTCATAACAGGATGGGCCTGTCTTAACAGCCCTAAATGCTTAACAAATTGTTGTCCCAGCTCTAAAACCTTAACTCCTAATTTATAGTTACCCGTCTGTTTATCCTGTTCTATGTAACCTCTCAGTTCAAGAGTTGCCAATAGCCTGAATACATTATTTTTATGGAGACCTAATTTTTTACTCAGTTCTGTAACTCCCATTTCGTCACTTTCGCCTTTAAAGGCTTCAAGCAGATCGAGGGCATGAACAACTGACTGAATTAAATAGTCCTTCTTACTTTTTTTCTTTTCTTTCGTTCTCATCATAGTCTCCTTAATTAAAAAATACAAATTTTATTTTTAAACATCCTTAACGTAAAAAATAATAAAACAGACTTTATCACGTAACTTTATGTTATTATATTTACATAATTACTTCTTGTCAATTTTTTTTAAAACATATTTTTAATTTGTTCTTTGATATTTTTTTCACATACTTTTATTAGCAGATAAATTGCTTGACTAAAAATCTCTTATTATGCTAAAAAGTCATTACTAATTTAAATTATAGGAGGAGAGAGTATGGCTGAAGAAAAAAAGAGTTACGAATCTTTATCTCAAGAATCAAGAAAGTTTTATCCATCAAAAGAGTTTGTAGAACAGGCATATGTCAAAAGCTATGAAGAGTACAAAAAGATGTATGATCGTTCATTACAAGACCCTGATGGTTTTTGGGGTGATTTAGCAAAAGAGTTGCTCGACTGGTATAGTACTGACTGGAAAAAGGTAGAATACTATGATTTTGAAAACGCTGTTATTAAGTATTTTGAGGGCGGTAAGCTTAATGTAAGTTATAACTGTCTTGACAGACACACAAAGACATGGAGAAGAAACAAAGCAGCTCTCGTTTGGGAAGGTGATAATTATGAAACAAAAACCTTGACCTATCAACAGCTTTACAGAGAGGTTAATAAGTTTGCCAATGTATTGAAAAAACTCGGTGTCAAAAAAGGTGATAGGGTTACAATATACCTTCCGATGATTGTTGAACTACCCATTGCAATGCTTGCCTGTGCAAGAATTGGTGCTATTCATAGCGTTATATTCGGTGGTTTTTCACCTGCTTCAATTGTTGACAGAGTAGAGGATGCACAATGTTCTTTCTTGATTACAGCAGATGAAGGTTTAAGAGGCGGAAGAGTAGTTCCACTAAAGAAAAATGTTGACGAGGCATTAGCCGACCCCAGAACTTCAACAATTAAAACAGTCATTGTTTGTAAAAGAACCGGTAATCCTGTTAATATGAAAGACGGAAGGGATTTCTGGTGGCACGAACTTATGGCTGACCCTGAATTACCTGATTACTGCGAACCAGAAGTTATGGACGCTGAAGATCCCTTGTTTATATTATATACTTCAGGTAGCACAGGCAAACCTAAAGGTGTTTGTCATACAACAGGCGGATATCTACTTTATACAACCGCAACTTTTAAGTATGTTTTTGATTATAAAGATCATGATCTATACTGGTGTACCGCCGATATAGGTTGGGTAACCGGTCATAGTTATATTGTTTATGGTCCTCTTTCTTATGGTGCCACTTCCTTTATGTTTGAGGGTATTCCAAACTATCCAAAACCAGACAGGTTCTGGGAAATCGTTGAGAAATATAAGATAAATATATTCTATACCGCACCAACTGCCATTAGAGCGATGATGAGAGATGGTGACCAGTGGCCAAATGGCAGAGATCTCTCTTCCTTAAGGCTTCTCGGAACTGTAGGTGAACCTATTAACCCCGAAGCCTGGGTATGGTATTACAATGTAATTGGTCGTCAGCGCTGTCCTATCGTAGATACATGGTGGCAGACCGAAACAGGTGGACATCTTATTGCAACATTACCCGGTGCTTCTTTTCAAAAACCCGGTTCTGCAGGTTTACCTTTCTTTGGTGTAGTTCCAAAAGTAGTTGATGATAACGGACAGGAAGTAGGTGTTAATGAGGGTGGTAAACTTATTATTGAAAAATCCTGGCCCGGTATGATGAGAACCGTATATGGTGATCATGAGAGATTTAAACAGACCTATTTTTCAATGTACAAGGGTAAATATTTTACCGGTGATGGCTGTAGAAAAGATGAGGATGGCTATTACTGGCTTATGGGAAGGGTTGATGATGTTATTAATGTTTCTGGCCACAGAATTGGTACAGCTGAGGTTGAAAGCGCTCTTGTTTCACACAAAGCGGTTGCGGAAGCAGCAGTAGTTGGTATGCCTCATGATATTAAAGGTCAGGGCATTTACGCCTATATCATACTCAAGGAAGGGTTCACTGCATCAGAAGACTTGAGGAAAGAGCTAATTCAGCATGTCAGAAAGGAAATAGGACCAATAGCAACCCCGGATATTCTGCACTTTGTACCTAACCTCCCAAAAACAAGAAGCGGTAAGATTATGAGAAGAATTCTAAGAAAGGTAGCAGAAAACGAGTTTGAAAATATCGGTGATACAACAACTCTTGCAGATCCATCGGTAGTTCAGACTATAATAGATGGTAAAAAATCCGGTAAGTACGGTTTATAATTTGGTTTTTTGAGGGAGCAGTAAAACTGCTCCCTTTTATTTTAAACTCTTCAATAAATCAAGTACCCTGAAGGTTTCATCATTGTTTAGAGATCCCATACCACAAGAAGGCGTATAAAAAACCCTTTCGTATATTTTTTCATAGTCGGTAATCTCTATTAGTTTTTTTTCAATATAATCAGTCAATTCTTTTATATCTTTAAGAGAGGTTTTATTAAGCAGATCACTATCTGTAGGAACTATACCAAAGGCAATAAATCCACCTCTGCGGATAAATCTTTTTATACTATCTTTATACAGAAAAAACTCCTCTGAATAGTTATAAGCGTCAAAGTTAACTATATTTACAGGTAATGACATTATGAAATCCCATTCTGAGTTACCACAGATGTGCATACCAGTGAAATAACTGGTTTTTTTATCTATAATATCTTCATAAATACTCTTAATCTCCTCTTTTTTTAAGTTCAGTACTGCAGACCCTATCTGAGAAAGAACGGGCTCATCAAAAAAAATTATTTTTTCTGATTTTTTACTGGAT
>JAOAGA010000031.1 GCA_026415985.1 Pseudomonadota bacterium | reverse complement strand
GCTCTACCATCATTTATTCTCATCCTCGGACCATAGGTGTTGAAAATTCTTACTATCTTTGTATTAACATTGTGATATCTGTGATATGCCATTGTCATTGCCTCAGCAAACCTCTTAGCCTCATCATAGACGCCACGTGGTCCGATTGGATTTACATTCCCCCAGTAGTCTTCGTTTTGTGGATGAACAAGAGGATCCCCATAAACTTCTGATGTTGAAGCAAGAAGATAAACAGCGCCCTTCTCCTTAGCCAAACCGAGTGTTTTGTGTGTCCCTAAGGCACCGACCTTTAATGTCTGTATCGGCAGATTGGCATAATCTATAGGGCTTGCAGGTGATGCAAAATGCAAAATATAATCTACCTGACCGGCTATATGAATATAATTGGTAACATCAAGTTTTATATACAAAAAATCGGGATTTCCAAAAAGATGTTCTATATTTTTCAGATCACCTGTAATTAAATTGTCAAGGGCTATAACCTTAAAGTCTTTCTGAAGAAAGTAGTCGCACAGATGGGATCCGATAAATCCCGCTCCGCCGGTAATAAGAACAGTTTTTTTAGACATTTTTTCTTCCTATACCATAGTATTTAAAGCCCAACTCTTTCATTTTTCTTGGACTATATTGATTCCTGCCATCAAAAATTACAGGCCTTTTAAGAAGTTTCTTAATCTTATCAAAATCCGGATTTCTGAACTCCTGCCACTCTGTTATAAGAATCATAGCATCTGCACCTGACAGGGCATCATAGTCAGACTCGGCATAATAAATCTTTTCGCCAAAGATCTTTTTAGCCTCTTCCATGGCTTTAGGGTCAAAGGCTCTGACTTTTGCTCCAGCCGAGAGAAGTCCGTTAATAATCACAATGGAAGGAGCCTCTCTCATATCATCGGTATTGGGTTTAAAGGACAAACCCCATATTCCGAAAGTTTTGTCAGATAAATCTTCTCCAAAAAAATCAAAAATTTTATTCAGAAGATGCCGTTTTTGTCTTTCATTAACATTATAAGCTGACTTTGGTATCATAAGGTCAAAATCATTTTCTTCTGCCAAATGTATCAATGCCCTGACATCCTTAGGAAAACAGGAACCTCCAAAACCGACACCGGGAAATAAAAACTGGTAACCAATTCTATAGTCAGCTCCTACCCCCTTTCTAACCATCTCCACATCCGCATTGACCTTTTCACAGAGAAGGGCAATCTCATTCATAAAAGATATCTTAACAGCCAGAAGTGCGTTTGCTGCATATTTAGTCATCTCTGCGCTTTCGTTATCCATGGAAATAATCGGTTTTTCATTTCTTACAAAGGGAGCATAAAGCTCTCTCATAACCTCAAAGACATAATCATTATCTGCACCAATAACTACCCTATCGGGTTTCATAAAGTCTTCTATGGCAACACCTTCTTTAAGAAACTCAGGATTAGAGCAAACATATATCTTGTGTTTACTATCCTTCACAATTTCCTTAGCTTTATTTGCAGTTCCTACGGGAACTGTGCTTTTTATAACAATAATCTTTTCATTATTGGCATATTTTTTTATTGTGTTTACACAATCAAAAACATAGGTAAGATTGCAAGAACCATCAGGATTAGATGGTGTTCCTACCGCTATAAAAATGATATGGGAGCTTTCAACAGCGAGGGCAGGATCCGTTGTAAATTTTAATCTGTTATTTTTCAGATTCCATTTCAGAAGCTCTTCAAGACCCTTCTCGTAGATAGGTGGGATACCTTCTTTAAGCAGATTTATTTTATTTTCGTCGATATCAACAGCAATTACTTCATTACCACTTTCTGCAAGGCAAACCGCTGTAACAAGACCCACATAACCGGTGCCAAAAACCGAGATTTTCATTAATCCTCCAAGAAAGCAGTGCCTAGGGCGGGACTCGAACCCGCACGGAGCTAAGCCCCAAGGGATTTTAAGTCCCTTGTGTCTGCCAATTCCACCACCCAGGCATCTAAAGAATGGAGGCACCGACCGGATTCGAACCGGTGATAGTGATTTTGCAGACCACTGCCTTACCACTTGGCGACGGTGCCTAAAAAACAAAAAAGCGGGAAACGGGATTTGAACCCGCGACCCTCTGCATGGCAAGCAGATGCTCTACCACTGAGCTATTCCCGCAATGAAATAATTGGATTCTGACTACGTGGTTATTAACAATATCAAATTTTATTTGCTTTTGTCAAGATTTTTAGCAATTCTGTTTTTAAGCTATGATTTTTTCTTGCTAAAATTGCTTTTGTTTACTATTTTATAAATAATATTTATGATTAATGATTTGTTTATATTAATTTTTAACTCAGTCCATAGGGTTATGAGGGCGGAAAAGATATTAAAAGAAAATTATGTAAATAGCAAGACTATCCCTGTTCCGAGGAAATTAAGTTCTGACTGTGGACTTGCTATAAAGGTTTTTGATAAAGGGTTAAACGATTTACTAAATATTTTAAAGGATGAACCTCCGGAAGAGATATACATAGAAGAAGAAAAAAATTACAGGAGAGTAGCTTGAACAGAAAAATTATTGCTGTAGTAGATGGTCAGGGCGGTGGAATCGGAAGCCTTATTATAAAGGAAATCAAGAAGAGTTTTGGTGAGAGCTTTGAGATAATAGCCCTTGGAACCAATGCCATTGCGACTATGGCTATGCTTTCTTCAGGTGCCAATAAAGGCGCAACGGGAGAAAGTGCCATATCGTATGTGACCAGCAACTGTGATTATATAGTGGGCTCAATAAGTATTTTACTTACTAACTCTATGTTAGGAGAGCTAACGGAAAAAATGGCTACAAGTATAGCCCTTTCAAAGGCAAAAAAAATTCTGGTGCCTATATCACAAGAAAAAATTGAGATAGTCGGTCTTAAAAGGGAGCCTCTCCCTCATCTGGTCAGAGAACTTATAGAAAAGATTAAAGACATGGAGGAGAAATAATATGTGCGAAGCAAATGTATTTATTTATAGGGACAACAAAGAGGAAAAATATATGGAGAGTGTTGATATTATAGAACCGATCTCTGAAGATGAATGGTATCTAAAAAATATTTTTGGAGAGCAGAGTAAGATTAAAGGTAATATAAAGCATATTTCATTGATAAATCATAAAATTGTCTTTGAAATCAAATAAGGAAGACCCTTGCAAAGTTTTGCAAAGGTCTTCCGGAGAAACTAAATTAAGCATTCATCCTTTTCTTAAGCTCTTTTGTCATCAGTGGTATGATGGTCATTACATCACCAACAATACCAAAACTTGCTACCTTAAATATCGGTGCTTCAGGATCCTTATTTATGGCAATAATTATATCGGAATGTTTCATTCCTGCCAAATGCTGGACAGAACCTGATATTCCGCAGGCAATATAAATTTTGGGTCTAACGGTCTTACCAGTTTGACCTACCTGATGTTCATAGGAAATCCAACCCGCATCAACAGCAGCTCTTGAAGCACCAACTGCAGCGCCTATAGTATCAGCAAACTCTTTGATTATCTCAAAGTTTTCCGGTTTACCTAACCCTCTTCCGCCTGATACTATTATTTCTGCATCGGCTAAGCTTATCTTTTCCTCAAAGGGCAAATATTCAAGTACTTCAGTTCTGATAGTTATCTTTGAGAAATCAAAGTCAAAGTTTATAACCTCTGGCTTCTTATCGGTCTTTTCGGGGACAGGAAAAACCTTAGGCCTTACGGTTGACATCTGAGGTCTTGTATTAGGGCAAAGAATTGTAGCCATAATGTTACCACCGAAGGCCGGTCTTGTCTGCAGGAGGTTGCCATTTTCATCTATATCTAAACCGGTACAGTCAGCAGTTAAACCAGTCTCAAGTATTGTAGCGACAAACCCTGCTAAATCTCTACCCTGTGTGGTTGCACCGGACAAAACTATCTCCGGCTTATAAGCCTTTACCATATCAACTATAACATCCCCATAGGCTTCCGTTCTGTAATGTTCCAATACGGGCGACTGACAAAGAAAAACCTTGTCCGCACCATAGCTTCCCAAGTCGTCAATCATATGAGAAACATTGTTTCCCAATAAGACAACACCTACATAGGTATTTCTCTTTTCCGCCAACTTCCTTCCTTCGCCTATGAGCTCATAGGTAACATTAACCGGTTTTTTGCCATCATGTTCCACGAGCACCCACACACCTCTATAATCGGCCAGACAAGCACTGTCTTTTATCTCTCTTGGGATAGACAAGGCGTTTACAGGGCAGGCATCTATACAGGCTCCACATAGATTGCACTTTTCATTAACTTCTACTTTATCATCTTTCATATATAAGGCGGATTGTGGGCACACATCAACACAGGCACCACATCCGATACAGGCTTCTTTATTTATGGTAACATAGCTCATAGACTTACTCCTTTACCTAAATTAATTAATCTGTCAACAAGTTTAACAGCACACTCTTCTGGATCACCCTGAAAAATCTCTCCGTTTACGCTTTTAAGTTCAGGAGAGAAAACCTTATTTACCCATGTAGGAGACCCTTTAAGCCCTGTCCTGTTTTCGGGGATTCCAATATCAGCCAGACCTAACTTTATCATAGGTTTTTTGGCTGCCTTTTTGATTTCGAAGAGTGACGGATACCTTGGTGAGTTAATATCTTTGACAACCGTAATTAAAACCGGTAACGAACATTTAACAACTTCCTTGCCTCTTTCCATAAGTCTCTCTACTATTATGGTCTTTTTTTCCGGATCAATCTCCCTGATTTTTGAGACATAGGTCAGAGGGGGAATATTCATTCTTACCGCTATTCCCGGTCCAACCTGTCCGGTATCACCATCGATTGCCTGTTTACCACACAAAACAACATCAACTGGTCCATCTGTCTGCTCAATCTTTTTGATAGCCGATGCCAAGGTATAGGCTGTCGCAAGTGTGTCTGATCCTGCAAAGGCTCTGTCAGATACAAGATATGCCTTATCACAGCCCATAGCAAGGGCAGTTTTTAAAGCCTCTTCTGCCTGAGGAGGACCCATTGTAATAACAATGGGTTCTCCACCAAACTTTTCTTGAATCCTGATACCCTCCTCTATTGCAAACTCATCAAAAGGATTCACAATAGACTGAACCCCCTCACGCATAAGGGTATTTGTTTCAGGATTAATCTTTACTTCCGTTGTGTCGGGAACCTGTTTAATACAAACAACTACTCTCACCTTTAACCCCCTTTATTAATGTTTTTCCATTGGCTGACATATCTCTATGAGAACACCATTACTTGATTTTGGATGAAGAAAGGCAATCAACATATTATGTGCACCCTTTCTTGGCTTCTCATCTATAAGCTTGGTTCCTATGCTCTTTAACCTTTCAATTTCCTTCTCCACATCATCTACCTCATAGGCAATGTGATGAACAGTATCTTTAAAACCCTTCTCTTCAAGAAACTTATAAACTCCAGTTCCTTCTTCCGTAGGCTGAACGAGTTCTATCCTTGTCTCTCCTATTGTGAAAAAGCATACTTTCACTTTTTGGTCAGGTACCTCCTCTACTCCTTCCATCTCCCATCCTAAAGTTTCAGTATAAAACTTAGATGACTCATTCAAATCTTTTACAGCGATACCTATATGACTAATCTTTTTATACATAAAAGCCTCCTACTTTGCATTTTCCTTTATAAAGTTAATAAAAATTTCCGAAGGTGTGCCGGGACCAAAAATTTCTTTAATCCCCTGACTTTTAAGATACTCAACATCTTCAGCAGGTATTACCCCACCGCCAAAAACTATTATATCCTCTGCATTTTTTTCCTGCAACAATTTTACAACTTTTGGGAAGAGAGTGTTATGTGCACCGGATAAGCAGGAAAGGCCTATAAAATCAACATCTTCCTGTATGGCTGTGCTGACAATCTGCTCCGGAGTTTGTCTTATACCCGTATAAATTACCTCAAAACCTGCGTCTCTTAAAGCCCTTGCTACAAATTTTGCTCCTCTATCATGACCATCAAGGCCAGGTTTAGCTACTAAAACTCTTATTTTTTTCATATCCCCCCCTTATACTTCTTTAAATTCACCAAAGACTTCTCTTAAGGCATTGGAAATCTCACCAATGGATGCATAAACCTTAACCGCCTCAATTATAGCAGGCATTATATTTTCATCAGTTTTAGCAACTTTTTTAAGAGCCTCTATCTTTTCTTTAACGAGATTGTTATCCCTTTCTGTCTTAATCTTTCTCAGTTTATCCTTTTGATACTCCTCTTTTTCCATATCTACTTTTAAAATATTTTTGGGTGGTTCTTCTTCCATGGTAAACTGATTAACACCTACAACTATATAATCTTTGGTCTCTATAGCCTTCTGATACTCATAGGAGGCCTGAGCTATCTCATTTTGTATATATCCTTTCTCTATTGCCTTTAATACTCCGCCAATCTCATCTATCTTTTTTATATATTCATCAGCTGATTTCTCTATCTCATTCGTCAAGCTCTCTATAACATAAGAACCACCTAATGGATCAATGAAATCACAAACACCACTTTCATAACCTATAATCTGCTGGGTTCTTAAAGCAATCTGGGCAGATTGTTCGGTAGGCAAGGCTAAAGCTTCATCTCTTGAGTTTGTATGGAGTGATTGAGTGCCCCCTAAAACTGCTGAAAGTGCCTGTAAGGTCACTCTTACCACATTGTTTTCAGGCTGTTGGGCTGTCAGTGTGCATCCCGCTGTCTGTGTGTGAAACCTAAGCATCATTGAAGAAGGTTTTTTAGCATTGAACCTTTCTTTCATAATTTTTGCCCATAATCTCCTTGCGGCTCTGAATTTCGCAACTTCCTCAAGAAAATTATTATGGGCATTGAAAAAAAACGATAACCTTCCCGCAAACTCATCTACGTCAACGCCAGCGGAAGTAATATCTTTGACATAGGCTATTCCGTTTGCAAGAGTAAAGGCAACTTCCTGAACTGCTGTAGAGCCCGCCTCTCTGATGTGATAACCTGATATGGAAATACTGTTCCACTGAGGCAGATTATCCTTACAATAGAGAATTATGTCCCTTACAAGCCTCATTGATGGCTCAGGTGGAAATATATAGGTCCCCCTGGCAATATACTCCTTTAATATATCATTCTGAACGGTTCCTTTAAGCTCCTTTGACGGAACACCCTGCTTTTCTGCAACAGCAATATACATGGCAAGAATAATTGCACAGGTTGAGTTGATAGTCATTGATGTTGTTACCTTATCCAGTGGAATGCCATCAAAAAGTATCTCCATATCCTTGATGGTATCTATGGCAACACCACATTTTCCGACCTCGCCCTCAGCCATTGGATCATCTGAGTCATAGCCTATCTGTGTTGGCAGATCAAAAGCAACAGATAATCCAGTCTGGCCAGCCTTGAGAAGATAATGGTATCTTTTATTGGTATCTTCGGCAGTTCCAAAACCGGCATACTGACGCATTGTCCAGAGTCTGCCTCTATACATGGTAGGCTGAACACCCCGGGTAAAGGGATACTCACCGGGAAAACCTAAATCTTTTATATAGGAAAACTCAGTATCTGCTGGAGTATATAATCTTTTTATCGGAATATTTGAGAAGGTCTTAAAATCCTTTTTCCTTTCAGGAAATTTTTCTAAAGATTTCTTTGCTGTGGTATTTTCCCATCTTTCTTTTTCTTTTAATATCTCATTTTTATCTTCCATACCTTCCCCCTGTAATCTTAAGTTTATTAACTAATTGACAATAATTAAGATTGACTAAAAAATTTCTTTAAATATTAATCTTGGCCTTTTAATTCAACAACAACTTTCATTAATCACCGTATTTTTAATCTTATAAAGGTATATTGCCGTGTTTTTTAGGTGGTAAAGTGTCTCTCTTGTTGGTAAGAGACTCTAAAGCCATTATAATTTTATACCTCGTCATTTCCGGCATAATTACTTCATCAATGTATCCTAACTCAGCTGCCTTATAGGGGTTGGCAAATTTTCTTCTATACTCGGCGATCAGCTCTTCTCTTCTTTTTTTCTTGTCTTCTGCAATGTCTATCTCTTTCTTAAAGACTATATTTACCGCTCCTTCCGGTCCCATTACTGCTATTTCTGCAGTAGGATAGGCATAATTTATATCAGACCTGAGATGTTTGCTCGACATAACACAGTAGGCACCGCCATAGGCCTTTCTTGTTATAATTGCAACCTTCGGCACCGTTGCTTCTGCATAGGCGTAAATAAGTTTTGCACCATGCTTAATAATTCCGCCATACTCCTGATTGGTTCCCGGCAGAAATCCTGGTACGTCTACAAAGGTTACGATGGGTATATTGAAGGCATCACAAAATCTTACAAACCTTGCCCCTTTCATTGAGGCGTTAATATCAAGTGAACCCGCTAAATAATTTGGCTGATTTGCCACAATCCCCACCGCCCTGCCATTGAATCTTGCAAAACCAACGACAATATTTTTTGCAAAGTGTTCATGGACTTCCATAAAGTCGCCATTGTCAACGACTTTATAGATAATATCCTTTATATTATAGGATTTATTGGGGCTTTCGGGAATAATATCCCTGATAGACATATCAACCCTATCTGCAGGATCGTTACAATCAACTAAGGGTGTTTCTTCCATGTTGTTTTGAGGGATAAAACTTATTAATCTTCTGACTTGAGCCAGACAGTCTTCATCGTTTTCCGATGCAAAATGAGCACAGCCTGAAATACCATTATGAGTTAAGGCACCACCTAATTTTTCAAAAGTTACTTCCTCACCGGTAACTGCTTTAATAACCTCAGGACCGGTTATAAACATATAACTTGTGTTTTTCACCATAAATATAAAATCTGTAATTGCAGGAGAATAAACCGCACCACCAGCGCAAGGGCCCATAATTACTGATATTTGTGGTATTGCTCCTGATGCTAAGGTATTTCTTAAAAAAATATCGGCAAAACCTGCTAAGCTACCAACACCTTCCTGTATTCTTGCTCCGCCGGAATCATTAAGGCCTATGAGAGGAGCTCCGTTTTTTATGGCAAGATCCATTATCTTGCAAATCTTTTCAGCCATAGAAAGGCTTAAAGATCCACCAAAAACAGTAAAATCCTGAGCATAGACATAGACAAGTCTGCCATCAATCCTTCCATAGCCCGTAACTATACCATCGCCTAAAAACTTTTGTTTTTCCATTCCAAAGTCATTACAACGGTGTGTTACGAACTTGCCTATTTCTACAAAACTACCTTTATCAAGCAATTTTTCTATTCTTTCTCTTGCAGTTAACTTTCCCGATTTATGCTGTTTTTCTATTTTATCTTTACCACCACCCTCTTCAGCCAATCTGTTTTTTTCTTCTAAATCTCTATATCTTTCTTCCAAAGAGATATAATCCATTTTACTCCTCCCTTTTTATTCTATAACAACAATTAAATCTCCCTTTTTCACTGAGTCTCCCACCTTAAAGTTAAAGGCTTTAATCTTTCCGCTAATCTCTGTATGGAGGGGGTTCTCCATTTTCATCGCCTCTAATATAACCACTACGTCTCCCTCTTGAACTTCATCACCTATCTCTTTTTCATATCTTGAGATAATCCCCGGCATCGGTGCAGTTATCCCCTTCCCTGACACCGGTTTGGAAGCGGGTGCGGGTTCTGCTTTAGGCTGTGGAGCTGGCGTTACCGGAGCTGATTCAGCCTTTTTTTCTATTGGTTTAGTTTCAGCTTTTTGCTCTATCTTTACAGGCTCTTCTCTCTTAACTTCCACTGCTTTTGTTACAGTCTTTTTTACTTCACCGCCTATCTCTTCAATTGCTACCACATAGTTCTCACCATCGACGACAACATTGAATTTTCTGGCGTTTTCGGAAAGTTCAACCTTTGGTTTTTCAATAAGTAGCCCCTTCTTTGCCTTTTCTATGAGTTCCTGCTCTTTCTTTACGTCCTCTAAAGTCTTAGGTTTGACATCATCTGGCAGTGGCTCAATACCATATTTCCATTTAAGATATTTTATTCCTGTCACAGGAAATAATGCATAGGTCAAAACATCAAAAATATCCGATGTTATATCTTTAACAGCATTTTTTGCCTTTTCGAGTTCTGGTTCAAGTATGTCTGCAGGTCTTTTATCTATAGGCTTATCACCTTTGTCATAACCTTTAAGTGCTGACTTGAGAACATCCTTAGATATAGGTCTCGGAGGTCTTCCATAAAGTCCGTAACAATAATCCCTGACCTGAGCATTAATCATCTTCCACCTGCCAAATAATACGTTCTGAACCGCCTGAATACCTACTATCTGACTGGTCGGTGTCACAAGGGGCGGGTAACCAAGCTCCTTCCTTGTCTCCGGAAGCTCTTTATATACCTCATTGAGTTTATCAAGGGCATCGGCTTCTCTTAACTGATTGACAAGATTAGAAAACATTCCACCGGGAATCTGATGCAACAGTACTCCGACATCAATAATAGAAAGTTTTGTATCATCCATCAGATGTCTGTATTTAGGTGCGATTTTTTCTAAGTGTTCCCCTATCTTTATGATTCTTTCCAAATCAAGCTCCATCTCCCTATCGGTACCCTCAAGTGTTACGAAAAGAGGTTCGACAGCGGGATGTGATGTTCTCAGAGCAAAGGGAGAAATACAGGTATCAATTATATCAGCACCCGCCTCAACTGCCTTTAGCATAGCCATCGTTGCCATACCGCTTGTATAATGGGAATGAACATTGATGGGAACCTTAACCGCTTCCTTCAAAGCCTTTACCAAATCATAGGCATCATAAGGCGATAGAATACCTGACATATCTTTAATACATATACTATCGGCCCCCATATCAACATAGGTCTTAGCCTTTTTAACATAATAATCTATATTAAAGATTTCGCCACCTAACTTTCTTTCTGTTAAGGTATATGACAGGGCTCCCTGAACATGTTTTTTGCATTTTTTAATAATCTTAAAGGAAAACTCTAAGTTTCTCTCATCATTTAAGGCATCGAAGACCCTAAAAATATCTATACCCACCTCTGCTGCCTTTTCAATAAATGCCTGAGCTACGTCATCGGGATAGTTTCTGTAACCTACAAGATTCTGTCCTCTTAAAAGCATCTGAAAGGGGGTATTCTTGATATATTTCTTAAGTATTCTTGGCCTCTCCCAAGGGTCTTCTCCTAAAAACCTGTGCATAACATCAAAGGTTGCACCACCCCATATTTCAATGGAATGAAACCCAACTTTATCAAGCTCTTCTGCAATCGGGATAATATCTTCTGTTCTCATCCTTGTTGCAAAAAGTGACTGATGCCCGTCTCTGAATGTTAAATCTACAACCTTAACTGGATTTTTTGTTTTCTTAGCCATAACTCCCCCTGTTTTTATTTAAATAATCTTGATTGGCATTGGTTTCTTACTGACATGGCCAAATATCTTCCGTATCTAACCCAAGGACTTTCTTTAGTTTCCGCTTTGATTATACATGGTTTATACAACTCAATCTCCTTTCTTTTTTCTTCCTGCAGATAAATCTCAATAGCAGATAATATTGCCGATATTTTCTTTTTTTCTATCGCCATTTTTCCCCCTATTTTTCCTTAATAACTGCTAATATCTGAGCTTCTTTATCAGAAGAGTTTAATACCCTGTGCTTGGCAGAGGAGTCAAAGTATATAGAATCGCCTTCCTTTAGGTTAATTTTTTCTCCCTCTATTAAAACCAGTATCTCACCCTTTGTTACCATAATGAACTCCTCACCATTATGGCTATACATATTTTCCGAATCATCAACTCCGGAGTCTAAAGTAATCAGGAAAGGCTCCATTGTCTTATCAGGAAAATCAAAGGCAAGGGCCTGATAAATATAACCATGTCTTTTTCCGCTTTTGGATATTACCCTGTCTATTCTTCTCCCCTGATTTTTTCTGCAGACGGTATATTTAACAGGGGTTGTGTCGTCCTCAAAAAAATATCCGATTTTTACATTAAAATAGCTGGCAAGCTTTGCAAGAGTAGCAATTGGCGGTGAAATATTGTTGTTTTCAATTTGTGAGATAAGAGCTGGAGAAAAGCCCGTCTCTTTTGCAACCTGCTTTAAGGTAAGGCCTGCCTTAAGTCTTAAATCTTTTATCTTTTTCCCTATATCAAAGGAGATTTCATCCATAGGTTTTTTTAATTTACCTAAGTTTTTATAATGTGTCAACACAATATTTTAATATCAGTAAAAAAATTTTATCTTTAATAAAATTTAAAGTCAGCAGCGTGGTTTTTTTCTTAATATTTTTAATTTTGATATGGGTTAATATTTTTGTATAATTAAAATCCTGATTTTAAGGCTATGTAATAAGGAGACAAAAATGGTTTTTGAAAAGGCAGAGAGGTTGAGTAAATTACCACCCTATCTTTTTGCTGAAATAGATAGGAAGAAAAAAGAGGTCGCCAAAAAAGGGATCGACATAATAAGTTTAGGCATTGGTGATCCCGATTTACCTACACCAAAGCATATAATAGAAAGGCTTAAAAAGGCCGCAGAAGATCCTAAAAATCATAAATATCCCGATTATGAAGGGCTTTTTGAGTTTAGGAAATCTGCAAGCGACTGGATGAAAAAAAGATTTGATGTATCTTTTGACCCTGATTCCGAAGTAGTTTCTTTAATCGGTTCAAAAGAGGGAATTGCCCACATACCTCTTGCTTTTGTTAACCCGGGAGATTACGTCCTTGTTCCAGATCCCGCCTATCCTGTTTACAATATAGGAACTCTCTTTGCTGGTGGTATAAGTCATATTATGCCCCTTAAGAGAGAAAACAACTTTTTGCCAGACCTTAAGGCCATCCCGGAAAATGTCTTAAGAAAGACCAAGATTATGCACATTAACTACCCCAATAATCCTACTTCAGCAGTAGCAGATAAAAGCTTTTTTGAAGAAGTAATAAAACTTGCTAAAACCTATAAATTTATCGTCTGCCATGATATGGCCTATTCAGAGCTTTTTTATGAAGAGGCACCAATGAGCATTTTTAATGTTGAAGGAGCAAGGGAAGTTGCCATTGAGATGCATTCCCTATCAAAAACTTATAGTATGACCGGATGGAGAATAGGGTTTGCTGTTGGAAATCCTTCAATAATCGAAGGACTTGGAAAGATTAAAACAAATGTTGATTCCGGAATATTTCAGGCTGTTCAGGAAGCAGGTATAGAGGCACTTTCCGGTGACCAATCCTGCGTAGAAGAGTACAGAAAGATATATAAGGAAAGAAGAGATTTTGTTGTAGCTGAGCTTTCTAAAATGGGTTATGAAGTCTTCTATCCTAAGGCAACCTTTTATGTCTGGGTAAAAACACCTGATAATATAGATTCAAGAACCTTCTGTGGAAAAATTTTAGAAGAAACAGGCGTAGTATTAACCCCGGGAATCGGATTTGGAGAGTACGGAGAAGGTTATTTCAGAATTGCTCTCACCGTTAATCAGAACAGACTTAAAGAGGCAATAGAAAGGATAAAGGGCGTTAAGTTTTAAATGAGCCGTGCTTATATTGCATTGGGATCAAATCTGGGTAACCCGGCAGAAAATATTAACAGGGCAGTTTCTCTACTCATTGCAGAGGGTCTAAAGGTGATAAAGAGCTCATCTTTTTATAAAACAGAGCCCTATGGTCTGAAAGATCAGCCATTCTTTATAAACTCTGTAGTGGTTACAGAGACAGGTTTAAATGTTAAAGATCTCTTCTGTTTAGTCAAAAAGATAGAGACACAGATGGGAAGAGAAAAAACCATTAAATACGGGCCAAGATTAATAGACCTGGATATAATTTTTTATGATGACCTTATATATCAGGATTCCGTTTTAACAGTTCCCCATCCAAAGATGAAAGAGAGATCCTTTGTCTTGTATCCTCTTTGGGAGATTGATTCACAATTTATCCATCCTTTGTTAAAAAAAACTGTCTCAGAGCTCAAAAATGATATCAAGGATAATCTTGGCATAGAAAAAATAGATGAAGTATAAACTTTTAGAGATTGATTTAGAAAAGGAAAGTTTCAAAAAAAAAGAGGTTCCTTCCGATTATTTAAGAGACTTCTTAGGAGGAAGGGGATTAGGGGTCAGGCTTTTTATCGATTATGCCAACAAAAAAACAGAGCCTGAAGATTTGCCGGTATTTTTCCTAACGGGCCCACTAACTTTATCAAAGGCACCTATGACAGGCAGGTTTCATAGTGTATTTAAATCACCCCTGACCAATACCATTTTTGATAGCTCCTGCGGTGGAAAAGCAGGGTATTACTTAAAAACTCAAGGCGTAGACGGTATCGTTTTAATCGGTAAGGCAAAAAAGGAGAGCATAATAGCTATAGAAAATGAAGAGGTTAAATTTATCAACTCTTCCCTAAAAAATTTATTAATATCTCAAAGAGTAGAAAGATTAAAGGAGCTTTTTGGAGATAATATTTCGTCAGTTTTAATAGGTCCCTCTTCAGAAAAGGGTGTTCTTTATGGAAATGCAGTTTCTGACAGAAGATTTTTTGGCAGAGGCGGTCTTGGTTATATTCTCGCCAGGAAAGGTGTGTCCGCTATCACAATAAAATTGGCTAACGCAAAGGACAGTATTTACGATGAAAACAGATTTTCTTTCGTTAAGAATGAAATCAGAAAGTGGTTACATGGAAACCCTATTACATCAAAGGGGCTTCCTGATTTTGGTACATCTGTTCTGATGAATCTTATAAATGAGCTTAAGATTCTTCCTCATAAAAATTTTTTGGAAGACCATTTCGATAAAGCAGATATTATCTCCGGTGAAAGTCTTAAGAGTTATGTCAAAAAAAGAAGGGCATGCCTGTCCTGTCCCGTTGCCTGCGGGAGAGTTACTGATAGAGGAGAAGGACCAGAGTTTGAAACACTCTGGGCTTTGGGAGCCAACTTAGGTATATCTGATATAGAACTACTAATAGAGATAAATGAGCTCTGTTATGAGTATGGAGTAGATACCATATCATTAGGAGGCTCAATTGCCTGTTATCTTGAAGCGATGAACCTAAACTTCGGAAATGATAAGCTTATTTATTCATTAATAGAAAAAACCCTAAGAAGTGAAGACGAGGGCAAACTCATTGCTCAGGGAAGTCTAAGACTATCAAAGGAGCTTAAAAAACCTGATTTATCAATGACAGTAAAGGGGCTTGAACTGCCTGCCTATCATCCCAAAAGTATTTATGGTATGGCCCTGTCCTACGGGACTTCCAACAGGGGTGCCTGCCATCTGAGAGCCTATATGGTAGCGGTAGAGGTCTTAGGTATCCCAAAGCTACAAAACAGGTTCATTAAGAAGGGCAAGTCTGGTTTGGTAATCTATTTACAAAACTCACACTCTTCTGCAGACAGCGCAATTTTCTGCAGATTCTTATCTCTTGCAGTAGGAGACGACTACCTTTCCAGACTAATATCAGCCTATGCAGGCTGTGAGATTTCCACAGAAGAATACCTTAAGATAGGCGAAAGAATATATAACCTTGAAAGATATATAAATTGCCTAAACGGCTTTGACAGAAAGGATGATCTACTTCCACAGAGGCTCATTTTTGATGGTTATAATGATATGCTTGATGAGTATTACAGGGGCAGAGGATGGGACAACAATGGCTTTCCAAAAAAAGAAAAACTGGAAGAATTAAAAATAAAGATTTATCATTAACTAACAATGCAAAAAAGAGCTCAGGATATAATTGATGAGTTTATAAAGATAGGGCGACTCGGATGGGAGCAGGGACTTTTCTCTGCCCATGGTGGTAATATGAGTGTAAGGATAGGAGATAAAATAGTAATTACAAGGCGTGGTTCCATGCTTGGTTCTCTTACTGAAGAAGATATCGTCGAGACATCTTTAAAGGAAAATGATACCTTTGTAACGGTTGCCTCAACGGAGATCATCGTTCACAGAGCCATTTACAATAACACATCTGCTTTGGCTATATTTCACTCCCATCCACCTGTTACTGTGGCAAAATCATTAATATCAGAAGAGATTGTTTTGGAAGATTCCGAAGGAAGTTATATCTTAAAAAAGGTGCCTGTTGTCTCAGCAGGTCTGACCGTAGGAGCAAAAGAAGTAGCAGAAATACTGCCGGAATATCTTAAAAACTTTAAGATTGTTGTTCTTAAAGGACATGGCACCTTCGCAACAGGAATGCTTCTTGAAGAAGCCCTTTCCTATACATCCACATTGGAACACTCAATGAAAATAGCAATGTATAAAAATTTACTCTCTAACTCTTCTTGTAAAGAAAATCTCTGGTAGGAGGCTATTATCTTTTATCTGTCCTTTTTTCTAACATTTATTAGTATTGCTATAATAACATTGATAATTTATTGGAGTTATCTTCTCTTTATTTATAAGAGCAAGGCAGAAAAAATTTTCGGACAGGTAATTTCTTTATTAAATCGCAGAGAAGAGTATGTCAGAGAAGCCTTGGGCATAACTTCTGACAGTGATGATCTGAAGGCGGTCTTCTCTGAGATAAGAGAAATACTTGTTCATATAAATAATACTAAAAGAAATATTTACGAAAGATTTCTTAAGGAACACGAGCTTTCAGACAAATTAGAAAAAATATCATCCCTGTCAGATGAAAAAATTATTAAAATCAATAATCTTACCGAAGAACTACATTTAAAGGTAAATCACTATAACAATTATGTTGAAAGGATTAATAACCTCCTGAGAGGAAAGTTTTCAGGCATTTTCTTCAGGATTTTCAATATACCACTGGCAGGTAAGATTGAAGTTTAATGAAGGGATAGTTTAAGGTTTTGATCGTCTGATTTTATGAAGACAGATAAAAATTACCGGACAACAATTAATATTTATCGATTAAAGACTCTGCTCTTTTAAATCCTCCATAATTTATAAGTATAGTTGCAAAGACCGATAATGTTCCGCCTATAAGTGTAGTTACCTCCGGCTTTTCTGATAAAAAAATCATGCTCAGTAACAAACTGCTCGCCGGCACAATGAAGGTGAAAACACTTGTCCTAAAGGAGTTTATCTTACTAGTTGAGTAAAAATATAGTGTTGTTGCTAAAACGCTTGATATTACTGACAGATAGAAAATATTGCCCCAGAAAAAAAGGTTCAATGGCAAGCCCTTTAAAACATTTAAATCGAGAAAAAAAAGAAAAAGCATGGCTGATACTAAATGGCTATAAAAACCAAAGGCAATTGAAGAGCTTTCTCTTCCCATCTTTTCGCTACTTACAGTAACAAGTGACCACAAAACAGGACATATAATAAAATATATGTTACCCGTTTTAAAAAGATTTTCTACGTTAATATCCCAAAACCTAATTATTATCATACCGCCTGATAAACCGATCAAAACCCCTATGTAGTCGACAGGAGCAAATTTTCTTTTAAACAGGATCTTATTTATTAATAGCGTGTATATGGGGATAAGAGAGGTAACTAAAACTCCCCCCATATTGGCATAACCTCGCTGTAAACCTTTAAAAAACAAAAGAAAGTATATAGCCATAGAAAATGAGCCAAAAATTAAAAACTTTACTTTATCTTTCTCTAATTTCAATGATGTTTTGCTAACGAAGATGACAGGGATAAAAAAGATTACACTGAAAAAAAATCTTATAAAAGTTAGTACCATAGGCTCAGCAATATTTGATATTGCCTTGGCTGATACCCAGGTTCCTCCCCAGATAACCATTGCGAATACAATAAGAAGATTAAAGATAACAGTTTTTCTATTCATCATTTTTTAAAAAACCTCAGACCTGATAACAGTAAAAGATTAAGGCAGGTATTATACGAGTTTCCCCACTCACCCCTCACGTATCACATCTCACATATCAC
>JAOAGA010000030.1 GCA_026415985.1 Pseudomonadota bacterium | reverse complement strand
GTGGTCAATATGTCTATACCACGTGCCAATTTTATAAGGTTGGTTACCATAATAAGGTTAAGGGAAAAGTGCATAAGATGCTTAATGGTTTTCCTTTTTTATTAAAAGGCAAAATATGTAAAGAAAAATTTTTATAGCTTTCTTATTAAAGTGGTGACTCTGCCAAGTATTTTAATCTGTCTTTTATTCACTTTTATTGGCTTATAGTTATCGTTTTCAGGGCGAAGCTCGATAAAATCATTATAGATAAATAGTCTTTTAAGCGTAACTTCCTCTTCTATCATTGCTACTACTATGCTGTTATTTGTAACTTCCTTGTTTGCTTCCACAAGGACTATGTCGCCATCCTGAATCCCTGCCTTTATCATACTGTCTCCTTTAACTCGCAACAGAAAACCCTCCTTATGTTTCAAGGGCATGTTGACATGCTCTCCTTCCTCGATGATCGGATACAACGGAGAGCCGGCAGGAACGACTCCCAGAAGAGGCAAGAAGTTTTGTTTCTCATCTTTTATGCAGATACCTCTTGATTTTTTTTGTTTCAACTCAAGATAGCCGTCTTTTTCAAGGGACTTTAAGTGTTCATATACTCCGTTGGTAGATCTAAAACCAAAATGATTGCAGATCTCTCTTATGGTTGGTATCTGACCGGTACTGTCTCTGAAACTTATTATGAAATCAAGAATCTCCTTTCTTCTTTTTGTAAGCATATTATGGCTTCTCTGGCCTCCATGCGGGAGATATTGGTGGCTTATGCTTGAATCTCTTTGCAAGAACTCCCCACGTGATGGCGGAAAATCCCCATCTTTCTCTTATACGGTCTATAGCTTCTATCCTCTCTTTTTTGTTTTCATTAAAAATTTGAATCTGAACGGCGGGAGAAAGCTCTGTTACAGATATTCCCAACAATCTTATCGGTTTGTTTAAGGCTAAATTATTAATAATATTTTTTGCTCTTTTAAATATTTCCTGTTCGTCACTGGTATATTCGTAATATCTTCTATCAATGCTAATGCTTGTAAAATCACCAAATCTTACATAAACACCAATACGTTTACCCCCTAAACCTTGTTTTCTTAAACGATAGGCAACCTTTTCGCTAAGCTGAAAAAGAGCTATGTCAATATCTTCCTTCTTCCATATATTTTGAGGCAGTGTCATACTGTTGCTGACAGATTTTGGAATTACACTCTCGGGGTTAACTTTTTCAAATAGTTCTCCAAGCAAAGCCATCTTTAATCTTATACCGCCGATACCCATAATAGAGCGCAAAACTTCATTCTTTATATTAACAAAATCGTTTATCGTCTTGACAGAGATTAAAGCTAATTTTCCGGAAATCTTTTTTCCAATACCGCATACTTCCTTTATTGGTATATCTTTAATCTGATCAAAGCTTTTCACCCAATAAAAACCATCGGGCTTATTTATTCCGCTGGCTAATTTAGCTATATCTTTATTAACTCCTACCCCGACAGAACAGGTTATGGAGAAATTTTTTTTGATATCTTTCTTGATCTGATCGGAAACTATAAGGGGGTTCTTATCTCCTATATCAATGAACGCCTCATCTATGGAAAAAACTTCAGTAATTCCCTGTTTTTTAAAAATTTCAATAATCTTTTTAGATGTCGAAACATATTTTTCAAAGTTAGCAGGAACTATCTTTATATGAGGACAAACTCTTTGGGCCTCAAAAATTGTGAAACCGGTTTTTACTCCATATTTTCTTGCTTCATAGGAAGAGGTAATGATAACTCCCCTTTTCTCAGAGCTTGCCACCGCCACAGGCTGGTTTTTCAGCCTTGGATTAGAAGCCTGTTCAACGGAGGCAAAGAAGGCATCCATATCTATGTGCAGGATCATAAAATTTATCCTTCTATTATATGCCAGATAAAATTTTCACTATCAAAGGCTATGTTGTAGTTTTCCTCACCGGATACTACTGAAAAATATAGTATTTGCGACCTTCCCTTTCTTTCTTCCCATCTGTAGAGTATCTTATCTATAGGGTATTTTTGTCCCTTCCGTTCAAACCAGATGGGAAAAATCATTCCTTTCTTAAATATAGTTGCTACTTTTATAAAATCAAAACTATCAGCCATTGTTTAAATTATACTGAACACTTGTTCAGTTGTCAACCTTATAATATATCCGGTTTTTGACTTTTTTTTTATTTCTGTTAATATTAAGTAAGTTAGTTTTTGTTTGTTGGAGGAGCTAAAAGATGAGAAGACACCTGATGGTTTTGTTTTTTCTGGCAGTATTGCTTATTAAACCCCTTTACAGTGAGGAACTTAAGAGTTTTTCTCAATTGGTAAAAAAGGTTGAGCCTACAGTTGTGAATATAAGTACCACTCAGATTATTAAAGCACAAAGACCAACTCCCTTTGATTTCTTTAAAGAGTTTTTCGGGGAATCTCCCTTTGATTTTGATATGCCGAAAGACTTTCAGAGGCAAAGTCTGGGGTCCGGGGTTATTATTTCCGAAGATGGTTATATACTTACCAATCATCATGTAATAAAGGATGCAAGCATAATAAAGGTAAGACTTTACAGATCTAAGGAAGATATAGAAGCAGTGGTTGTCGGAAAGGATCCTAAAATTGATATCGCTTTGTTAAAAATTAACAGAGATAATCTTCCCTTTGCAAGGTTGGGAGACTCAGATAAGTTGGAAGTAGGAGACTGGGTAATTGCTATAGGGAATCCTTTCGGACTATCTCATACTGTCACAAAAGGAATAGTTAGTGCCAAAGGGAGAGTCATTGGTTCCGGTCCCTATGATGATTTTATTCAAACGGATACACCAATTAATTTTGGTAACTCTGGAGGACCTCTTTTTAACCTAAACGGAGAGATAGTGGGTATTAACACAGCAATTATCGCTGGTGGTCAGAATATAGGTTTTTCCATACCTATTAATATGGTAAAAACAATTCTGCCTCAGCTAAAAAAGGGTATAGTAGAGAGAGCCTATCTTGGAATTAAGTTTCAGGAAGTTACAAAAGAGATAGCAGAAAGCTTTGGGTTTGATAAAACAGTCGGGGTTCTCGTCTCAGAGGTCGTAAAAAACAGTCCCGCAGAGAAGGCTGGTATTAAGGAAGGGGATATCATCCTTGATGTTAACGGTAAGACCGTAGATGAGTTTACTTCTTTTCCTAAAATTATTGCCAGTTATTTGCCGGGGGATACAGTAAAACTAAAGATTTATAGAGAAAAAAAGGAAGTTATTCTTTCAGCCACGTTAGGTAAACAGTCAGAACAGGGAACAGTGCTTGAAAAATTAGGACTCAGGTTATCAGAATCAAAAAGCGGGATTGTTGTAGAAGAAGTTCAACCCCACTCCATCGCCAGCTCTTTAAAAATTGTTCCCGGTGACATAATTATTAGTGTAAATAACCAAAAGGTTGAAACCATAGACCAGTTAGTTGAGATTGTAACATTAATCCCTAAAAACTCAGCGGTAACTATTCAGTTAAGAACAAAGCAGGGAAATAAGTTTGTCAGCTTCAGGATGCCATGAACTACGATGAACTGTATTACATTAATATTAAGCTAAATGATTGGGATAGCGAGTTAGCCCGCGTAAACAGAACTTTTACTCCACCTATTGATATTTTTGAAAATGATGAGGGACTAAATATACAGTTAGAACTGCCTTCCTTTACAAAAGAAGAGATATCTGTATGTTGTGAAAATAATCGTCTTAAAATTTATGGAAACAAGAATGAGCAGAAAAAAGAACAGAATTATCTTTTAATGGAAAGATATAGTGGTAGTTTTGAGAAAATTATTGAACTTCCAACCTCCTTTGACGTTACAAGGGTAAAGGCAAAATTAAAAGATGGTGTATTAAGTATTTTAATCCCCTTTTAATTTGATTGTGAAAATATTTCTTGACTAATTTTATTGTAATATAATAGAATTAAGCATTATTAATTTTTGTTTTAATTTTAGTAGGGGAAAAGGGAGGTTTATATGTTTGGAGTAGGCGATAAGGCATTTTACCCTGCGCATGGAGTAGGGGTAATCGAAAAGATTGAGAGTAAAGAGTGTAACGGAACGAAAGAGTGTTTTTATGTTTTAAAGATTATGGATAGCGGTATGACTGTTACAATTCCTCAGTCAAAGGCTCAGTCTGTAGGACTTCGTCACCTTACTCCTAAAGAAAGGATTGATGAAGTTTTTTCTGTGCTCAAAAGAAGTGGTGATGAAAGAGTTGTTAAAACACATATTCCCTGGAACAGGAGACAGAGAGATTACAATGCCAAGCTAAAAAGTGGTTCTATCATAGACCATGCTCAGATACTAAAAGAGTTGACCCACCTTCAATCCCACAAAACACTTTCTTTTGGAGAAAAAAAACTGCTTGACCATGTAAAAAGACTTATCATTAAAGAGCTTGCCTGTTGTGAAAATTGTTCAGAAGATGTTATAATCAGCAAAATTAATTCACTCCTCTCTTCCTAAGGGTTTGATGTGTATGTTATTAAAATTTTTGTTTTAATATTTAGTGCTCTTAGCGGGTATTATTTTTTTGAGTTACTATTTAAGGGAGCCCACAAGTTATTAGGCCTCTTCTCCGGCTTTGCCTTAGGTTTCATTACAATAATAATAAGAGATATTATCGCAAAGGTTCCTATAAAATATTTTGTAGGTGCCTTCATCGGTTTTGTTCTTTCCATTTCTCCTTTATTTTTTTTTACAGGCTATTTAAATAATCCCGCATTAAGCATAGATTTTCTGGGATATACCTTAGGCATAAGATTCATACTGGGAGTTCTTCTGGGATATATAGGTATTTCCATAGGCATAGAGAAGATAAAAAATGTTAACATACCGTTTATAGAAGACAAAAAAGAGTCAAAAGGGGAGAGAATACCAAAGGTTTTAGACACAAGTATCCTTATAGATGGAAGGATTACCGATATTATTGAAAGTGGTTTTTTAGAAGGCCCCTTTATAGTTCCACGTTTTGTCATAAAGGAACTTCAGATCCTGGCTGATTCAATGGATCCCGTCAAGCGGACAAAAGGCAGAAGAGGTCTTGATGTTCTGTCAAACATTCAGAAAATTACCCATGATTTGGAAATATCAGAGATAGACTTTTTCAGAATAAAGGAAGTGGACTTAAAATTAGTTACACTTGCAAAGAAATTGAACGGCAAGATAGTTACTATGGATTATAATTTAAGCAAGGTAGCAGAGCTTCAGGGGATACAGAATTTGAATTTAAATATTTTGGCAAACGCTTTAAAGCCCTCGCTTGTGGCAGGTGAGGTTATAAATGTCTTTCTTCTCAAGGAAGGAAAAGAACCGGGACAGGCAGTTGCCTATTTAGATGACGGAACAATGATTGTAGTTGAGAACGGAAAAAAATTTATTGGACAGAAAATAGACGTTGAGGTTAAAAGCGTTTTGCAAACACCTTCAGGAAAAATAATCTTTTCTCAGATACACTCATAGTTTATGGAAAATCTTTATATTGTTGTTCTTGCTTCCGGAATAGGAAAAAGATTTGGATACGAAGCCCCAAAACAACTAATAAAAATAAACAAAAAACCTCTTCTGTATTATTCCCTTAAGACCGCAACTATGTTAAATCCGAAAGAAATTATTTTAACATTCCCGCCGGGTTATAAAAAAACTTATGAAAAAATCATAAAAAGATACGGCTTTACGGTAAAATTAACAGAAGGAGGGGAAAGAAGACAGGATTCGGTGATAAATGCGGTTAATAATCTTGATAATAATGGTATTGTCCTGATTCATGACTCGGCAAGGCCATTAGCTTCGCCATCCCTTTTTTCAAAGGTATATGGAGCTTCAAAGAAATATGGAAATGCCATACCTGTAATACCAATACCAGATACCGTTAAAGAGATTGATAAAAATTATGTAAAAAAAACCCTTAACAGAGACTACCTGTTTCTTTCCCAGACACCACAGGGGTTTAAAATATCTTTATTAAAAAAGGCCTTTAAAAAAATTGATAATAAAATCGATTATACCGATGAAGCCAATCTTTTAGAGTTGGTAGGTGAAAAGGTCTATACAGTTGAAGGGGAAAGATATAATTTAAAGCTTACTTTTGAGGAAGATTTGGATATAATTAAAAGCTTAGTGAGATTATATGAAGGTAAAGGTTGGTTTAGGTGTTGATTTCCACAAATTTGAAGAGGGCAGAGAGCTTTTCCTCGGAGGGATAAAGATCGATTACCCCCTCGGTTTGGCTGGTCATTCCGATGCAGACTGTCTTATTCACTCTATTATGGATGCATTACTTGGTGCTGTCGGGGAAGATGATATAGGCAAACATTTTCCTGATAACGATAAAAGTTTTAAAAACATAGATAGTAAGATACTTTTGGAAAGGGTTGTAGATTTGGTAAAGACCCGTGGCTTTAAGATATCAAACATTGATTGCACTGTTATATGTGAGGAGCCCAAAATTCGTAATTATGTCAATAAAATGAAAAAGACTCTTTCAAAAATTCTATTTATCCCTGAAGATGATATAAATATTAAAGGAACTACTACAGAAAAGATGGGATTTGCAGGGAGAAAAGAGGGAATAGCCTGTATGGCAACCGCACTAATTTATAAAAACGGAGATTAAGATGGATCTTTATGTTTATAATACCTTAACCAATTCAAAAGAAAAATTTTCTCCCGTGGAAGAAGGTAAAATCAAGATGTATGTATGTGGTATAACCGCCTATGATTACTCTCACATCGGTCATGCCCGGGTTCAGATAGTTTTTGATGCCATATATCGTTTTTTAAAAAAACGTCTGAACTATAAAGTTGATTACGTAAGAAACTATACTGATATTGACGATAAGATTATCAATAAGGCAAAAGATGAGGGGGTAAACTTTAAAGAGGTTTCTGAAAAATATATTAAAGCCTTCGATGAAGATATGGATCTGCTTGGTATTGAAAAGCCCACTTATACTCCTAAAGCGACTGAATATATTGATAAAATGATAGAAATGATAAAAAGACTTATTGAAAAAGGCTGTGCATACGAAGTAGATGGGGATGTATATTTCTCCGTTGAGTCCTTTCCGGAATATGGCAAGCTCTCTAAAAAACCACTGGATGAACTAAGATCCGGTGCCCGTGTTGATGTTGATGAGAGAAAGAAAAGTCCTCTTGATTTTGCTCTATGGAAGAGAAAAAGATTTGATTACGAACCCTCATGGAACTCACCTTTTGGGGAAGGAAGGCCCGGCTGGCATTTGGAATGTTCAACTATGTCTTTAAATCTTTTAGGAGAAACCTTTGATATTCATGGTGGCGGGATGGATCTTATCTTTCCCCATCATGAGAATGAGATTGCCCAAAGTGAAGCCTATACAGGTAAACCATTCGTTAAATATTGGCTTCACAATGGTTTTGTCAATATAAATAAAGAAAAAATGAGTAAGTCTTTAGGAAATATTTTAACAATCAGGGAGATCGTAAAAAAATTTCACCCAGAAGCATTGAAACTGTTTGTTCTATCCAGCCATTATCGTAGCCCCATCGATTATGATGATGATAAGTTAGGAGAGTTTGACAAGAGTATAAAAAGACTTTATCTCACTCTTAAAAACTGGCAGGATATAACAGAAAATAAGGATATCACGGAAACGTTATCCGATGAGGAAAAGCTGATCATCTCTGATTTTGAAAAATCCTTTGATTCCGCGATGTGTGATGATTTTAATACCGCTGTTGCTGTTTCTAAAATTTTTGATTTTACAAAAGAGGTAAATAAAATTATTCAAACAAAGGGAAAAAACTTAAGCGATAAAGATATAGTTTTTATAAAAGAAGCCTACTTAAGTCTTAAAGATTTATCGAATGTTTTAGGGATTCTTCAGGAAGATCCTGTAGTGTTTTTTGACAAAGCCCTTGAAAAGCACTTAGCTGACTTAGATTTATCAAAAGGTGATATTGAAAATCTTATTAAGGAACGAACAGAAGCAAGGACAAACAAAGACTACGCAAAGGCAGACGAGATAAGAAGCAAACTCTACTCGATGGGCATTGAACTGGAAGATACTAAAGAGGGAACCCGTTATAGAATCAGGATTTAGATTCTTCCAGATCTTCTTCTTTAATCTCTCTCTCAATCCTGTATTTTTCCTCAATCCAGTTCAGTAAATCTATCTTTTTGCACCTTTCCGAACAAAAAGGACCATAAGGTGAATCCTTAATACTAAAATGGAGCTCTGTATTACAAATAGGACATCTTCTTTTTCTTTCAAAGGCCATAATAATTATTATATCTAAATAACTTTAGCAGTCTATCTCTATTTCAAGAGGCAATTTTTATGTTATTATCTCAAGAATGACAGGAAAAACCATCACGAATAAGAAACAGATATTAAGCTGGTGCCTTATTGATTTTGCAAACTCAAGCTATTCTGCGGTAATTTCTGCGGTTATCTTTCCGGTGTATTTCGCTAATTTAATAGTTGGAAATGCAGATGGTTTGGGAGATTTATGGTGGGGGAGGGCGGTTTCTTTAAGTATGTTTATAACTGCCATCCTTTCTCCGGTTTTGGGAGGTATTGCCGATTATTCCGGCAGAAGAAAGACAATGCTTTATTTTTTCATAATTTCTTGTTCCCTGTCAGTGGCATTTTTTACTTTCCTTCAAAAGGGAGACATATATGGGGGTTTTTTATTAATAGTTTTTGCAAACATTTCAATGGAATCATCCATTGTTTTTTATAACTCCTTTTTGCCGATGATAACTCCTTCAAATTATTTGGGAAGAGTCTCTTCCTGGGGGTTCGGTTTGGGATACGGAGGGTCAATCCTGTCTCTTTTGCTGTCTCTTTTTTTGGCTAAAAACAACAGATATGATTTAATCTGGCTTTCCGTTTCCATTTTCTTTTTAATTTTTTCAGTTCCTTCATTTATTTATTTGCCAAAGGATGAAAGAAAATCGAGCTTTAAATCATCAGTGATTAGTGGTTTAGGTTTTGTTTTTGAAAAAATTATGATTATAAAAGAATCAAAGGATCTGAAAAGGTTTCTCTTCGCCTATTTTTTATACGGAGATGGTATAAACACGGTAATTGCCTTTTCAACAATCTTTGCGGTGACATCGTTAGGGTTTAGCAATATTGATATTATAAAACTTTTTATTTTAGTTCAGGTAACCGCATTGATCGGGTCTTTTGCTTTTGCGAAAATAATAGACATAAAAGGACCAAAGAGAGTAATCAGCCTCTCTTTAATCTTCTGGATTACAGTAACGGTGTCTTCCTATCTGGTGATTAACAAGAATATTTTTTTTATAATAGCCTGCATAGCAGGTCTTGGTTTGGGAACCATTCAGTCGGCCAGCAGAACATTATATACCTATTTTATACCTGAAGGAGCAGAATCTGAGTATTTTGGTATTTATTCCCTTGTGGGAAAGACCTCATCTATTTTAGGGCCTCTACTTTTCGGCCAGATCTCAGCCCTTGCTAAAAGTCAAAGACCCGCAATACTTTCTGTTTCAATTTTTTTTCTTATGGGGCTTTTATTGTTATATAAAGTAAAAATGCCTCAAAAAGTAAAATAATTTAAAAATCAGGCGTTAAAACCACTCTCTTGGTTAATTTGCCATGATGAGCTAAATCAAAAACCTCTTCTATCTGACTCATCGGTCTTGTCTCAACAAAAGGTTTAATCTGCACCTTCTCTTCCAAGACAAGATTAAGAACATTTTTATAGTGTTTCGGAGGACAACCCCATGTTCCTATTATCTCTGCGTCAAAGGCCATAAGCTTTGACAGCATATATTCTACCTTGTGAGGACCATAACCAACAACTACGAGTTTTCCGATAAAGGATAAAAATTCCAATGCAAGCTCCTGCCCTTGCTTTGTGCCGGTACATTCAAAAACTTTCCATCCGAAATTTGATGGATAACCTTTCTCTTTACAGATTGACTTGAAAATTTCTTTTAATTCCTTTATCTCCTTGCCTTTAGGGTTAATTGCATAATCAAGGCCGTAATTTTTCATGTTTTCTAACTTCTCTTCCGCTATGTCAAAGCCAATTACACACTGGGCCCCAAATGCCTTTGCCATTTGGGTCATATAGGTTCCAACTCCACCTGCAGCTCCTACTACTATAACTAAATCTCCCTTTTCCAACCCCCCTCTCATTCCTGCCTGATAGGGAGTTGTTACCGCATCAGCAACAACTGCAAGAAATTCTAAGGGAAAATTTTTTCTGTTCTCAATAAAACAAAGATCCCTGAAGGGGACTGGAATATGACTTGAATAACCACCATAAATATCTAAGCTATTTCCGGGCATTTTTTGGCTGAGACATCTGTTTTCCCTGCCTTTGGCACAGATGGGGCAACTGTTACAGGGCATAACCGCAGGAATAATTACTTCTTTTCCTATTAAATCACTTTTTCCCTCCACTATAACACCGGATATTTCGTGTCCTAAGGTAAGGGGCGGTTTTGTTACCGTAGGAACGCCGTGATAAAAATAACTTAAATCGGTGTGACAGACACCACACCCTTTTATCTCTACCAAAACCTCATCTTCTTTGAGTTCTGGTTTTGCTATCTCTGTTTTTATAAGCTTTCCGGGTTCTAACATCTGATAAGTTTTAATAGTATTTATTCCCATAGGTCCCCCTCTTTATTATCTGTGTTTCCAAACAGGTTTTCTCTTTTCAAGAAAGGAGTTTATTCCCTCGTTTGCATCCTCTAATGTCATGAGCTCAGAGAGATAATCCTTTTCTATCTGAGACAGAACATCTTCGAAATTAAAATTTAATGATTTTTTAAGACTCTTTTTTGTAACCTTCAAGGCTGAACCACTCATCATCTCTAATTTTTTCATATACTCCTTTAATTTATCTTCAAACTCGGCCAAAGGAAAAACCTGGTTTACCAAGCCCAATGTTTTTGCCTCTTCAGCGGAGATAGTTTCACCTAACAGGATAATCTCAAAGGCCTTTTTTGTTCCGACTATATGAGACAGATAGGTTATAGCTACAGGGGGAAATACAGCCAGTTTAATTTCAGGCTGTCCGAACTTAGCATTATCAGCACAAATTATCAGATCACATCCAATGGCAAGCTCACATCCGCCACCTAAGGCAGAGCCTTTAACTCCTGCAATAGTAATAATATCAAGGGTCTCTAATCTTCTGAAAATACCGTGAAAGGTCTCAAGCATCCTTTCCATCTTGTCAGGGGTATGATCTGCGACATCAACACCAGCAGAAAAGGCTTTATCTCCTTCCGCAGTTATTACTAAAGCATTTAAATCTGGTTGAGAGTTTTTAACATCGTCTAAAGCAGTATTAATTTCCTCCATTGTTTTTATATCAAGAACATTATATGGCGGTTTGTTAATACGAATCTCTGCTATTCTCCCTTCTTTTTTATAATTTATAAAACCAAACATGATCTTCCCTCCTTGAAAATCCCTACGGGTTGTAAACCGTAGGAGTAGTATTATATATATTGTCCGCCGTCAACCTTGATTATCTCACCGGTTATATGTTTAGCCAAATCTGAGGCGAGGAAGGCGGTAAGATTTGCCACATCTTCGGGTAGTCCCGCTCTCTTTAAGGCGCTTTCTTCAATAGCAATTTTTTTAAACTCATCGGGCATTGATTCACCCATTTCCGTTAATATAAATCCGGGAGCAATGGCATTTACGTTAACACCAAACTTTCCTAAATCCTTGGCTGCTGCCTTGGTAAGTCCGTGGACTCCTGATTTTGCTGCAGAGTAGTTTGTCTGACCAAACTTTCCTCTTAGCCCGTTTATAGAGGTTATATTGACAATCTTTCCATAGCCTTGATCCTTAAATATCGGAGCTACCGCTCTCATAAAATTAAATGTGCCGGTTAAATCAACAGAAATAACCCTATGCCACTGCTCCGGTGTCATCTTCCATAAAACTCCATCCCAGTTCACTCCTGCATTGCAGACAAGTATGTGTAGCCCCCCTAAGTTTGCAACAACTTCTTTTACCATATTTTCTGCATCACCATATTCAACAACATCGCATTTGTATATAAAAACCTTACTACCCATCTTTTCTATATCTTTTTTCAATGAGATGGCCTTTTCCTCACTTTTTACATAATTAAAAGCCACATCTGCACCGCATCTTGCCAATGTTTTTACAATTTCGGCACCAATTCCTCTTGATCCACCGGTAATGAGAGCAACCTTTCCTTTTAAATCAATCATTTTTATCCCTCCTTTTAATTACTGTGTTATGTAAATGTCATCCTTCTCTTTTTATAACGCAGGCAGTAGTAACTCCTCCTGCCCCGCAGATACCCGCAACGCCAAGCTCTTTGTTTAATCTTTTTAAATTATGATAAAGCGTTACAACTATTCTCGCACCACTGCAACCGGTTGGATGTCCCAAAGCAATTGCTCCACCGGTAATGTTTACCTTGCTTCTATCCCAATTAAGCATCCTCTCGTTTACAACCATCTGGGCTGCAAATGCTTCGTTAACCTCTATCAAATCAATATCTTCAAGAGATAATCGGGCTTTTTCTAAAACCATTGGTATTGAGTAACCGGGGCCTTCTCCCATAAAGGCATTCTCACAGGCTGTCTGTGCAAAGCTTACAACTGAAAAAAGAGGTGTTAATCCCAATGATCTGGCAACATCTCTGCGCATAGCAACGAGCATTGCGGAACCATCTGTAAGCCCGCAGGAGTTTCCCGCTGTTACACAGCCACCCTTTTTGAAGGCAGGGGGGATCTTGGCCATTTTATCGAGAGAGGTATCCTCTCTTATTGACTCATCTTCTGAAAATATTATTTCGCCTTTATCTTTTGTTTTCACAGGTATTGGAACAATTTCTTCTTTAAACCACCCTTCCTTTTTTGCCCTGCCCGCCTTTTGATGGCTTTCTACTGCAAACTGATCAAGCTCTTCTCGAGTTAGGCCGTACTTCTCTACTAAATTCTCTGCGGTTTGTCCCATCCCCATATTAATTATTGGGTCTACGCTATCTCCCCAACCATCCATTAAAACCTTATCTCCCATCTTAAACCCTTCCCACCGTACATTTTTTAAGAGATAAGGAATAGTGCTCATACTTTCCATACCACCGCAAAGAACAATCTTTGTACCGTCAATAATAGATCTAATGGCATAAAGAATTGTTAACATACCGGAAGGACAGGCCATATTAACAGTATTAGCAGGAATTTTTTTATCAATTCCCCCTAATAAAATTGCGCTTCTTGCAGGGTTGGGTCCGTTTCCTGCTTGCCTGCAGTTTCCTATTATCGCTTCATCAAGTTCATCGCCCTTTAGCCCTGCTCTGCTAAGTGCCTCTTTTATTACATAACCACCAAGTTCGTAAACAGGCATATCCCTGAGGGTTCCACCAAATTTGCCCATGGGACTTCTTACCGCAGATACAAAAACAACATCACTATAACTTTCCTTCATTTCCATCTCCTTATTTTAATCAATTAAAATTAAAGCAGAGTTTGTACATACCTTGACACACTGAGGGTCTCCGTCACAAAGATTACAATGATAGACCTTTCCTTCATGTGCAAAACAGCCATTAAAGGGACAATTACTTGCTCTCAAAAGATTTTCCCAGAGAAACTTTTTTTTCTCTTCAGTTATCTCAGTTTCAGATAGATTTTCAGCCTCTAAACATTTCATCTTTTTGCACTGAAGACACAATAAAGGGGTGTGGATACTATCGCCTAAATCATCCATAAAAATTCTTATGGCAGACCTTTTTTTATTAACTGTGCCTGTATGGGTAAGGCTACAGATATTTTCGCAGAGACCACAGGCGGTACACTTCTCTTTAATAACTTTTATTTTCACGAATTAGATCCCTCCTTTAGGGCGTTTTGCAACCTCTATGCCAATTATAATATCCTTTTATTACAATTGTTTACAATATATATGTTCTTTGAAAGATAGATTTTTTTGATGAATTATGACCATAGACTACGGTAAAAAATAACCACCCGGGTCTTAAGTATTAGCATTAAGAATTGAATTAAAAATTGAATTAAGAATTTAACGGATATATAATTAAAGAAAATAAATTTAGGGGGGTTTATGAAAAAGGTATTATTTTCAGTTCTTTTCATTGTTCTTTTTGCAGGCCTTTCTTTTTCCGCTGATTTTAAAATACTGATTATGCAAGATGATAAAGGGGCGGCAGAAAAATATAAGCCTCTGATGGATTATCTGAAAACAAAAGATATCAATGTAAATTTAGTTGGCACTCCAAATTATCAGAGTGCTGCAAAGATGTTTTCTGCCGGCGAGGCAGATGCCATGTTTAGCGGTTCTGGAGTAGCGGGAATAATGATTATCAAAGATGTAGCATATCCGGTACTTAGACCTGTCAGCAAGGATGGCATATCTACATACCATGCTGTAATATTAGGTCAAAAGAGTGCTCAAAAGTTTGACGGAACTGCAAAGTTTTTCGACGGGAAAAAGGTTATCTTCAGTGCCCTTGCCTCTTCAGGTGAGATTTTTTACCATTCCATTCCGGGGATTAAAAATATAAAGGCTAATGTTATGATTGCTGCAAATCACGGCGCTGCCATTGATGCCCTATCGAGGGGTGCAGCAGATTATGCAATAGTTAAAAATCTTGTCTGGGAAAAGAATAAGGATAAATATCCCAATATAGAGAAAATAGGTGAAGATAAAGGTGAAAACCCTGATATGACCCTTATCGTATCAAAAAAGACAAAAAAGGATTTAGTTGATAAAATTTCAAATATTTTACTGAATATTAAGAATGACAACTCACCATCTGCCAATGAGGTTAAAAATCAGATGAATATTCAAGGTTTTATAAAAACAACTCAGAAGGATTTCTCACATACCCTGGGGCTATTGCAAAAGGCAGGGGTTAAAAAGGACTTTGATTTTAAATTTTAGATGGGGAGTTTAAATATTTATCCATGAATAAAAATATATCTAAGAGCCTGAGATTAAAATTTCAGGTCCCCACATTATCAATAGTATTTTTTCTCATGATAATCTTAGGCTCTGCCATGACAATAAATAGCTATCTGTCTGCAAAAGAATCGGTCCATCATAATGCAGAAGAGATGATTAATTATTTGTCAAAAATAAGCGCCACATTCTATGCAAATTATGATTACCAATCTCTTGAAAATTTCATTAATGAGATAAAAAAGAGCGATGAAGTCGATTATGCTGTTTATTATAACGATCAGGATAACCCAATCACTAAAATGCCGGATAATGAAAAAAGCTATCTTGTTCTTAAAAGCGAGATTAAAAGTGAAAGCGGTATTAAATTAGGATATTTAAAAATCGGGTTTAATGATAATACTTTAAAGCGTAGTCTTAAGAAAAGCGTTATTACTATCCTGATATCAATATCAATTTCCTTCATCTTGTTTTCAGTTTTAATGAGAACACTTGTTGATAAACTTGTAATAAAGCCAATTAAAAACATAAGCGAGATCTCAGCAAATATGGCTATGGGGGATCTCACCAATACCGTTAATCTTGACAGCGAAGATGAAGTGGGAATGATGGCCAGTTCCATCAACAGCTTGGGTGATTATCTAAAAAACATAATTATTAAAATAAATAAGTTAGCAGATGATGTCTTTCAGGTTACCAAAAGTCTTAGCAGTTCTGCAAAAAGCTCCGAGAAGCTATCTCAGGATCTTTACAAGGCAATAGAGGTAAATGTTTCAAATATAGAAGAGATTAATAAGGCCATAAGAATTTTATCTGACTCATCAGAGTTTTTGAAGAACTCTGCAAATAATGCAAGCTCTTCAAGTTATGAAATGTCTGCCTCTATTAATAATATTGCCGAAAGCGCCGATGTTTTATCAAAAAATACCTATAATACTGCTTCTTCAATAGAAGAGATGGCATCTTCTGTTAAAGAGATTGAGTCGAGCCTCGAGGTAATATCAAACGCAAGTGAAGCAACTTCTGCATCTATTATAGAGATGAGCACATCAATAAAAGAGGTTGAAAAAAGTACCTTAGAATCTGCAGATTTGTCTGAGAAGGTCAGAAACCTGATTCTTCAAAAGGGGATAACATCCTTTGATAACGCGATTAAAGGTTTTGAAAATATCAAAAAGAATGTGGAAGCCCTGTCAGTTATAATTGGCACATTAGGAGAAAAGTCTTCCCAGATAGGAAGAATAGTCGGATTAATCTCAGATATTGCTGATAATACTAACCTTCTTGCACTTAACGCCTCTATCCTCGCAGCACAATCTCAAGAGCAGGGCAAAGGTTTTTCTGTGGTAGCAGAGGAGATAAAAAACCTGTCTAAAAGAACATCAGCTTCTACAAAAGAGATAGAAGATATGATAGAAACTGTTCAGTCAGATATAGAAAAAAGTGTCTCAATGACAAAAAATTCTCTTGAAAGTATAGAAGAAGGTGTAAATCTTATGTCAATAGTAAGATCTACCCTTCTTGAAATATTAGAGAATGCCAACATATCGGCAGAAAAATCAAAAACCATTCAAAAGGCAACGACTGAACAGGCTTTAGGTATTACAAATATTACAAAATCAGTAAATGATATCAAGAATCAGATTGATCATATATTCACTGCAACACAGGAGCTTTCAAAAAGCACATCCTTTATAGTATCTTCCATAGAAAAGTTAAAAGATCTGGCTATGGGTCTTAAGGTATCTACGGACCAGCAATCATCAAGTAGTAAGCAAATATCAGAAGTTATAGAAAACGTATATAAAAAGGCTGAAGAGATTACAACCGCTATAATTATGCAAAATGAAAAAAGCAGATCCATCAATGAGTCTTTAAATAGCCTGAAAAATATTGGCTCTACAATGATAGAAACAGTTGAGATTATGAAAAAGTCAATAGATACCTTAGGTGAGGGAACAAACAGCTTAACAAAAGAGCTACAAAACTTTAAAATCTAACTGATTCTATTATTTTTACTACAGGCTCTCTTTGATATATATAACTTGAATTCCATGTATTTTTCTGTTATATAAGTTATTATATGTCTTATAATTTTTTTGTAGACATCGGGTCTTCTTACCTCTCCGTTATCGACGATAAAGAAAAAGAGATATTTTATTCACCCCACAGAGGGGAGTTTAAAAAAATATTGAACGACCTTGGTATTGATTCATCAAAGGCAGTATTTACCGGTAAAAACTCCATTCATTACAAGGGGTTACATCCCTTTTATGTGCTGATAAGTTTAGCAAAGGCATATGAAGAGATAAGACACATTTTATATGTTGGGGCAAGCTCCTTTTTTATAATAAATTTAGATGAAAAGGGAAATTATGTAAGACACATACTTAATACAACCTGTGCTTCCGGAACGGGCTCTTTTCTTGACCTACAGGCAAAAAGGTTAGGTTACACCATTGATGAGTTTGGTAAAAGGGCACTGAATGCAAAGGTAAAGCCTCCTGTTTCCACCCGATGTTCAGTTTTTGCAAAGACCGACCTAATTCATCTACAGCAGGATGGTTATACAAAAGAAGAGATTTCTGCAGGTCTTTGTGAAAGCCTTGCTGAAAATATAATTGATGTTCTTTTTAAAGGTTCTTTGCCAGAAGGCAATATCTTGCTTTGCGGAGGGGTATTTAAAAATTTAGCTCTTCTAAATGCCTTCAGTGAGAGACTTGGAGAAAATAATCTAATCTGTGAGAACCCACATCTCAGTCTTTCTTTAGGCCTTAAAAAGATTTCTGAAGAAAGAAATTTTGATCTTATTGAGCCAATTGATTATGAAAATATCTTTCAGGATGAAGAAGAAAAAAATTCAAAAATATTAAAAAGAAAGGAAGACTATCC
>JAOAGA010000002.1:260-58887 GCA_026415985.1 Pseudomonadota bacterium | reverse complement strand
GGCTCAAGGGGCTCATCCTTTTTTACCTTTTCAAGCATAACCTTTATTATCTCTATAGCCTTATCGGTGGCCTTTTCTTTGTCTTTTTGATGAACCCAGCTACACTGTTCCCTGATATTTGCTATTTCTACCTGATAGGGATTTAGCCCTGCTGATAAGGCAGCGTTTCTAAAGGTAATCTCATGCATTCTTGGAGAACAACAGGCAACAACCACACCATTAAGCCCCTTCTCAACAATGGCATCTCTCAACTTCTTCTGTCCGGGCTCAGAACACATATATTTATAATCGTCTGATATCTCAACTCCTTCAACACCTGAAAAGTAGTTTTTAACCTTCTCTATGTTTACTACTCCCGCAATATTGCTACCACAATGACAGATATATAAACCAATCTTTTTCATCCCTTACTCCTTACAAAAGACCCTTTTCTTTCAATAAATTAACAGGCGAAACTTTATTTTTCTCAAAACCTAAAGACTCGACATCCAAACCAAGGGAAAGACCTATAATCTGAGTCAGATAAAAAACCGGTATTGGTTTAAAACCAACCTTACTATCAATCATCTCCTGTTGTCTTGCGTCTAAGTTATAATGACAAAGAGGACAGGAGGTAAGAAGTGCCTCTGCTCCCGCTAATCTTGCAGAGTTTAAAATTCTATAGGAACAATCAAGAGAGGCAGACCTGTCACTTACCGACAGATGGGCTCCGCAACACTCGCTTCTAAAGGGAAAATCTATGCTAATCCCCCCTAATGCAGTAATTAAATTTGTGTAAATCTTAGGGTTTTCAGGGTCTTCAAACTCCATCTCTTTAGGTGGGCGATAGGTCAGGCAATCATAAAAGGGGGCAACCTTTAAATCGGTAAGTGGTTTTTTTATTCTTTCGGATAGCTTATCAAAACCAATCTCATCCCTGATTATCTCTATAAGATGAACCACCTTCACATTATCGTTGAAATTTTCAGGAACTTCCTCTTCCATATAGTTAAAAACTCTATCTCTTCTTACTTTATTTTCCTTAACAAGCCTTTGTGTTCTCCTTAAAACATTAAAACATGCGGAACAAAGAGTTATGAGCTTATCAGAATCTTTACCTGCTTTAAAAATAGATCTCATAGGAGAGACAAGCCTTATATGTTCATCCTCTGCCAGGGGAAAGACTGCACCGCAACAGGTCCAGTCTTCAATTTCTTTCAATTCATAGCCTAACGCTTTCATGGTCTCTCTGGCAGATATATCGAGTGCTTTTGCCTTGGTGCTAAGGGCACAACCGGGAAAGTATGGATAACTAATCATCTAAAACCCCTTTTTATTTTCTTGTTAACATTAGTTCCATCATCGCTTATAAGTCTTATTCCAGAGACTCAAACTTTCTGTATCCTGCGATGATTGCCTGCTGAGGCATCTCATCGAGAACCTCTTTTGGTAGTTCTTCTATATCGGTATAATTTTTACCTTCTCTTAGGGCTAAACTACGCAGTGCCTCAAAGACCCTGTGAACTTCTATACCCTTTGGACATCTTGTTCCGCACTGAAAACAGGAAGTACATAGCCAGATTGCCTTTGAATCAAGAAGATCCTCTATCTGTCCTAACATACAAAGCCGCATCATCTCATTGGGAACATAATCCATTTTATCAGCAAGGGGACAACCAGCGGTACACTTACCGCATTGGTAACAACTCATTATCTTTTGAGCAGAAATCTCTGAAACAGATCTGAATAACTCGCTGTTAACTATATCTTTAGAAAGTTTGAGCAACATCTGATCCCCCTTAAGTATCGAGCAATCTCTTGATACTATAGATTAACGTATCTCTGTTTAACTTGCCTAACGCATAAGTTAGAGGTACACCCTTTGGACACACTTTAACACAATTCTGAGCATTTCCGCACTCACCTATTCCGCCATCTTCCAAAAGGGTCTCTAATCTATCCTCTTCTATCATAGCACCAGTTGGATGTAAATTAAATAGGTAAGTCTGGGCTATTACTGCAGGACCTATAAAATTTGACCTGTCGTTTACCTGAGGGCATGCTTCCATACAAATGCCACAACTCATACATCTGGCCAGTTTATAACCAATTCTTTGCACCTTTTCCGGCACCTTAGGCCCTGGACCCATCCCATAGGTTCCATCAATAGGTATCCAAGCCTTAACTCTCTTCAGGGCATCAAAAATCTTTCTCCTGTCAACTATCAGATCTCTAATTACCGGGAATTTTCTCAAGGGCGCCAAGTTAATTTTTCCCCCCAAATCTCTTAGGAGGGTACTGCAAGCCTGCCTTGCCCTGCCGTTAATATTCATTGTACAGGCACCACAAACTTCTTCTAAACAGCTACATTCAAAGGCAACAGGTGAAACCTTTTCTCCCTTTATGTTGATTGGCTTTTTTCTGATCTCCATTAAGATCATAATCACATTGGCACTATCAGGCAAATCTACCCTAAAAGTCTCGATATAACTGCTTTCAACAGGACTTTTCCTTCTTTCAATTGTTACAATAACTTCCATTACTGATACTTCCTCTCTACCGGTTTTAATATTGATAAATCAACATCTTCATAGGTTATTACGGGCTCTTCCTTATCGTAAAGAGCTATGGTTGTTTTAAGAAAATTTTGATCATCTCTATGGGGATATTCTGGTTTGTAATGACTGCCTCTGCTTTCATTCCTTAAATAGGCACCCTTTGCAATAACAAGGGCTAACTCAATCATATTATAAAGCTGGTTAACAAAAAAGAGTGTCTGATTACCAAAGTCAGATGAGTCAAGGATATTAACGTTATTAAGCCTTTCTCTAATCTCTTTAATCTTATTAATTGTTGCCAAAACCCTTTCGTTATATCTAACAACTGTTACATTTTCTGTCATTATCTCACCAAGTTCCTGGTGAAGAAGATAAGGATTTTCTGCTCCATTTAGTCTTTTATACTGTTCAAACTTTGATACAACCAAGGATTTTTCTGATTCAAATATTTTTAGTGGAATATCCTCACATCTCTCACTTAATGAACTGATATAATTCAGAACATTATCACCTACTGATAAACCTGCGTGGATACAGGATAAAAGAGAGTTGGCCCCTAATCTGTTGGCACCGTGATACTGGTATTCGCACTCTCCCACAGCGAAAAGTCCGGGGATATTAGTCATTTGTTTAAAGTCAACCCACAAACCACCCATAGTATAATGAACCGCAGGAAAGACCTTCATAGGCTTTGAATAGGGATCTTCGCCGGTAAACTTTTGATAAATCTCAAGGACACCACCTAATTTATACTCGAGGGTTTTTCTATCTATATGTGTTACATCAAGATAAACCTGATTTTTGCCATCGATACCCAACCCCATCTCAACACAGACCTTGAATATCTCTCTGCTTGCTATATCTCTTGGCACCAGATTTCCATAGCTGGGGTACTTTTCTTCAAGGAAATACCATTTTTTTCCATCTTTATAGGTCCAGATACGTCCCCCTTCTCCCCTTACAGATTCAGAAATAAGCCTCAGTTTATCTAATCCTGCTATGGCAGTCGGATGAACCTGTATAAACTCACCGTTTGCATACTTAACACCCTGCTGATACAGAACCGACTGAGCGGAGCCATTACAAATATAAGAATTTGTACTTTTACCAAAAATCATTCCTATCCCACCCGTAGCAATTATTACTGCATCGGCAGGGAAATAATTTATATCTAAATTATTAATATTGCCCGCTATAATACCTCTGCATACTCCTTTATTATCTATAACCGCCCTTAAGAACTCCCATCCTTCGTATTTTTCTACAAGCCCATTTGCCTCAAACCTTCTAACCTGCTCGTCAAGAGCATATAATATCTGCTGTCCTGTTGTTGCACCCGCAAAGGCAGTTCTGTGGTATTTGGTTCCTCCAAATCTTCTGAAATCAAGAAACCCTTCCGGTGTGCGGTTGAACATAACCCCCATCCTGTCAAGAAGGTATATAATGTTTGGAGCATTCTCACACATTGCCTTAACAGGTGGCTGATTTGCCAAGAAGTCTCCGCCGTAAATGGTTTCATAAAAATGAATATAGGGGCTGTCACCTTCCCCCTTTGAGTTGACAGATGCGTTTATTCCTCCCTGAGCACAGACAGAGTGAGACCTTTTGACAGGGAGAACTGAAAAGAGCTTAACCTTTAAGTTTTTTTCACAGGCGCTGATAGTAGCAGAAAGACCTGCCAACCCACCGCCAATAATAATTATTTCACAGGACATAAACTCCCTTAACCGACAAAATTAAAAAATTTGATAACTCCATAAATGCCGAAAAGTATAAAAAAAATAAAGCTGATTAAAACACCGACTGATTGGGCTTTCTCTCCTACAGTAATTCCGTAGTCAACTAAAAATCCAAATATACCATTAGAAAAATGAAAAATAGACACTACAACAATGGAAAAAAGCAAAAAATTCTCAAGAGGTAAATTGCTATATGTCATTGATTTCATTAAATATATGTGATAGCCAAGAAAAATTATCAAAAATATTCCGCTCCATCTCTGAAGAAAATACATAATATTTCTCAGGTGCCTGTAACAGCAAAGATTCATCCCGCCTTCATAGGTTATATAAAGACCGTATAGACTATGGAACAAAAGGGGAATCCATAAAAAAACTAAAGAAAAGATTAAGCCCCTTGAAGAAAAACTATCACCTTCTTTTAAATGAAAAAAAAGAAAATAACCAAGGGGAAATATCCCCGTTATCCCATGCAGTCTTCTTAAATAAAACTGTATTTTTTTCTCCACGATGTCTAATCGATCCTGTATCTTTTTACACCTTCTTCGTATAAATCCCCGCCATAAACATCATTAACCACTATCGCGGGAAAATCTTCTACATAAAGCCTTCTAATAGCTTCTGGACCTAAGTCATCATAGGCAATAAGCTCGGAAGATCTTATATGTTTTGAAATCAGCGCAGCAGCACCGCCCGTAGCAGCAAAATAGACCGCTTTGTGTTTAATCATAGCAGAGCGAACTTCCGGTGCACGCTTTCCTTTGCCAATCATTCCTTTTAAACCAATCTCTATTAAAACCGGAGCATAACTATCCATTCTGTAACTTGTGGTAGGACCTGCAGAACCAATTACCTTACCCGGCGGGGCAGGAGTAGGTCCTACGTAGTAAATTACCGATCCCGTAATATCAAAAGGTAGTTCTTTACCATTTCTGACCAACTCAACCAACCTTTTATGAGCCGCATCTCTCGCGGTATATATATAACCGGTAATAGAAACCAGATCTCCAGCCTTCAGTCCTGTAATTACTTCCTCTGTTAATGGTGTGGTTATCTTCTTTACCATAAAACCTCTATAATATTATTTCCTTATGTCTTGCACTATGGCACTGAATATTCACCGCTACTGGCAAACTGGCTATATGGCAGGGATAAAACTCAATATGTACCCCCAGTGCGGTAATACGTCCCCCTAATCCCATAGGCCCGATACCTAATTTATTTATCTCTTTTAACAGCTCTTCTTCCAGTTTGGCATATCTCTCATCTTTGTTTTTTGAACCCAACTCCCTAAGCAGGGCCTTTTTTGCTAAAAGTGCTGATTTTTCAAAGGTTCCACCAATCCCAACCCCTACAATAACTGGCGGGCATGGATTGCCACCAGCCTTTTCTACCGTCTCAAGAACAAATTTCTTAACGCCCTCAACACCATCGGCAGGTTTAAGCATCTTGATGGCACTCATATTTTCACTGCCACCGCCTTTAGGGGCAGCGGTAATTTTTACCTTTTCACCGGGAACAATCTCAAAGTGAATTAAGGCAGGGGTATTGTCTCCTGTATTTTTTCTGTCAAAAAGCGGATCCGATACAATAGATTTCCTGTAATAACCTTCATCATAGGCTAACCTTACTCCCTGATTAATAGCCTCAAAAAGATTCTCACCTTCAAAGAGAACCTTTTCACCCCACTCTACAAAAACAACAGCAAAGCCTGTATCCTGACATAGGGCAAGACCTTCTTTTTTTGCAATCTCTTTATTTTCAATAAGTTGTTCAAGAACTGCCTTGCCAAGAGGAGATATTTCATTATCGAGGGCGGAAACAAAGGCACAGGTTACATCTTCGGGTAATATTCTACCCGCTTCCAGGAACAGATTTTTTACCGCTTTTGTTATCTCATCACTACCTATTTTTCTCATAAAGATTAAAGCCCTGTTTTGGAAATTAACTCGTTAACCGCTGAAACAGATTTTTTAAACATCTCTTTTTCTTCATCGGTAAACTCCAGCTCATAGATATATTCAACTCCGTTACCGCCAATCTTAATGGGAACACCTACAACTGTATCATTAAGTCCATACTCTCCCTGCAGATATACCGCACAGGGCATAATTCTTTTCTTATCTTTCAATATGGCTTCTGCCATCGCTACAACAGATGCGGAGGGAGCATAATAGGCGCTACCGGTTTTAAGGTAATTTACAATCTCTGCCCCGCCATCTCTTGTTCTCTGAACAATTGCCTCAAGTCTGTCCTTTGGTATTAATTTTGTAACGGGAATCCCTCCGACAGAACAATATCTTACCATTGGCACCATTGTATCGCCATGGCCACCAAGAACAAAGGCGGTTACATCTTCGACGGAAACATTCAGCTCTTCGGCAAGAAAGGTTCTGAATCTTGCGGTATCAAGAACTCCCGCCATTCCTAAAACTCTGTTCCTTGGAAAACCCGATACTTTATATGCTACATAGGTCATTGCATCAAGAGGATTTGAAACAACAATAATAAAGGCATTCGGAGAATATTTAGCTACTTGTTCCGTTACTGACTTAACTATATTTGTATTAGTTGCTATTAAATCATCTCTGCTCATGCCGGGTTTGCGGGGGATTCCAGCGGTAATTATCACAATATCAGAATCTTCTGTAGCTTCATAACTATTTGTTCCTACTATTGAAACGTCAGAACCTTCTACAGGCATTGCCTCAAGGAGGTCAAGCCCCTTTCCCTGCGGAACACCTTCAACTATATCTACAAGAACAACATCTCCAAGCTCTTTGGCTGATGCCCAGTGTGCTGCAGTTGCACCGACATTACCCGCACCAATTATAGAAATCTTTCTTCTTTTAATCATAAATCCCCCTAATAAATTTTTAGTTTTATAATTTTTCAGCTTATTGCCGTTAAAGGATGATTTTACTAAATATTACCAGTTAATATTTACCACTGTCAAATAAAATTTTTACTATTAGCAAAATAATTTTAGTATTAGTAAATTTTTTTAGATATACACTCTGACTTAAGAACTATCCTTCCTGTTGTTTTATCTATCAGAAATACAAATTCCTCTTTATTTTCTCTATGAAACTCCATCAAATAAGATGTATTGGGCTTAAATTCAAACTCAATGGCTGAATAACAAACTCCTTTTAAGGGGGCTGTTCCCAAATATCCTGTCGGACCCTTCATAACCTCTAAAAGTATATTGTGTTTACCTGCAGGTAGTTCAATCCAGCCAAATTTAGCTGTTTTTTGGCCGTCAATTTCAGAGATGACAAGAGAAAAACTATTAAAATCAAGGAAAACATAGGGAAAAGCCAGTCGGTTTTTTAGTTTTATTACAGAGTTATTGTCCGCTGGGATAGGAGCACAGCTTAGCTGAATTGTGAGTAAAAAAAACAAAATAAAAACTATAAACTTCCTTATAAACAAAAAAAAATTTATCGTTAATTTTCCCACAATTATGATAAATCCCGATGAAAAACCGAGATATTTTTGTATTTTTGTCTCAGGTAGTCGTAAAAATAATTGGCAATATAAACTGATCTATGCTTACCTCCTGTACAGCCAAAGGCGAAAGATATAAAATTTTTACCTTCCTTGTCATAGTTTTTTATCATAAAGGGTAAAAGAGTTCTTAGCTTTTTTAAAAAATCAGCGGTAACCCCTTTTTGTTCTATAAAAGATATAACATCTTTATCCAATCCTGTCTTATCTTTTAGTTCCTGCACATAATAAGGATTAGGAATAAATCTTACATCAAAAATATTATCTGCCTCAATGGGGATACCAAACTTAAACCCGAAACTTATTATCTTCAACTGTATTCTCTGAGGTTCAATTTGACCTTCCGATATAAGCTCAGCCTTTTTCCTGAGATCATAGTTGCTACTTGTTGAAGTATCAATTATGTAATCAGCTTCTTTTTTGAAAAGACTAAGAATTTTTCTTTCTTCATCTATGCTTGAAATAATATCAAAGGAGTTAAGAGGATGCTTCCTTCTCGTTTCATTGAACCTTCTTATTAAGACTTCATCCCGGGCATCAAGAAAAACTATCTTGAGGGATGGTATCTTCTTTTTAATGTTTTTTAAAAGCAAATCTGATTTATTGAGATAAAATTTTTCTCTGATATCTACAACGACCGCTACCTTGACATATCTTTTCTCTTTTTTCAACAGATCAAAAAAACTATCAAGTAAAGGAACGGGTAGATTATCCACACAAAAATAGCCGATATCTTCCAGAGCCTTTACAAAAATTGTTTTACCTGCACCAGAAACGCCTGTTACGAGAAAAACCTTCATCGAACTGATATCCGAAATTACATGATTTTCATTTTTTCGTAGCCTCAATGAGACCGTAGTTGTTATCTCTTCTTTTATAAATTACATTAACTTTATCGGTCTCTGTGTTAATAAATACAAGAAAATCCCTGTTTAGTAAATCCATCTGCATTACCGCTTCTTCTATATCCATAGGCTTAATCTCATAATTTTTGACCTTTATAACTTCTCTCTTAGACTGAGCCTCACCCTCTTCCGGCAAACTCAAAACCTCTTCTCTTATCATGAGCCCTTTATTTTTATTATTTTTGTTGTTCTTGTTTTTTTTGTCTTTAATCTTTTCAAAATATTTTTTAAGCTTTCTTTCTAAAATATCAGAAACCAAGTCAATGGCTGAATATATATTATTATCCCTCTCTTCAACATGGATGAGAAAACCATTGGCATTTAAGTTGACCTTTACAATATGGGAAAGTTTTTCTAAAGAAAGAGTTATCTGAAGGCTGATGGGCTCTTCTACATACTTCTTTAACTTTTTGGCAATCTTAGTTTCTGCATACTCCCTGATAGCGTCGCTATGTTCCAGGTTTGAAAAATTGATCTTAACGTCCATAATACCTCCCGCATAGTTTTTATTTAATTAATCGACAAAAGGTTTTAATTTCTTTGCTCTGATTGGATGCCTTAACTTTCTTAGTGCCTTACCCTCTATCTGTCTTATCCTTTCTCTGGTAACCTTAAACTCCTGTCCAACCTCTTCTAAAGTATGATCATATTTCTCCCCGATTCCGAATCTGAGCCTGATAACCTTCTCTTCACGGGGAGTAAGAGTAGCAAGGACATTTGCTACGGTTTCCGTCAGGTTACTTTGAATTACCGAGTCTTCCGGTGATAAGCTCTTCTTGTCTTCAATAAAATCCCCCAAATGACTATCCTCTTCCTCTCCGATTGGTGTCTCTAATGATATCGGTTCTTTGGCTATTTTTAATATTTTTCTGACTTTCTCAACAGGTAACTCGGTCCGTTCTGCTATCTCTTCTGCGGTGGGTTCTCTGCCAAGCTCCTGAACCAATGCCCTGGATTCTCTGATTAACTTATTTATGGTCTCAATCATATGAACCGGTATCCTTATAGTTCTTGCCTGATCAGCTATTGCCCTTGTAATAGCCTGCCTAATCCACCATGTAGCATAGGTACTGAACTTATATCCTCTTTTATATTCAAACTTATCTACCGCCTTCATTAAACCGATATTGCCTTCCTGAATTAAATCCAGAAACTGCAAACCCCTGTTAGTATATTTTTTTGCGATACTTACAACTAACCTTAAATTGGCTTCTATGAGCTTTTTTTTCGCCTTCGATTTCTCTTCGTCTCCGACTTTTAATAATTGTAAATACTCTGCAAAATTCTCAGGATAGATTCCTAATTTGTTAATATTATCCTTTATGGATTTAATCTCCGTAGCTATAAGCTTTTTGGCTTTGGTTAGACCATCTTTTGGTAAGGTAACCTTTTTCTTCGGTAAGGGTTCACCCTTAAAGATACACTGATATAATATCTCAGAGTTTTCATCATCCAGATTAAACTCTTTTTTCAACTTTGATATTGCCGAATCCTTGTATTTTTTGTAATAGTTTTCGTAATCTTCTTCCATTCTTAAGCGATAAGTATCTATCAACTTTTCATTAATATCCATCTCAAGAATTGTTTCGATTATCTCCTGTTCTATTTTTTTAATCTTCTTCTCACTGTTGCTTTTCCTTGCCTTCTTCAGTTCAGCATATTTTTTCTGTAAGGTATTAAAATATTCTATTATATGTCCGTAATTGGTCTCTCTCTCAACTTCTTCCCCTTCGTAAACCTCTTCTTCCTCTTCCTCATAATCTCCTATTACATCCTTAATTGTAATCTCACCCTTTTCTATCAGACTCCCCAATTTAATGAAATCTTCAAAGACAGGTGTATAGGATATTAAAGCCTTAATAATTTTTAAATCACCATTTTCAATCTTTTTCGCCAAATCAATCTCACCCTCTCTGTCAAGGAGATTAACACTTCCCATCTCTTTAAGATACAACCTGACAGGGTCACTACCCTTGGCAAGCTCCTCGTCTAACTCTTCATATCCCTCTTCCAATTCAACTTCTTCTTCAAAATAGGTACGGGCAGGCATACTGCTTATATTATCCACTACAGGGATATCAACCTCTTCAAAAATACTTATGACCTCATCAATGTAATCAGTGGTAAAATCCTCCGGAAGTTTGTTGTTAATATCATCGTATGTGACATATCCTTTCTTCTTGCCCATAGCAATCATTTCTTCAATCATCACGTCTTCTTTTAGATTTTTCTTACCTTTCATATCTTTTAGTTACTCCTTAGTTTTAATAATTCCTTTTGTTTGTTTTTTATCTCATCTTTTTTTCTCAACAACTCTTTTACCCGGGTAAAATCTCCGCTTTTTTCAGCAATTTTAATCTTGTTTGTCAGTTCCTCGTTAATCCTTTCATAATGCCTCTTTTTTAGGAAGATTAAGTTATCAAAAAAAATTTTATTGGTATTTTCATCAAAGGAATCAGACAATATTGTCAACCTGTAGTAAAGCTGACTTTCAACATCAGAGAGGTCATCGGTTTTTTTTGATGTAACAAACTTATCTATAACAGAGATATGTTCTTTGCTGAAATTAGCCAAAATCTCATTTTCTATCTGGGTAATATATTCTGGATTTTTTATCAAGATAGCGGTTATCGTATCTTCTGGCGTATTATTAACCTCTAAATTTATTATATCACTTTTTTCTTTTATTTGAAAGATATCTAAAATCTCTTCCTTAGTAAAACCCGTTTGTTCCGAAACTGACCTAATCAAAAGTGCGCGCTCCAAAGGATTTGTAATGTTTTCAATATGTTTTTTAATCTGTAGGATAAAAGCCCTCTGTCCCGTAACAGAAGACAGAGAATATAACATTTTATAAAAATTTATCAAAAAGTCAATACCATTTTTAGCGGAGTCTATGGCATTCTTCAACTCACTTTCCAATCCCTTTGCTATTAAACTATCCGGATCTTCTCCCTCAGGAAGAATAACAATATGAGGATTTATTCCAAGATTCAAAAAAAGTTCTACCCCTCTTAATGCAGCCTTTTTTCCGGCCACATCTCCATCGTAGATTAGATAAAACACTTCAACAAGAGGCTTTAAAAATTTTATATGTTCTTCTGTAATGGCGGTTCCGAGGGTAGCCACGGTATTGTTAAAACCTGCCTGATGCATCATTAAGCAATCCATATAGCCTTCAACTATATAAACCCTTTTTGACCTCTCTAAATTTTCCTTTGCAATATTTATTCCATAAAGGGTATTTCTTTTTGAAAAAACTATCGTTTCCTGGGAATTTACATATTTAGGTAAGCTACTGTCAAGGGACCTGCCTCCAAAAGCTATGATTTCTCCTTTAATATTTACAATAGGAAATATTACTCTGTTTCTGAAAAAATCCCTTACACCACCTGAACTTACTGAAATCAAACCTGTTTTTTCTATATCTTTTCTATCGAAGTTCTCTGAGATAAGAGTTCTGTATAGTCTGTCCCAGTCAGCCCCACCGTAGCCTAAATAAAATCTTTTTATAGTTTCGATTGTTAAGTTCCTGTTTTTTAGATAGTTTAATGCCTTGGCACCGTCACTGGTTTTATATAAATTATTTATAAAAAAAACTGTTGCTCTTTTATTAATCTCCGTTATTTTTCTGGCTTCCTTTAATTTTTTGTCGTATTCTTTGTCTCTATCAAAGAGTTTTAAGCCTGTTTCCTTTTCAAGAATTTCAAGTATCTGAAGATAATCTAATTTGAGATATCTCTTTAAAAACTCTAATATATCTCCACCAATATGACATCCAAAGCAATAAAATATCTGTTTATTCTCACTAACTGTAAAAGAAGGTGTCTTTTCCTGATGAAAGGGGCATAGACCCACATAATTTTTACCCCGTTTATTTAATGAAACATAACGGGATATATACTCAACGATGTTTATCTTTTCTTTTATAAGCTCTCTATTTATCTTCAATCATTAACTCTCCAAAATCTTTATGAAGGAAACTAAATCTTAACGGAACTATCTATTTCTTAAGTTCTACAACAGTATAGTAACTTCCGCCCTTTTCTTTGGCATCTCCTAACTTGTAGCTTGATACTACTGAAGATTCTTTTAAAAAAAGATGAATACTCTCTCTTAACTTTCCCAATCCTGCACCATGAATTATCTTTATCCTATCAAGACCGGAAAGAATTGCCCTGTCTAAAAATTTGTCTATAAGGCCCAGTGCTTCATCAACCCTTTTCCCTCTTACATCTATTTCCGGTATAATATCTGTCTTTGGAAGAGAGTAAGATAAGTTTATCTTGTTTTGTTCAGATTTTTTTTCAACTTTATCAATCTTTCTTATCTCAGACTTATTAACCCATATCTTTAGTTTGCCCGTTAAAATATTATAATTATCCCCATCAATATCAATAATTTTGCCTTTTTCATTTAAATTAACCAAAAGAACCTCATCACCAACCTTTAAAGTTTCATCCTCAAAATCTATAATATTTACTTCGCTTAATTTTTTTAAAAGTTCATCACCTTCTTTTGAAAAGGCTTTATAAAACTCTCTTGCCAGCTTTCTATCCTTTGGAAGTGCTTTTATCTCTTCTTCAATTCTATTCTTCAATAACTCAATCTCTTTAACAGATTTTTTTAAAAGATTATATTTCTCGTCTTCGATCCTTTTTAATAAAGATAATCTTTCAGCCTCAATTTTCTCCAACTCCTTTTTTTTACTTTCCAAAGCTTCTTTTAGCTCTAAAGAGTCTAAATACTCTTTCTCTCTTTTCTTTTTAAGTTCCTCTATATAAATATAATCATTGGCTAAGTTTTTTTCACAACTTTCTATAAAATCTCTTTGAAATCCTAACTTTTTTAATACTTCTATGGCAAAGCTCCCTGAATAAAATCCATAGGATATTTTGTAAGTAGGTCTGTGTTCCCTGTTATCCCAAAGCATAGAAGAAACAATTCCATCCTCTCTCGAAAAGACGTACTCCTTTATCTCGTCTATATGAGTTCCCGCTATAACCTTACCGCCCTTTTTTACCAGATAATCCAGTAAAGCTATTGAGATAGCGGATCCTTCTTCCGGATTGGTAAAGTTGCCCAACTCATCTATGAAAACTATGGTATCTTCAGACAGGTTGTCAATTATATCCTTCCATAAAAGCATTTTCGATGTAAAACTGCTAACGCCGGCCTCAATACTTTGTTTATCTTCCATATCAAAACAAAATCTTTTATAAAAGGAGACCCTTGACTTTTCAGATGCAGAAACAGGAACAGCCATATGGGTAAGCAATGTTATCATCATAATCGTTTTTATCGATACTGTCTTACCACCGCCATTCGGACCGGTAATGAGAAAAATTTTTTTATCTTTTGGTAATACAAAATCATTTTTTACTACATCACTTTTACTGATAAAAAGAGGATGATAGGCATTGTAAAGAGAAATATCACTGTTTTCGCAAATCTCAGGAAGATACAAATCATATCTTAACAAATATTTAACCCTTGCAATGAGACTGTCGACATAACCGAAAAAATATAAACCTTCTCTTATCTCCCTAAGATTTTTTTTAATAATATCCGTAACTTTTAACAAGATTTTTCTTTTTTCTATCTCTTCTCTTTTTTCAGCAAAAACTAATTTATCATTGAGATCTGAAATAATTTCCGGTTCTATAAAAAAAGTATCCCCCGACTGAGATGTATCCCTGATTGTCCCTTTGATATCCTTTTTAAAATTAGCCTTTACGGGCAAAACATATCTACCATCTCTTATCGTATAATATTTATCTTGAAATATCTTGGTTTTAAAATTCATTAACTTCTCTAACTTTGATACAATACTCTCCCTGAAAAAATCCTTTTCTATAAAGATTTTCTTTAACTCCTCAGAGCAGTTGATATTTATTTTTCCTCTTTCTGTGAGATAACCGGATAAATCTTTTTGAGCATCTTTAAGTTTTGTCTTATAAGGATAGTCATAATCCAAAACTGAACCTAACTTAAGATTTTCATATCTTTCAAAAAAAGATACCAGAGCGGACAAATTTATATAAATAAACCCTGCTTCCTCTTCTGTTAAGAAATCTATCTTTTCTGTTCTGTCTAAATAACCTCTAATATCGTCAATATAGGGTATCTGATAGGCATTTTTTACCAATAACTCCTGTACCTTTTTAAGCCTTTCCTGTTCTCTTAAAATATCATTAAGAGATTGGAGCACAGGAAGTTTTAAAACTGTCTCTTTACCATAAGCAGTTTCCGCAAAAAACGCCACATCTGAGAGAACTTTATCTAAATCCCTTCTATCAAAACCAAAAAGGGGCATTATTAAAATTAACCAAGCTTTTTCTTGACTATCTCATTAACCTTGCCACCATCTGCCATTCCTGCAACCTTTGACATTACTGCCTTCATAACCCTCCCAAAGTCTTTTTGTCCGGTTGCGCCAAGCTCTTTGATTATATCCTCGGTAATTTTTTCTATTTCCTGATCAGTAAGCATTTTAGGAAGATAGGACTCTAATATCTCGAGCTCCTTTCTTTCTTTTTCCAAAAGTTCTGTTCTACCTGCCTTCTCAAATATTTCTATTCCCTCTTTTCTTTGTTTAACAAGTGTCTGTATTACCTTGAAAATCTCGTCATCCTTGAGCTCTCTTCTCAGATCTATCTCTTTGTTTTTTATTTGGGCTAACAAAAACCTTAATGTTTGTAATTTAAGATCATCTTTTGCTTTAAGTGCCGATTTCATGGCATCTTCAATAGATTTTTTAAGACTCATTTCATCTCCTTTTGTTAGATTTTCAGTAAATTTCTATTAAAAATTAACTTTTCTTATTATCCCGCCATAACTTTAACCCAAACTTCCCTTGTTCTGGGACCATCCCCCTCCACAAAAAAAACACCCTGCCATGTACCTAATTCTAATTTTCCGTTTTCAACTATAAAGGTAATAGAAGGACCTATTAAGACATTTTTTATATGGGCATCAGAGTTTTTCTCAAGATGTCTGTAGTTGGCATTCTGTGGCACAATCTCAGCAAGTTTATTGATTATATCCTGTTTAACCGTAGGGTCTGCATTCTCATTAACAGCAATTGCAGATGTTGTATGAGGACAATAAACTACACATATACCATCCTTAACGCCGCTTTTGTGGACAATTGAAACTACAGAACTGGTTAAGTCAACAATTTCCATCCTTTTTGTAGTTTTAATTGCTATTTTCTCCATAACATCCCCCTAAAATATTCTTTACGATTAAATTAAACTGTTTTCACTATTTTTGTCAACTCAGTTATTATGATAAGAATAAAAAGTATTTTTCAGTCAACAATAAAGAACATAAAATTTTTTTATTTTAAAACATTGTGTTATAATGATTTTAAAAAGGGGAGAGAAAATATGGAAAAACAAAAACTTGTAGAAGCAATTAAACAGCGGGCAAGGAAGAATTTTTCCTTAGGTTATAACTGTTCAGAATGCGTTTTTGAATCTGTCCTTCACTACATTGATACAGGACTTCCAAAAGAAGTTTTAAAAGTTGCAACAGGCTTTGGAGGAGGAGTTGGACTTTTTGGAGACACCTGTGGTGCTTTAACAGGCGCGGTTCTCTCCGTAAGTGCGGTATATGGCAGGTCAAAGCTACCTGAAGGTGAGGGGAAAGAGGCGATGAAACTATCTGCTGCTGAACTATATGGTAAGCCCGGGCTTTACAGGATATTTAATCAGATACCAAATAGATTAAAGCAAAAATATGGTGAAACATTATGTAGAAAGATCACAATAAACTGGCAAGAAAACTGGCTTTGCAGAGAACATGCCCTGCACTGCAGAGAAATAATAACTGATGCAGCGGGAATAGCAGCTGATCTAATTCTTTCAGGTAAAGATGCGGTGGCTAATTTACCTTTCGGTGAAAATGTGGAAAATCTGAAGGATAATTCTTCCTGCAAAGAAGGTACCTGAGGCAGTGGTTTACCCGGATAGTCTATCCGGTATTACGTTTATAAATTTTAACTATGTAATTAGTCGGCTTTATGATCCTTTAATCTATATATACCCTTAATACGCTGTTATTTGTTTTCAAGCAATTTATGAAGTCGAGAAGCTCTTTTCTGTTTTTGTATTTTACCGTCATTATATACTCTGATTTTTTTTCATCTATGAGATAATTTTCTCTATACTCAATCAGGCTAAGTCTGCTTGATTTTAGAATTTCCTTGATATTAATCTCTCTGTCTATGTATGTAGTAATAATAATGTTTGAATAAAGATCCGATGGGAGAAGAGATTCAATTTTTTTAAGCAACATAAGGTTAAAAAGGGCTATAAAGGTTGTAATTGTAGCGATAAAATACTCTCCAAGTCCCACAGCAACTCCAATAGCACTTACCACCCAGATAGTTGCTGCTGTTGTAAGACCTCTTACATAGTTTCTGTATTTAATAATCGCTCCTGCACCTAAAAAACCGATTCCTACTACTATCTGAGCGGAAATCCTTGAAGGATCGGTAACCTTTCCGTAATATTCATAAAATTTTATAGAGGTGATTGTATATAGGGCCGAGCCTAAACATAGTATCAACTGTGTTCTGAAGCCCGCTTTCTGCCCCTGTATCTGTCTTTCCAAACCAATTAATCCACCTAAGGTTGCAGAAAGGATTAATTTAAATAGTTCATCTAAAAACATTACCTGCATAGATCTCTCATCTTTTTAATAACTTTGCCATAATCTTTTTCTCTGAAAATTGTATTTCCGGAAACAACAATATCAGTTCCTGCCTTTCTAATCTCTTTCACGTTACTTAAATCAATACCACCATCTACTTCAATAAGACATTCAGGATTTTCTTTTTGACATATTTTTTTACACTCTTCTATCTTTTTTAAAACAGGCTTTAAAAATTTCTGTCCACCAAAACCGGGATTGACAGACATTATAAGAATAAAATCAATGTATGAGATTATGTATTTTAAGGTATCAAGAGATGTGGCAGGATTGAGAGCCACTCCTGCCTTTATACCTAAGTTTTTTATCTCCTCGATTGTTCTTTGGATATGCAGAACCGCTTCTATATGAACAGATATCATGTTCGCTCCCGCATCTGCAAAGGGTTTTATAAAATCTTCAGGATTCGTAAGCATTAAATGAACATCCAATGGCTTTGTGGCATATTTTTTTATACAGGAGACACCATAGGGGCCAAAAGTTAAGTTAGGAACAAAATGACCATCCATTATATCAAGATGGAGTAGATCAGCACCAGCCTTCTCAATTTTTTCAATCTCTTCTTTTAAATTTGCGAAATCTGCCGAAAGCATTGAGGGAGCAATCAATACACTATTTTTTTTCATAACTTAACCCCTTAAGAAAATCTATTAAAGTTGTAATTTTACACAGATCCACCCTTGTATCTATACAGGGCCCGTTCGGTCTTTCATTTAATATTCCTATAACCGGCAGAGAAACAGTGTCTTTCAGACCAGAAATAAGATCTCTCTCACAGGCGGTAGCAATAATAAGATCTGGTTTAATCTCTTTTATTATATTTCTTGCCATAGTCCCACCGGTGGCAACAGAGAGTCTAACATCATACTTTTTTGATATATCCATTAGATCTTTTATCTCACATTTTCCGCACATCTTACATTTTATCTCTTTTCCGGTAACCCTATACTCACAGTCTGAAAACTGAAGACAGTGAGGCATAAGAAGTAAAAGTTTTTCCGGTTTTTTTCTGATTGTTCTGATAACCAACCAGTTGTTTATATCTATAAAAAATCTTTCTAAATTTTCTAACTTATTTTTTGCAAATATCCTACAAAAAAATTTTGATATAGGGTAAATAACCAAAAGAGAGAGTTTTTTTAACATTTTATTTCTTGAAAAATTTACCTATGATGTCTTTTCTGCCATTATAAAAATCTTTTGCGGACAAAACCTTTTTCCCTTCTTCTTTTATCTCAAGGATCTTTAATAACCCGTCGCCGGTGCCAGCTATAATCCCTTCTTCCTTAAAATCTTTAATTAAGCCGGGACTTTCTTTACCTTCCATAACCTTCGCCTTTAACAAAAGAACCCTTTTTTCGTCCAGGAAAGAATATGCACATGGCCAGGGCTGAAGTCCTCTTATTTTATTGTTTATCTGAACAGCAGATTCATTCCAGTCTATAAGGCCATCTTCCTTTTTTAGCATTCTTGCATATGTTGCCATACTATTATCTTGCCTTTTTGCTATAAAATCACCTTTTTCAATCTTATTTAGCGAGTTTATCAAAAAAACTTTGCCTTTATTTATCATCTTTTCAAACATTGTAATCGTGTTGTCATCTTCTTCTATGATAATCTCTTCCTGAAAAAGGATATCACCGGTGTCAAGTCCTTCATCCATTTCAATAATTGTCAAACCGGTAACCTTGTCTCCGCTTATTATAGCCCAGTTAACAGGTCCTGCCCCTCTCCATCTTGGAAGCAATGAAAAATGTAGGTTTATTGAGCCAGACTTGGGATAAAATAAAAGTTCTTTTGGCAATATCTTCCCGTAGGCTATTACAAGATAGATGTCACAGTTGAAGTTATTCAGTATACTGACAACTTTATCATCTTTGATCTTTTCCGGCTGAAATACCGGTATTTTTTTTTCTTCTGCAAAAACTTTCGGTTCGGGTGGTGTTAGCTTCATTCCCCTACCCTTCGGCTTGTCCGGAGAGGTTACTATAAAATTTATCCTATGATTGGAGTTATAAATAGCTTCGAGAAAAGAAACAACAAAATCAGCAGAACCAAAAAAACCAATATTTAAACTCATAAACTTCTTTCCAGAGATTTTTTTAGTTTTTTCAAGAATAACTCCCTTTTTAGTTTGCTTAAATAATCTATAAAAAGGATACCATTCAAGTGATCAATCTCATGCTGAAAGGCCCTTGCAAGAAGTCCTTCAGCCGACATTTCCTGTGTTTCATTATCTAAGTTTTTATATCTTACCTTCACATATCCAAACCTCTCTATTTTAGCGGTAAATCCTGGAACACTGAGACAACCTTCTTCTTTAACAACTTTATCTCTTCCTTCAAGAATTTCAGGATTGATAAAAACCATAGGATTAGGCTCACCATCAATTTGGTCCACATCAATAACAATAATTCTCAGAGGAACACCCACCTGAGTTCCTGCGAGACCAACGCCACTTCCAGCATACATTGTCTCAATCATATCATAGGCAAGCCTTTTTATATTGTCATCTATAACTGTTATTTCATTTGCCTTTTCTCTTAATCTTTTATCGGGAACCTTTAATATCTCAAGAACTGCCATAATTTCCACCTCCCACTAAAAGCTGTGTTTCTCACGGAAAACTTCTATTCCTGACTTTCCTGTCAAGGGGCATACATACTCACAGATACCACAACCGTTGCATAGCTTCTCATCAACATAGGGTTCCAATAGTTCAAAAGCTTTGTCATTATAACCTATTTCTCTTCTCTTTTTAATCTTTATTGCCTTACCGGGAATCGGGCAATGTTCTTCACAAACAAGACAGTTTGTTTTCTTTGCATAGGGAAGACAATGGTTTTTGTCAAAATGGGCAATTCCTATAACCTGCTTTTTCTTTTCTTCAATAGGTAGCTTAGGTATAGCCTTTGTAGGACAAACCTGACCGCAGAGACTACAATTATACTCACAATAACCTTTTCTTGGTATTAAAATGGGTGTGTATAAGCTATATACACCCCCCTCTAAATAGGAAGGATATAGGGCATTTTTAAGGCAAATTTTCATGCACTCACCACACCGGACACATTTTTTCAGAAACTCTTTTTCATCGGCTACGCCGGGGGGGCGAAGCAATTTGTTATTGTAATTTCCGTTTTTAAAGATATTTGATAATACAAACCCAAAGATAAAAGAGTTTATAAAAAACCTCTTATTTAAATCAGGATTTGCAGATTTAATGTTAAACTTAAAAGGACTAAACTTCACCCTACCAAACTTACATTTAACCTGACAATCAAGACAGATAATACAATTTTCCTCGTTTAAAATCTCTCTGTCGAAAGCTGTTGGACAGATGTTTTTACATTCACCACAGTCGGAACATAATTTTTTTGGCAATCTCTTAAATATTGAAAATTTGCTGAAAATCCCAAGAAGTGTGCCTAAAGGACAGAGATGCCTACACCAGTATCTCTTTTCATATCTTTCCAAGAAAACTATAAGTATAAAAAGAAAGCTTGATAAAAAGGCAAGGGGGTAAAAGGTATCCCTAAAAGGCAGAATGTTATATTTGATAATTTTGTAAAAACCCTCTGCAAACTCAATCTTGTTTCCGAATATACCGTATAGCCAACCCCATCCTGATTTAACAACATATCCGAATAAGGGATATACAAAAAAGGTAAGAAACCGTATAAAGATGGCAATGGGATCAAAAACACCGCCATAATTGATATTAAACAATGAAAGAAAAAGTAGTGTAAAAAGAAAGTAATATTTAAATTTTCCTTTAAATATTTTTAACTGACTGTTTTTTTTTATCTTAAGTGACACAAAATCCAGGAAAGCACCGAGGGGACATATCCATCCGCAGAAAAATCTTCCCAGGAAAAATGTTGCTATCACCATGAGAAGAGCAGGAATTAGCAGGGTAATGAAAGAAAAGGTTGAAAGAATATAAGTTACAAGAACAAGCGGATCTGCCCGAAAGAAGCTATTAATAGCAATATTAATCTCGTCTTTGCCTCTGTAATCGGTATTAATAAAAAGAACCAGAAAAATTATAAAGAAGACTATTTGTGATAATCGGGGAATTGTTATTTTCATCTTAAACTTTTATTATTTTTGCCCTGTTGATATTTATCTCACCCAAACCTCTTTCATAGGCTCTTTTGGTGATAGATATTTCCTCTGGCTTTATACCGAATAGTGTTGTCGCATAGGCATCTGCAAGAACAGGATCCGTAGATGCCAATACCGTGTTTAAAATTTTAACATCTTTAACTCCCCCACCCTGAGGACCGTTTCTTAATAATATTCTTGTAGCATCTACTATGTGAAGATGAATTTTAACAAAACTATTAAAATCACAAAGAGATTCTTCAATTTCTCTGTGAATGTATCCTCTGTTACCACCCATAATTCCCATAATGTTTTTTAACGCCAAAGTCAAGCCTGTCAATCCGTGATGTTTTGCCACCGGGATATTTATATATACATCACAGTTGATAGCCTCTTCATAAAGCTCCCATTCTTTAATAAAGACACCGTTAATTTTATAATTCTTATACTTTTCATTGTCCAGGTGTTTAAGTTCAACACCTTTTATGTTTTGTAAAAGATTAGCCATACCGCTGTTTACGTAACATCTTCTCGGATCATTGCAGGTTCTGTCAAAAATCTTTACCTTTCTGGCACCTGCCTTTAAACATTCTTCAGTAACAGCTTTAACAACAAGAGGATGGGTGTTTGCACCTTCTTCAGGTTTTCTGTCCCAGCCTATGTTGGGTTTGATAACAACAACATCTCCTTTTTTTACAAACTTCGAGATACCACCGAGTGCATCAATGGCATTTTTGGTTATTTTTTCATAATCCTTACCCTCAGAAATAGCAAGTTCTTTTTTACTTTGGGCAAGAATATCCTTTGTAAAGGCAAAATTGGCTCCTAAAAAGGCAAGATATTTTAAAAAGTTTCTTCTGTTCATTTTTTTACTCTTTTAAATTAAACTCTTTTTCTTTAAAAAATCCTTTATGGTATCTTTCATACCTTTCTTCTCTACCTCAGTCTTTAACTCCTCTATCTGTGTATTATTTATAAGACCTGTTAATTTCTCCAGCAATCTTGGCAGTGCGGGAAATTTTTTCAACGTATCTTTTCTTATAACGGGTGCTAAAAAGTCTTCTTTTTCATTTATTGCCTTAAGCCAGATCAGATTATGGTTAACGTTGTAAATATTTTTTGCTTCGTCTCGGTTTTTAAGTCCCGTTGTTTCAGCTATAAACCTATCATCTACCACAAAAATATCAACTTCTCCACCTGTGCCTGCCTTTAATAGTGAGCTGGTATCATTGTATTTTTTTAACTTTACCGAGGTACCGGTCCTTTCAGTAATAAGCCGAGCCAATATATTTCCTACAATCTCATCGCCCTTTCCGGAAAGATGGCCGACATAAATTGTCTTGCCAACGCAGGCATCTGAAATTCTGATTAAAAGAACCACAAATAAAACTGTAAAAAAAATTTTTTTTACTGACATTTATCTTCTCCTAAAGTAACTTTTTTCTTTAAAAAAGACCTTATTTTAACGGTGGACAAATTTTTATCACGTCCTCTGTCATAAAAGGTTTTTCTTATACCTCTCTCATTGGTAAAACCATAATAATTGTTAGAAAAGTCTAAATCTTTTTTCTGATCTTCGCCCATCCTTATATTATACTCGTTTTGAACTACATTGTTATAACTAAAAATCACTTTACCTTCTGCTTTAGTAACAGGAAATATGCCAACCTCGTTACCGGTTATGTTACAATAGCGAATTATACCTGTTGAGTCTCTCTCTTCATACCGAATGCCATACTTATTTTCCCGCATCTCGCAATTGCAAACATCAATATTAGCGGTCGAAAACCTAAAGCCATCAATATTATTTCGAAATATACTATTTCTCACTTTTGCCTTTGAAAAATGTACCTGAAGGCCTGAAAAAGCGCCTTCAAATATAGCATACTCTATGTGAGCATACCTTGAATGATTAACCATAACATATTTCCACATCTTAGGTTCTACCCTGTCAGCAAGAGCGGTGAATATTACGGGCTGATCTTTTTCGCCATATACATATATTTCTCCCTCAACATAAAGCTCGCCATCTCCTATCTCATCTCCATCTGTATCAAAAGGTTTAAAGTAAACCTTCGTGCCCCCTTTTATTATAAGTTTTGCGCCTTCTTTCACTACAACAATCCCATCTATAACCCTCTCACCGGACCAGATTTCTACGCCATTAATCTCATATATCTTAATATCACCTGAATAAAGAATAGACGGTATAAACAAAAGGAAAAATAAAATCTTCTTCATCTCAATATCTTTTTAACCCTTATAATAATCCCTGTTATATTATCAAAGACATTAATATGATGATCATGAGTTTTATCATACAACCCGTATAGCTCTCCCTGAACCGGTGTTCCACCGTAAAACTGTCTTACGCCTAAATAAAACTTGCCTGTAAAGGGTGCTAATAATTCAAATTTTCCATCATCTCCAGTTTTGCGGGATATAGATATAGGTCTTTCATGGCCCATCTCTTTTTTTGTATATAAAAAGGCATAGACTCCTGAAACAGGTTCACCGCTTTCACTGAGAGCTATCCCGGTAATCTTTTTAACATTTTGGATATCTAATGGGCTTGTAATCTCATCCTGTATCTTTTGAAACATATTTATCTCAATGGTATATCTGTAGCCATCCTTTATATTTAAAGGATTTTGGCTAAAAAACCCAATTAAATCACCTTCTGAAATAGGTCCTAACGGTTTATGGTCTTTTTTCTTTCTAACTACGATATAATAACTGCCTTCAATTATATTTCTGATTTTTATAATACCGCTTTTATCTGTAGGTTCAGAATAAAAGAAGGGCATCCCTTTCATATCCTTTTCCTTTAAGTAAAGATAGGCTCTCGCTGAAGAAACAGGCTTTCCGTTGTATAAAATCTTTAATACAATTTCTGTTTTGCTATCGCTGAGTTTTTTTCTTGTCATTTTAGATGGGGGAAGGAGTTTTATTCCCGCATAGGTATCTTCCTTTAACAAGATAGGGTTCTTGCCGGAAAAACCGATATATAAAATGTTACCTATCCTTTTTTGGGCTTCAACAGAGTAAACACCTTCTTTGAGTGTAATATTATAATAACCATTCTCATCGGTCTCTGTTTTAAATATTTCATTTTTATCAATTTCCCGTGCTATAACCTCTCCCTTACCAACCGGAGAGTTATCTAACAAAACCCTGCCAGACAGATTTTTACCTTCTTTTCCGTAAGATTCTGAAATTAAAAAGAAGAAAAGAAAAAATAACAGTTTTTTCATTTATCTTTGACTAACTCAGTGAGATAGGGTTTAAGGGCAACTGTGTCAACCTTATATTTTGTATCGCCAAAACCTTCATAAGAAACCTCACCCATATCATATCCATCATAGATGGTTGAGACATTTTCTTTAGTATCAATCTCTTTTCTTGTTTTCTCATCCCAGTAGTTCTTTTTTGCAAAAATCTCTCCCACATACCTTTTTCTTTTCTGATCCTTTGGGGATAATCTCTTGCTTTGTTGAGTCAACATCTCCTGCATCTGTGTCAGAAATGAGCTTGTAGTGTTTTCAAAGTCAGCTGATTGATATATACCCAATTTAATATGAAGATCATTATTAAGAAAATTATTTAAAGTTATAGTCGGATAGGAAGAGAAATCACAGAAAATCCCCACCTTGTTTTCAGTAAAGGTATTATACCGGATATCCGGATTTGATTTTTTCTCTATCCACAGTGCTTCCCTGTTTTTGCTGAAATTATTTCCTCTTATTTTACCGTTAACAAGCTGATAAAACTTAACAGCGGTATCATTCTTTAAAAACTGATTCTTTTCAATATTTATGTTTGTCATATACTCAGCATAAATGGCCATTTTATTATTTTTAAAGGTATTCTCGTTTATAATACTGCCGATATGTTTTACAAAGGTAATTCCCGCCTCATTTTCATAGATATTTGAGTTAAAAATCCTTATTCCCCCATCTAAATTTACACCTATGGCCAGATTATTTTTGAAAAAGTTGGAGTTCTTTATCTCGGCAACTCCCGCCTGATCTGCTATAAAGGCTGTTTGGTTATTGTTAAAGGTACTGTTTAAAACAACAACCTTTGCCTTTAGCTCTGTTACAAACCCTATCTCCGAATCCCTTATATTTAAATTCTCAATAAAGCCTGTGGTGTTTTTTGTAACTTTCAAACCAACCTTAGCCCTTTCTATTTTTACATTTTTTAAATTTACATTACTTTCTATAAATTCAAGAATGCCAAGATTTTCCACTGAAAGATAATTAATGTTTACACCCGCCTGCTCGAAAGATATTTTGCTGTTTTCCTTCCCCAATATCTTTATTTCTGACTTTTTTATATTTTGTGACTCAACTTTTCCCTTAAATACTAACTCACTATCCTTTTCAATAATTATCTCTGTTCCGGACTTTATTAACGCCCCTTCAGCAAACTCCTTCCTGCCCTCTATCTTTACCTTTCCTTCCAAAACAGGCTGTGAAAAGGAGTTTTCCAAAGATAATAGAAAAATAGCCATTATTAAAACTATCTTTTTCATTCTATTTTACCCTCTCTATGATTACGTTGATTAAATCAAGCTTTTCACTGTCTTTTACAGTTATGGCTTCTTTATACTGACCATACCACTCACCTGAAGAGGGAGGTCCGCCAATATTTTCTCTCGCCAATAAATAATAGGTTCCTTTGGGAACTTTCATAGAGTATCTGCCTTTACTGTCAGTTCTTGCTGAGATATAAAGAGGTTTCCCCTGCATGTTTTTACTCTGATAAAATAAAACAAAAAGACCTGCTACAGGGTTACCATTCTTATCTTTAACATAGCCACTAATCTCAGAAAACCCCACTCCCTCCTCAAGCTGACTTAACCTTTTAACACACTCAATATTTACACTCTTCATCTGCCCCTTTTTTATCTCTACAGGATTTCCATAATAAAAATTAAAATAATCCCCTTCTTCCACAGGTCCATACATCCCGCCTTTTGCTCTTTTTCTTGCGATAATATAGTATTTACCATCCGGCAGATTTATCGAAAAACTGCCGTCCTTTGAGGGATAGACAAAATACGCAGGCCCCCTAAGCCCTGTTTTTAAATCCTTATATACATAGATATAGGATTTTTCTAATCTTTTACCTTCAAAAAAAACCTCTCCATATATTCCGCCATCTCCCTTTACCCTTTTTATTGGTCCTTCCTTACCAACCTTTATAAGATTGAAACCAACATAACTTATACCTCCGGAAACAACCTCAACGGGGGCTCCACTATAAAAACAATAATAATCGCCCGTTTCCGGGATGAAGTTACTGTTGTTTCCTTGTTTTTTTAAGGCAATAAGATAGTATTTTCCGGGTTTTAAATTAAACTCATAAGTTCCGTCAATGGCAGTTTTAGCTGAGACACTATCCGGCTTTTTCAAGTCGATATTTTCACTATCTCTATAAACAAGAATTGAAACATTCTCTATTACCTCACCTTTATAGGCGGTTCTGCCTTTAACTGTACCAAACTCTTCTGCCTGAATTATTGTGGATAAGAAAACAAAATTTAAAAGAAAAATCAGAGCTTTTACCATATCTCCTTTACCTCTATAATTATATTTTTTATCTCACCCTTTTTGACACTTATTGACTTATCGGATGAACCTTTTATGTAACCAATTTTTTCACCCGGTTCCGCAGGCCCGCCGATCTTTGTTCTTGCTCCTACATAATATTTACCTTCCTCAGGCAAAGTGATGGTAAATGTCCCGTCTTCTTTGGAAGGTAGCGATATTGTAAAAGGTCTGCCAATCATCTCACTATCTTTGTAAATCATCACATAAACATTTTTGACTGGTTTTTTATTTTCATCGACTACAACCCCTTTTATTGTTATTGCCCCTTCCCTTAAATATCCTGTCTTTCTAAGTTCCTCTAATTTTTTTCTATCAACTTCTTTCAGATTCATGATACCTAAATCTAAATATTTATCTTTGGTTAGTCTTATTGGATTATTTGGATAATCATAAGCCCTGTCACCTTCCTTCAGTGGACCTGCAAAACTACCTTTTCTCTCCCTGACAGATATATAAAAATCACCTTCTTTTAAATCCATCTGAAACTGTCCATCTTTATCTATTTTACTAAAGGAAATATAATCGGGACCTTTAAGCCCGCTATTTGTATCTTTATATGCATAGACTCTTACCTTTCTAAAATCTTTAAAATTTTTCACAATACCTTTAATTCCTGTGCCTTTTTTGAAATCTTCCTTGTTTTTTTTGGAAAGAAGGGTCCAGTCTTTTAAAACCAGATCTGATTTTACATCAATGGGAGTATCAGAGTAACTCCCGACAAGCATATCTATCTCGCCCTGATCTTCTAACCTTTTCCTCCCCGTCAGAAAATATTTTCCTCTCTTAAGCCTCACCTCAAAAAAACCATTTTTATCAGTAGCTACAACCTTTACCGGTGGTCTTTCCTTGTCCTTTTCTAACTTGAGATAGACCGATACTTCAGCATCTTCCAGGGGCCTATCATTATATAAGACCCTGCCTCTGACCGAAAACTCATCCTTACCACAGGCACTAAGAAACAGTAATGATAAAAACATTAATCTAAACAAAGTTTTCATTTTCGCTACCTTTTATTAACAAAAAAACTATAAAAACAAAGATGTATAACAGCGCCCCTATAAAAAAGGAACCTTTAAAACCTAAGTTTACAACACTGATAAGACAAAGAAAACTTCCTAAAACAGAGGCTCCGCTGTTAACCGCTATTGCCCAGGGGATTAGTCCTTCATCTCTTTTGCCAAGAGAGTTTAATAAATAAGGAAATGGCATCCCCATAAAAAAGGATGGAATACCTACGAATATTAATGTTATAACGATTTTCACATACAGATTGAGATAAAGAATCTTATTGATGAAATCTAACATAAATCCAAATAAAAATAAGAGCAATATCAATGCCACAAAAAGTTTTATCATAGATTTTCTTTCATTTACTTTTATAGAAAAAAGAGAACCAAGTGCTGAAAAAAATAACATAGCAGAGGTAACAAAGATCATGGAATACATAGGAGTCTCTAAAAAAAGTGAGAAAGACTTAATGAATATTATCTCTATCAATATATAACCAACACCAATTAAAAAAAAGTATAATCCCACAAGATAGTTATTGCGATTTATGACATAGTTTTTATCTCTCCTAAGAATTAGTGGGAAAAAAAGAATTAAAAATATAAAGAGAAGACTTATGATAATAAAAAATTTTAAGATCTCCATACCTCTCTCTTCAAATTTATCGTTATGGCTAAAAAAGGATTTCAAAAAATCCCTTTTAGATAAGTTATAGTAATAAAAGGGGCTATCATCGGTGGGTATTTTTATATCTTCATATCTGCTTTTAATTAAATTGCTGTAAAGATTATCATAATCATAATATGGTGAATATAACACATCAAAACCTTTTTCATCACAGTATTTAATCAATATGTCTATCTCATCTTTTGTAAATATTCCTTTCTTAGTAAGAACCATTGCAAGACCTCTTTCCTTAGCTAAAAAGATTGACTTAGAAAAATCTTCTATCCCACAATCTTTAAGCCCCGTTATAGAAAGGGCAATCATTTTAGGAACAGTTTGTTCATAGATAAATCTCGATAAAGATAATAGCCCACCTTCTCTTAACGAAGAAAAATAGGTTCTAAAGGCCTCTTTAGTATAGAGATTGTCTTCAGCAAAGGTAAAAATACCCGCTGCAGGTGGAATTCTTCCGTAAACTGAAGTTGCCTGTATAACATCGAACTTAGTTTGTCCACCCCTTTTTTCTAAAAAACTCCGCCCCTCAGAAACATGTGTATTTACCTTATCATAGAGCCTACCTGTCTCTTTGCTTAGAACGTCATTTACCGCAGACACAATAAGGGGGTTTAGTTCAACGGCAGTGATATTTTCATTTTTAACTCCCATAGCTATGGCACAAAGTATATCCTTTCCTCCTCCGGGACCTATTATCAAAGCACTGTTATTATTAATAAGATATGGTAAAGATATTATGTTCCATCTGAAAAATTCCAACTTATCTCTATTATCAGGAAACTCTGAAGCTACAGTGTAACCAGTATCATCAACCAAAAGTCCCCACTGTTTCGGAACATAACCATGGTAATATTTACTTTGCCCAAAGGGGCTTGACCACTCGTCTTCTTTTAAATTATAGAGGATCACCCTTGAAAAATTATTCCACTTAACCCAGATTATCTCATTTGCTACCTTACCTCTTGCTATGGGTATTTCATCACTTTTCTGAAATAAGCTAAAATAAAGAAAAACAATGCCTATTATAAAAAACGGAATAGATAAGACCTTAATCTCTTTTGCCAACAAAGCAAAACCAATTACGGCAATAAGTGAAAAGAGAGCCATTGGACTTACATAGTTAAGAACAACTGCAACAAAAAGTGCCCCTGAAGATGCACCCAAAAGATCATAAAAGTATAGTCTTTTAATCTCTCTCGAGCGGATCTTAAAAAGTGAGGAAATTACAAAACCTGCTAAAAAAAAGGGGATTGTAATAACAATATAGGCAATTGTTAATATAATAAGTGTTGAAAAATTAAAACTAAAAAACACACCTCTCTGAAAGGGCTGAAAATAGGGCTGATGAAAAAAGGCAAGAAAGGGGGTTATCTTTTCCGGACTATGTTGAAAATAGAAAAAAAAGCTATGTATCAGGATAAAGGATAAAAAGTAAATGATAAGGACATTATAGATAGTTCGTTCTTTTAACTTATCTTTTATCACATAAGAAAAAATACCGCCTCCACCCAGTCCAAGCATTGCCACACCTATGGAGAGAGAAGCAAAATGATACCACATAAGAACTGAAAATATTCTTGTTAGTAACAGCTCAAAGGTAAAGGCAGAAAAAGAAACAAAAAAAATCAGATAAAAGGCCTTTTTACCAGATTTTAATTCCATAGACCCTGTTTGCCCTTGAGCCAATTATTATAAAATCATCATATACTAAAGGAGAAAATTGCATCTCTCCCAGATTTGATATTCTTATCGTTTTGTCATCTCTATAGAAGTAAAGATTACCATAAAATCCCGGTATAACAATAAAGCCTTTATATAAAATAGGTGTTGATGTAAATATTTCTTCCGTCTCTTTCAAAAGAACAGGCTCTCCGTTCTGCTTAAGTTTAAATATTTTACCATCAAGAGAAAATAAATATAAACTTTCATTAAAGACTATCGGAGATTGGTATCTGAAAGAGCTTTTTAAATCGACAACTCTTTTTACAATCAGATTTTTATCGAGAAAAAAAACTTTTCCTTCTTTGCTCAGAATAACTATAGAATCTTCATAAAAAACAGGAGAGGAATAAAAACTTCCATCAAAACTTACTTTATTTAAACTATAATCAATAAATGATAGCGTATATATATCGCCTGTTACCGAAGGAATATACAAAAGATCACCATTTAATAAAGGTTTTGCCCTGAACTCTCCGTTAAGTTTTGTTCTGAATAATTCTTTATTGTCAGTAAGATTTATTACTAAAAGGCTCCCACCGGGGCTTAAAAAGACTCCTTTATTATCAAACACCACCGGAGATGGGTTTCTGTGATCATCTTTTAATGTTTTGTCAAAGGACGCTATGATTTTTTTATTACCTGTAAGTAAATCAAAGGTAACTATATCTCCCCGCCAGTTTTGGGAAAAAAGTTTTTTGCCATAAAGAACAGGAACAGCATCGGAAAAATCATCTATGAAAAATTTCCTGACATACCCATTTTTTAAATCATACTCATAAATATTGCCATCAAAGGAGGGAAAGTATAACCTCTCTCCATCTATTACCCCGCCACCATCAACATATCCTTGTGTCTCGATAATAAAATTTATATAGGCATCTTTATCGTCGGGAAGAATTCCGTAAAATGGCTCATTAACAGCGACAAATCTTACTTCACCTTCGATATTATTTGCGGGATATATAAAATTTCTTTCTAAAACAAGTTTGTCTTTAAAAAAATCTCCCGTTTTTATATTTTTGAAATTATTATAAATATTGTTTTCTCTTATCGTTACAAAACCACTCTTTTCAAATACAAAAATCCCCTCTCTGTTTTCTCTTACAACATTTCTTTCAAATAGGATATTACAATTAGTGAAATTCAGTGCCTTACCGGTATTTTTCTCAAAGAGATTGTCTTTGAAAGAAATTTTTGAGTTTCCCAATCTTGTGCAATCATTGTTATATCTGAATATAGAGTTTGTAATCTCTCCTTCAGAAAAATGAATATGAAGCCCATACTCACTATACTGAATCTCAACATAATCAAATACAAAACCCTTCACATGATTAATCTGTATTTCCTTCCAGTCTCCCCATTTTTTCTCCTTTTCATAGGAAGTAAAAAGGATTTTTCTGCCCTTCTCGCCCTTTGCTATTATATTACCGTATATCCAAAGGGAAGTTTCAGAAATACCATCTCCATCAGTATCAAGGTTTTTAAATAATATCTGTGTGCCCGGCTGAATATATAAAACAGCCCCCTTTTCAACGGTCACCTTGCCTTCTATTATGACTCTGCCACTTATAGTTTTGTTGTTTTTTATTATTGTATTCTTGAGTATCTCATCGGCCTGTAGATTTTTAGTATTTAAAATAAGGCAAAATACTGACAAAAGACCAATCTTAATCAATAATAATCTCAAAATACATCTCCTTATTGGCATCAGTGATATCTATTTCGTTAAAATAAAAGACTTCCTCGTCTTCAGAGGGAGTATCACCAAGATTGTTTCTTATACCAACATAATATTTTCCTTTTTCTTTAACATATACTGAAAAATTTCCATTACTATCCGTTTGAGTCGATACATAAACTGGTTTTCCTAAAAGTTCCCTATTATCGTATAGTCCAACATAATATTTTTCTGCAGGGTTACCATCTTTTAGGACAAGTTTTCCTTTTATAAGAAAGAGATTCTTGTTTTTCGAGAGGTCTCTCTTTTCAGGAATCTTAAAAAGGTTTGTCGAAATTTTTACACCCTTTTTATTTATAACAAGAGGAAATTGAGGGAAAAAGCCTATTAAATCCCCAGAAGATGGCGGACCAAACCCAGAATTCTGCCTTTTCCTAAAAATAATATAATAACTTCCTTCAGGTATATCTAACGAAAAAAAACCTCTTTCATCTGTAACTGCAAATAAATAGGGCGGGCCCTTAAGTTCCGTGGAAAGATCAAGATAGATGTAAATTCCTGCATTTTCAACAGGATTGCCTTCATAAAAGACAAAACCTTCTATCCTTTTTTCCCTTAACTCCCTGATAAAATCTTTTTCATATTTCACGAGAATCAAATTAATCGTCTGTGGTTCCCTTATATAAATAGGGTTGAGTCCGTAAAACCCAAACAAAATCCCGTCTTTCAGCTTTTTTTCTGCCGCTAAAAAATATTTGCCTTCGGAGAGTCTAAATCTTGCATTTCCTTCTTTATCTGTCTGAGAACTAAAAAGATATTTATCTCTATATATATGTTCTTCTGCCTTATAAACTAAAACATCAACTCCTTCCACGTTTTGAGAGTTAAAAGATGTTTTTACTGTAATTTCAACTGAATAGACCTTTTGTGAAAGGAAAAGAAACAAAAAAAAGAATAAAAACTTCATAAATTAGTGATTAACAAGAAATGAGCCGAAAAAAAAGGGGGCTAAAGCCCCCTTCTTAGTCCATTAGTTTATTCGTTGATTGTTAGTATCTGACCTAATGCAACTGCTTTCTTTTCTACAGATTTACCTGATGGGAACAATACCTTAACATCATATTTTCCAGCCTTTGCAAAACCAAAATGCTGTACCTTTGGTGGCTGTGTACAGAAGCCGGAAGATGTAACAACTTCTCTGAAACCAACAAGTTTTCCCTTTTCATCGTATACATAGACTTTTGAGCCTATTGCATCTTTATTACTCTTGCTACCTACGAGTTTGATTTCTAACCAGTTTGGATTCTTAGATTTGTTTATAAAAAGTTTATTTGCCGCACCCCAGTTAACTACATATAAATCGAGCTGACCATCGTTATTAAAATCAGCAAAGACCGTTCCTTTCGTCCTGACGGTTTCGCACTTCAAAGCGGGCATAGTGTTTATAATATTCTTAAACTTACCGCCACCTGTATTAAGATATAACTGATTTGCAAGCTTGCAATCACCTTCGTATAAATCTAAAAGACCGTCATTGTTAATATCGCCAAAGGTTGGTCCTTTACCCCAATGATCTTTAGGCGCACCTGAAATATTTTTGGTCGCCTTAGTAAAGTTACCCTTACCGTCGTTTATATAAAGATTATTGTCTCCGATATAGTTAGACACATACAAGTCAAGGTCTCCATCGTTATCAATATCTGCAAAGGATGCCCCTAATGACCAGTTGTCATCGGCAACTCCTAACTTTTCTGCCATTTCAACGAAAGTCCCGTCACCTTTGTTAATATATAGCTTATTTGGCTCACCAGCAGGATATCTTCCGTTGGCTACATAAATATCAGGCCAACCATCTCCATTAACATCTGCAAAGGTGGCACTCCAACTCCAGCTTTTATCACCAACTCCTGCAGTATCAGTAACATCAGTAAAAGTGAGATTACCATTATTTCTATAGAGAATATTTTTTGCACCTACACCGTAATTTGCAAGATAGATATCAAGGAAGCCATCTTTATCGTAATCAGCCATAGCGGCACCATAAGTAAAAGCGGGTTTACCATCTACTATACCTGCAACACCGGCCTTATCTGTAATATCAACAAACTTGCCACCTTCGTTCCTAAAAAGCCTATTGGTTTCCACCTCATAAACACCACCTTTGGGAACGTATAAATCAACCCACCCGTCATTGTCTATGTCACCCCATACAGAGCCTAAACAATAACCGAGATCTTCTAAACCAACAGCTTTTGTGACATCGGAAAAGGTGCCGTTGCCATTATTTTTGTACAATCTGATCCCGCCACCTTTGTTAGAAATCAGGATATCAAGGAGGCCATCATTATTATAATCTGCTATAGCAACTCCTTTTCCATTTCCTTTAAAAGCCACACCTGCCTTCTCAGAATAATCCTCAAACTTAACATTCTGTGCAGATGCAAAAACCGGAAGTAATAAAACTAAGAAAAAAGCAAGCAATTTAACCTTCATAATCTAACTCCTTTTATTAGAGTTTTTTAAATTATATCTTTAAAAATTAGTAATTTCAAGTTAAATATTATGCAAAAAATATGCCTCTTAAAAAAATTAATGAAGATAAAAGTTAAAACAAAATAAATAAATCTGATATAAAATTACCAACTTTTTCTTTTTACGTCATTTTACTAATATTTAACATTTAATTTCCGCTATATAACGAGAAAAATTAAACCTGCTACCAAAGAAAGCAAAAAAGAAACTGTTACAAAAGTTATGAAAACCCTCCATTTAAACATCTTGTATAAAACAATTATAGATGGAATACTAATAGTCGGGCCTGCAAACATTAATGTAACTATTACCGCATCACTTGCTCCTAAAGACTGAAGCCCCTTTGCTATGGGGACAAAGGCAATCTGATTCAAGGGAATGAGCCCTCCTATAAAGGCGGTAATTAATACCGAAAACATACCACTATAGGAGAGTAAACTTTTAAGAATATCCTGGCTTATAAAAATATGAAGTAAAGCTTCTATAACTATCGCCAAGAAGGTTAACCCACCAATAAAAAGAGCCATATCGTAAAATCTGTCAAGAAAAAACCTAAATCTGCTTTCCCTTGGTATTACATTCATAGTTTTAATTGAAATATCATTAGCACAGGCAATCTGGTATGACGATAAAAGCTCGCCCCTTTCATCAAAAACCGGTTTTATCCTTATGGCATCCTCGGTATAGAAATTAAGTCTCTGAAGAAACAGAAAAACAAAGCCAATTATAATTCCAAAAATAGTAGCAAAGATTAATTTCACTAACGCATACTTAATTCCAAGACCTCCGTAAGTCAACACAAGAGCTTCCGGCCCCATAGCAGGCGAGGTAAAAAGAAGAGCTGTTATTGGTGGCAATGGAACTCCCGCAGCAGAAAGAGAGATGGCAATTGGTAAAATTCCACAGGAACAAAGGGGTGACACAAGTCCCGCAAATGTGGCAAAAAGAATACCCGTTTTAATCTTTTTCTGCATAAGAAACCTTATCTTTAAATCAATCTGATATGTCTTTATCAAAGATGCAATAATTATACTAATGAAGGTAAAAACCCACATCTTGGAGATCTCTATGTAAATGATATTGAGAAATTTTGATATTAGTTCCTGCATAGATTATTTTAGAGTTAAATCTCTTTTATAATGAAGATATCATTCAGTTTTGCCGATTGGGTATACTTAATAAATTTTTTAAAGAAACCAATAATCTTTTTTTCATCTTTTTCTGTTTTTTTTATATGGGCATATCTTTCCATAAAGTCTAACAATGGTTTGTTGAATGTTATGCTTACGCCTCTCTTTTTTTCATTGTCAAGAAACTCAAAAGCAAATCTCTTTTCATCCTGTAATGTTAAATTACCATTCGCATAGGTAGCAGGAAAACTTATCTGAATACCGTCAACAGCACAGCTTTTAAAAAACACTTTAACAGAAACTTTATAGTAATCTTTCCTTTTAACCTTAAGCAACTTTTTTGCCACAACACCTGCCCTATACCCTAAGGTAGACATAGGGCAACTGTGACCGTGAAACCAATATACTAACTTTAACCCGCTTTTATTCATCAGAAGGTATAATGATGAGGACAATCTTTGTTATAGATATCATAATAGCCAATAATCATATCCTCGGAAAGCCACGGCTCTATATCTTTCAAAGCCTTTTCAAAAGATTTCATATCCACTGATTTTTTCCCATCCATAATAGAAAAAAGAACAGCCTTTTTATAAAGACTTTCTATATCCCAGCCGACATATCCTCTTGTTTTTTGAGCAAGTATCTTAATATCAACGTCTTTTCCAAGATTTTTGACCTTTTTGAGATAAATCTTTAACATATCTAATCTATCTTCATATTCAGGAGGATGTAAAAAAATTTTTCTGTTAAACCGTTTTTTTTCCTTGATTATAGCCTGATCTACCACATCAACTCTGTAACAACCACCTACTAACCTAACTTCATCGAATTCCTGAACTCTGTCGATCTCTCTAATAAAAAAAGTTCTGAAATCATCATCGGCAAAGGTAGGTGGTTTTCCCCTGAAGTTTCCCCTTTTCCATTCGTAACTGCAATTAGGTCTCGGGCAGATCCAGTCACAATCGGAGATATAAAGAACACAAGGTTTCTCCTCAATGGCGGTATCGATTGCTTCTTTCAGGGCTGTTTTTTTCCCGAGAACTTCTTGTCCTGACACATAAACAAAGGGGACCTTTGCCCTTTTAGCAGACGCTTCGGCAAGCATGGTCATTCCAACACCAAGGGGACCCCAAAGTAATACACCCTTTGGTTTCTCAAGACCGCTTTTTGATATTTCTTTATCTTTCAATAGAGGAAAAACTATTAACTCATCTACCTTTTTCTTGGCATCCCATAGCCCACCGATATCATCAAAATCTATCTGTGGTTCTCTGACCTCATAGTAAATTTTTTCGAGGGTTTTATGCATTCTCTCCGATTCCTTTCTATAGTTATTAAGCTTTAGATGGCTTCTACTTCCAGATAACTCACCCCTTCAGGGATTTTATCAAATATTATCATAAACGGGATAGCCTTACCCGGTGAGACATCAACATTCATCATGGATTTACCCATCTTATTATTTAAGCCCTTCTCTATCTCGGCATAGGTTAACTCTCTTATCTCGTCCTTGGTAAAAACATTGCTTGCAAAGGCAATCTTTTCTGCCAGTTTTTTATTACTTTTGTCATATAGAACACATTTGACCTTTAAAAAACTTTTAGGAACTCTATACCCATTTGTAATCTTACCTTTAACTACAAAAACATTGCCTAAAGTCTTGCTTTCATAAAACTCCGATTTAACCTCGCTGATTCCAAAAGATCCTTCAGTTTCCAGAATTTTGGTTTTCTGCCACCAGACAAAACCAACCCCTGTCCCGGAAAAAAGAATTATAATTAAAAGAGATACTACAAAGGTAAGAATACCTGATTTTGGTTTGACTTCTTCAGTTATTAATGGTTTCGGCTCTTCCTCCGTTTTAGTAAACTCTTCCTGAGGGAAAGAAATTTTCTTATCTTCTTCAAGGAACGTAAAGTTTAGCTCTTCTTTATGATCAGGAGTCCTGTCTTCTTCAAAGCTTAAATCTTCCTTAGATTCTTTTTTTTCTGAAGGCTTTTCTTCCTGAAAAACGAAATCAAAACCTTGAGAACCTTCGATCTCTTCTTTCTCTGGTTCTTTCTTGATTTCAAAGGACTGAAAACTCTCTTCCGGCTCTTTTTCCGTTTCTTCAAACTTGAATTCATCTAAAAAGGACTTTTCCTCAGTCTTTTCTTCTTTTTTATCTTCTTCAAAACCAAAGCTATCAAAGCTAAATGATTCTGTTTCCTTTTCTGACTCTTTTGGAACTTCCGCTTCCTTTTTTTCCTCAAAGGAAAAATTAAACTCAAAGGTCTCCTTAGACTCTCCCTCTGATTTTATAAACTCTTCTAATGGTTCTTTCTTTGCCACTGTCTCTTCCGGTAAATCTTTTTTCTCTGTTTCAAGTTTATCAAAGTCAAAACTAAGGTCCACTTCCTCACTCTCTTTTTTTGGCTCAGGGGTACTTTCGAAATCAAATTTTAACTCCTCTCCGAGGGGAACCTCCTCCTTCTCTGTTGTTTCAGGCTTTTTCTCTGAAATGTCTAAATTAAACTGATCCCAGGAAAACTCTTCTTTAGTCTCTTCTTTAATCTCAGTCTTCTCTTCCTTTTTTTCTTCCATGGTAAACTCGAAGGAAGGTAGATCAAAAGATATTTCTTCTTTTTTAGGTTCCTGCCTTATCTCAGGTTTTTCCTCAAAAAGTTTTTCCTCAATCTTTTCGCCGGTTGTCGGATACACAGTAAAAAGATTAGCGCACTTTTTACACTTTACCTTTACACCCTTCACCGTAACTTTCGAGTCATCAATCTTAAACTTACTTTGACATTTATCACATTGAATTATCATTTTTCACCTCTTATAAGATGAATTTCCCCCTGTTTAAGGATATGAGAGGTTGAAAATTTTACTAAAAAGATAGCCCCGCTTTAATTGAATAAACAGGTGTAATATTATTATACTCTACTTCTCCTGTTACGGTCAGCAAAAGAACATTTAACCTTGCACCCAGATAGGCTTTGGGTTTGGTAAAAGTTTCCTCTTTCAAGCCTAAGACATTCTTTGCGTTACCTTTAGGTGTGCTTTTGAAATAGTTCATGCCCACACCTGCATAGGGAGTAATTTTAACTCCGATACCAAAACCTTTACTTATAGATGCCTCGGCACCATAAGTTTTAAAATCAAGCTCGTCTACTCCAGAAAGTTGTGTATAGGTACCTCTTACAGCAACAGCAGGAAAAACCGCTCCCCCCTGAATTATTGCATATTTAAGCTCACCGCCAAAATATTTCACATTAGAACCGGGAATCTGAGAATAGACAGCACCGATGTCTATACCAAAGGGAAGACCCTTTATGGCGTGAATCTTAGGGACAAACAAGTATGATGGAGCATCAAGATCTTTAAGGGCATTTTTCCAATATTTATCATCAATCTTTATAGCAGAAAGCTCTACTCCTAAGTCAAAACCAGTTAGCCCGTAAGGTTCTGCAGGTGATACAGGTTTATACGATAAGGCAACGCCAATCTCTTCGCTAAACTTCTTAAACAGATCCTGTGTCATTCCTGAGCTAAACTTAATATCATCAATTGCAAAGGATTTGTTTACTACAATACAAATCAGAAACAGTGATAAAATAAACTTTTTCATAGAGCCTCCTATTTTTTCTTTAATTATATTAAATAAAAAACAATTAATCAATCTTGCTAAGGATTTTTTAGAAACATTTTTTTTACAAGATTTATCTCATCATCTCTGTTTTTAACCTCACCCTTTATGTAAGCCCTTATCAGTGCTTCGAAAATCTCCGTAAATATCGCAGACGGTTTTAACCCAAGGGCAATTAAATCTTCTCCTGTTATCACCGGTTTAATATTAATCATTTCTTTGAAATACCGGGAAACAAGCTTTTTTACAGAGCTGTCATTAAACTTGGCCATATAAAAAATAATTGCTTCGACAGATAAGTCTCTGAATATAAAATATACATCGCTTTCATCGGACATTTTTGAAAGTTTTTCAAAGGTCAGATTTTCTTTATTTTTAATCTCTAAAATCTTTTTCCCAAACTGACCGGTTATGGAAAAATTATGAACCAAATCTTTCAACATAGCGTACTCAATGCCGTCAAAAAGCGCCGAAAAAAGAACTATTCTTTTATCAACTTCTCTCCCGGTATAAAGTAACTCATACCATTTAATTATCTCTTTAGCCCTTATAAAAAGTGATTTTATTTTCTTCCATTTTAAATCTCTATGGATATATTGAATAAGAGATAACTCATCGAGTCTGTCAAATATCTTCTCAGGATACTCTTCTTCAAGAATGAGGAGTAGCTCGCTAAAAAGCCTGTTACCGGAAAGCATATCAAAGACATTCATCTTTATGGCATTTTTAATAAGATACAAAGAGTGTTTACTGATTTTGAAATCAAATCTGACCTCGAACCTAACTGCCCTGAAAACTCTCGTAGGATCTTCAACGAAACTCAGGTTGTGAAGAACTCTTATCATTCCCTCTTTCAAATCTCTCAACCCGCCAAAGTAATCAATAAGCTCACCGAAACCATTCGGATTTAGTTTCACCGCAAGTGTATTTATAGTAAAGTCTCGTCTGTAAAGATCTAATTTCAGTGACCCCTTCTCTACGGTTGGCAGACTTGCAGGATGAGGATAATACTCAATTCTCGCCGTTGCAATATCAATTTTGGTACCATCAGAATAAATCAAATGGGCTGTACCAAACTTTTTGTGTTCCGTAACCTTAACGGAAAGCAATTTTGATACAGTATTGGCAAGCCTGATACCATCTCCTTCAACTACAATATCTATATCTAAATTCTTTTTCCTCAGAATCAGATCTCTTACTATACCACCGACCAAAAAGGCGTTATAACCAAGCGCTTCCGCTACCTCTCCGATCTTAACCAATCTTTCATAAATATTCTCATCAATCAGATCTTTCATTAGAGAACGAAGATTTTTGAAATATTCATCCTTTTGTTCACTCTCTTTTTCAGTAATGATTTTTTCATCCTGAAGAATCCTTAAAAAATCGGTTCTCGTAATAACACCTATGGGCTCTTCATACTCATTAATTACGGGAAGAAGCCTCTGTCTTCCTCTAAAAATAAGATCCTTTATCTCTTTGATGTCAGAACCGGGCTTGACAGTGTAAAACTCTGTAGTCATAAAGTTTTTGACCGGTAACTTACCAAAACCATGAAAATCTGCTTTTTCAACATTTTGTCTCGATATTAATCCTATAATCTTATTTTTACCTCCGGTGTTCTCACAAACGGGAACCATATTAATATTGTATTTGGTAAGAATCTCTTCCGCATCAATTATAGTTGTATCGGGACTTATATACTTAACAGGCATAGACATAATATCCCGTGCCTCTTTGGGTTTTTTAATAACTTCCTTAAGCTCTGTTAAAATTATCTCCTCCACCTGAATTGTTGTTAAATCCTTAACAACAGCAGATCCTGCAAAGGCATGACCACCACCGCCTAACCTGGCAAGTATTCTTGACACATCAACTTCCGGCAACCTGCTCCTTGCTGAAACTATAATTCTATCACCCAAACTTCCTATACCAAACATTACGGGGAGATTTTCAATATCCTTAACCTTCTGAACAATCACCGCAAAGTCCCTTATATAATCTTCACTAAAAATTGTTGATATCCCAACATCTATCCCATAGATTGAATAAATCTTTAATGAACTTAACATCTCATTAAGTAATTTTATCTCTTCTTTGGAAATCTCCCTGCTTAAAAGGTTTCTCACTATCTTCAAGTTACCTCCCTGAGATAACAAAAAGGAACAGGCTAAATAATCATCAGGAGAGGTTGATTCATAGGTCAGGTTTCCTGTATCTTCATATATTCCTGTAAGCATAATAGTTGCTTCATCTGGAGTAAGAGATATACCTTTTTCTCTCAGTATTAAAGTTATTATGGTTGTAGTTGAACCTGTTTTTTGATAAAAAAGTTTGTGGGGTACCAAATCCCCTTCCTGATAAGGATGGTGGTCATAAATTATTATTTCTGCATCTTTTTTTGAAAAAAGATCGGAGGGAATATCCAACCTTTTCGGGTTTCTCGTATCTACTATTATAATCTTCTTAATATCTCTGAGATTAATATTTTTCTGCTTAACCGCATCAATATCCTCAAGAACTTTTCTGACAAAATCATCTTTGGCAGACTTCTCCTGTGACCCCGGGAAAAAAACTGTTGCGGAAGGATAAAGTTTTTTCGCACCTATAAGAGAGGCAATGGCATCAAAATCAGCATTTATATGGGTAGTAATTAGCTCTTTTTTATTCATTTAGCCCTCGGATGATACTCGTAATAAACCTCTTTTAGTCTGTCCATAGTAATATGGGTATATATCTCCGTAGTTGAAATATCTGAATGTCCCAATAACAGCTGAACCGTGTGTAAGTCTGCACCTCTTTGTAAAAGATGGGTAGCAAAACTATGTCTTAAAGTATGGGGAGTTATATAGTTTATATTTACTTTAGACGCAAGTTTTTTTAAAATCTTCCATACATACTGCCTCGTTATAGGTTTTTTGTTTCTGCCCTGGAACAAATATACTCCATAACCTTTATCTTCAAGATATTTCTTAAGCCAGAAAATAAGCTCTTCTCCCATTGGGACTACCCTTTCCTTACTACCTTTTCCTAACACTATTATAAAACCAGATTTTAAGTTTATCTGATTGAGTTTTAAACTTGTAAGCTCAGAAACCCTTAAACCACAACCATACAAAAGCTCTACTATCACTCTATCTCTTAAAGCATTTTTCTCCGACATATCTACAGAGTTTATCAAAGCTTCCACCTCTTCCTCCGACAGAAAGTGAGGAAGACTCCTTTTCATCTTAGGAAGTTCAAAACTGGCTAAAGGATCCTTTTCAATCAACCCCACTGCCAGCAAGAATTTGGTAAATCTTCTTATGGTAACTATATTTCTGATAATAGTGGTTATTTCTTTTTCTCCCCTATGGAGACTCTCAAAATAGTCGAGAAACTCGTTGTAACCAATTTCTTTAACCTCTTTACCTTTAAAGTATTCAGAGAAACTTTTTAAATCGAAGTAATAAGATTCTATTGTATTTTTTGATAAACCTTTCTCTATTTTCAGGTATTCAAGAAATCTTTCTACCTCTCTCTCCACAAGAAAATTATATTTTAAATCATTGCCAAAAAACAAAGAAAAAACTTGTAATTACAACTTTTTTTATATAATCTTTTAATTTAACCGAATGAACAGAAAGATTATTTATTTAAAAGCAGTCTTACTCATTCTTATATTTTCGGTCTCTACTTATCTAACCTTTAAATATCAGCTGTGGCAGTTTTTTTCTGATAAAAATCAAATAATTTCTTTTATTAACAAATACAAAACACTCTCTGTATTCATTTTCATAGGATTACAAATATTACAAGTAACCATAGCCTTCATACCCGGAGAGGTTACCGGATTTATTGGCGGTTACCTTTTCGGAGTAATATTAGGGACCTTTTATTCAACCATAGGGCTTACTTTAGGTTCCATGGTAGCTTTTTCATTGGCGAGGTTTTTCGGAAGGCCCTTTGTGCTTTTATTCGTAAACAGAAAATATCTCGAGAAGTTCGATTATTTAATGACCCACAGAGGAACCGCCATCTCTGCCATACTGTTTTTAATGCCCGGCTTTCCAAAGGACTATCTATGTTATATTCTTGGTCTAAGTAATATGAGATTGAGGGTCTTTTTTATAATCTCTACCTTTGGAAGACTTGTCAGTACCTATCTTTTATCAGTAGCAGGGACACTAATAAGAAATGAGTATTATAAATCTTTCATTACCCTTGCAGTTCTGGTTGGTATAATTATGCTAATAATCTATATTTATAAAGACCCTTTAGAGAAAAAGATCCATTCTTTGTTACACAAAGACGACTAAGAAAGTGTTTTTAAAAGGGCATTCCTTATATTTTCCAGCTCCTGTTGCTCAACCACTTTTTTTCCGTTTTTCTGCACATAAAATACGTCTATAGCCCTTTCGCCTAAGGTCGCAATCTTGGAAAAATAAATATCCAAGTTCAGTTGATATAACTTCTTCGTAATCTCATAAAGAAGTCCTATATGATCTCTTGTAAAGATATCTATGATCGTATAATCTTCTGAACTCGTGTTATCAAAATAAATCTCATCTTTTTCCTTAAAGACCGTTTTTCTATGAAAGGCTTTTACCTTTTTTGTTATCTTTTCATCAATATCCTTTCCTTCCACAAGAACTTCCTCAAGAAGCTCAATTAATCTTTCATTTAAATGTACGTCAAACTCATATTCTCTTTTACCCAGATCAACATAAAAAACATCTAAAACGGAACCATTAGTTCTTGTGTTTATATTAGCGCTAAGGATATTAAAGCCTGTGTAAGTCATTATACCTGCTAACTTATAGAATAACCCCTTTTTATCTTCGCTTGCTATTATTATTTCTGTAACCTTATTTTCATGGTTTGGTTTTATACTGGTAAGATATTTTTTTCCTGAAAGATGAAACTCCCTGTCAATATAAAGATGTTTCTCGATATCCTCATAATTATTTGTAATGACATAATTAGCAGGCAGATACTCAACATAGGGGATTAATGTCTCTAATTTTCTGTTTTTCAAATAGTCTATTAGCTCAGCTTTCTTTAATTTGCCATATTCTTCAATGTAGTCAAAGCCTTCTTTACTCGAAGAGATAACCCTTTCGAAATTTAGATACAGTGTGTTGAAGAGATTTTCCTTCCACTGACTGAAAACTCCCTCCCCCACAGACATCAGGTCTGCCAATGTAAGAAAATAAAGATACTCAAAATTATCTCTACTTTTTATATCATCTTCATATACTTTAGCTAAAAATTTTAAATCGGAAATATCCCTTCTCTGAGCTATCTTAGATAAAAGCAAATGGTTTTTAACCAAAAAAATCAACAGTTCCTTGTCTTCTATTGAAAGTCCGAGTCTTTTGCAAATTGAATCTACTATCACAGCACCTTTTTCCGAGTGTTCCTTGCCAAGCCCCTTGCCAATATCATGCAGAAGCCCTGCCAGTGCAAGAATATGGGGCTTCCTGATTTTCTTTCTTATACCATTTTTATCGTTGTGAAAATAATCAAAAATATTTTTAACGGAATACAGAGAGTGAATATCAATGGTATATATATGATAGGCATCAAACTGCATTTTATGATAAATATTTCCAAACTCGGGAAAGATAATCTTTAAAAAATTAGAGTAATACATATCCATTATTACATTAAAATCATTTGCTTTTAATGGCGTAAACAGTTGAAAAAGGATATTTCTTAGCTCTTCATCCCATACTTTTATATTAAAGTTTTCAGCAATATTTTTTATAAAGTCAATGGATTTGAAAGATATCGGTCTTTCCAGATTCTTGCTGTAGAGAAAGACTTTGAAAATTATTCTCGGATTTTTATCTGCCTTAAAGGGGTTGATATTTATCTCTCCGCCACCCAATCCTTCTAAAAAAATTCCTGCATCAACTTCATTTTTCACAAAATTTTTTTTCTTGCTCATCAGTATGTTGAGGTTATGAAAGACCTTTTTTGTTATCATGTATACATTATTGGTATGCTTATAATAATCCTGCATGAAAACTTCAACAAAGGAGGCATCTTCTCTATCCTTATAGTTTAAAAACTCCGCTACCTCCTGTTGTACCTCAAAAGTAAGTGTTTCCTTTTTTATATACTTGAAAAGATGGATATAACATCTTATCTTTGAAAGAAACTGATAGGCGTTATTTAACTCCTCAAGCTCTCTTTTGCTTATTATATTGAGATAATATAATCCTAATGGATCACCCTGTTTTATCGCCACTTTGCTTAACCAGTTTATATAATGAAAATCTCTGAGACCACCTATGCCTTCTTTTATGTTCGGCTCTAATATATAGGGGTTTTGATTGTATTTTAAGAGCCTTTTGTCGTACTCCTTTAGTTTTGACTTTAAATATGGTATTCGTATCTTTTTCAGATATGGAGACAGAAACTCTCTCTTCCATTTATCAAATAACATATAATTGCCACAAAGATATCTGGCGTTTAGATAAGACGTTATTATGGTTATATCTTTTTCAATGTCATCAGGTAAATCATTAATCTCTCTGAAGGCATACCCTACCTCAACTTTTGAGTCAAGTAACGAAACGATAACTTTTTGATAAATATTTTTCAAACAATCTTCAGACTCCTTTTGTGAGATTATTACCATATCAATATCTGACTGAGGATACAACTCTCTTCTGCCGTATCCGCCAACCGCACAGATGAAAAATCTTTCTTTTCCAATGTTTCCGGTAATTTCACAAACAGTATCTGAAATTAATTTATCAAAAAACTCAGTTCTTTTTTTAAGAAGAGAAAGGGAGTTTTTATGCTTCAGAAAAAAATCTTTCTCAAGCCCGGAAAAATTATTTATCTTGTTTATAAACCTATTAATCATTTTTAGTTTTTAACCAAAGCAGTTCTTTCTATATACTCTTTAATACCATTCATTATTCCTTCTGCTATCTTCTCTCTATAGGACTCACTGGCAAGCCTTCTGCCCTCGGTAGGATGGGTAATAAAAGAAACCTCTACAAGGATACTTGGCATGGCAGAACCAAGCAATACATAAAAAGGACCCTGTTTTACCCCTAAATCAACAATATCGTTATACTCCTGAGATAACCTTGAAACAAGATTTTTCTGAATAACCGATGCGAATAAGCTCGATTCGTTGTATTTACTGCTTATAAGCAAATCTTTTAATATTGTCTGAACTTCATCGACCCCTTCAATTGTTGTAGCATTTTCTCTTGCTACAACCTCCATAGCCCTTTTTTCCTTGGCAAAATTAAGAAAATAGGTTTCAATTCCACTGGCAGATTTGTTCTTGCTCGCATTGGCATGAATGGATATAAACAGATCTGCCTTCTTGGAATTGGCAAAGGCTGTCCTTTCTTCAAGAGGCAGAAAAATATCCCTGTCCCTTGTGTAATAGATATTTATATCAGGAAAGTATTCCTTTATAAGCCTGCCAAGTCTTAACCCAATGTCAAGAACTACGTCTTTCTCTCTTAATCCATCAATACCTATAGCCCCGGGATCGTGATCACCATGACCTGTATCGATGACAATAGATTTAATATTATGAAATATATGCTTGCTTTCAATCTTTTTTTCCTGAATCTTTTTGGAGTCCTGAGGTACCAAATTAACAGAACCCCCCTTATCAGATGCATATATATCCACCACAACCCTGAAGGGATCTGTCAGACTAAATACGTTATATTTACCGATAGACTTAAGATCTAATACCACCCTTGCCAGATCATCTCTATACTGACCGACTCTTATTTTTTCAAGAAGATTATCGTTAATCTCGATGGCATTTTTAAGAAGTTCTTTGTTGGCAATGCTATTTTTAAAATCTATTACAATCCTCGGCGGTTTTTTGTTTTCATAATCTTCTTTGAGTGTTTTAATATCATAGAGCGTTTGTTTTTCAAGTTCCACTACTACCCTTGTATAATTATTATCTGACCAGTATTTTATATTTGTAAGATTAATAAGACCAGTAACTGGTAAATCTTCTTTCTTTTTTTCTGTATTTACAACTTCAGGATCGTCCTGATTTGAGGGCTTTTTCAGAAGCTCTATTTTTTTCTGGGCAGCAAGAGAAAGATTGGTCCCTCTGTTTTTACTTACTTCCTCATATAATTTAATAGCTTCAACCAGATAAGATTTATCACCTGTTATTTCAAAGAGCTTTTCATTAATGTCAGCCTTAAAATATTTACTTGCAACTACTTCTGACTCTTTACCACTCTTTGAGAACCGGTCAAACTTAAGGATATATCCTTTCAAAACATTATCTTTCAGTTCATTTTTGGAGTTTTTATAAATTAAATATTCCGATTTAATCTTTTCAAAAAGAGAGAGTCTTTGTGTTTTTTTCTGTTTTCTTTCCTTAGCACCGGTAAAAATTATGAAAAAGATTAGTAAAAGTATGCTAATCCTTAATTTCTTCGAGTACAGCATTTAACTCCTTTTCTGCCTGAGGAAGTAGTTTTAGATATTTTTCAAACTTCTCTGTTAAATGTTCTCTATCTATCATTTTACAAACAAAATTCATATCTTCAAACCATTTCTTCATCTCATCAGAATCAAGATGATACTCTCTTGTATGTGATACCACGGAAGGCTTTAGCTTAGGCGGTGAAAAAAGAACTTCTGAAGCGGGATAACCAAAAGCTAAGGTTGTAATAGGAAACACCATCTTAGGTAGTACTAATTTTTCTTTAAGGTATTTAATATCACAAAGACCAGTTCTTCCGGTTTGTGAAAGCATTATTGATTTCATACCCAAAGCTTCTACCGCTAACGTCATATTCATAGCAGACAGGGAAGCGTTCATAACCGCAAGGGTATAAAAAAAGAGTGGATAACTCTTAAAAGCTGTGTCAACAACTTCTAATCTTTTCAGATCAGCACAAATTATAATAGCACCACCTGCACCAAAGGGAATGGGACTTTGAAATTTTTCCTGCCATTCATCTTTTGTAAATGGAAAAAAACTCCACGTTTGGAGATTAACGGTAGATGGAGTAAGGGCTCCGATTTTGACGATCTCTTCAATTATCTCTTTCGAGACCGCCTGATTTTTAAAATTCCTGCAGGATTTCCTTCCGTAGAGGATGTTGAGAAGTTCACTGTTACTTCTCGGAACTCTCTGATTTAAAAACAGTCTCAGTAATTTAGCAAACATTAAGTTATCATAGCATATTTTTTAATCTTCTTAAAAGATCAAAAGCCTGCAGAGGAGTTAATTCTTCAATATTTACACCCTCAATCTCTTTAATTATCCTTTTCTCATTATCCTCAAAAAGTGAGGGTTGTTTTTTTAAAGGAAAGAGATTATCTCTGTCTCCTTTAATATCCGACCTTTCAAGAACCGCTAATATCTCCTTTGCACGGGCAATTACCTTTTCGGGAAGCCCTGCTAATTTGGCCACATAAATACCATAACTTTTATTGGCGACACCTTCTGTTAATTTGTGAAGAAATATAATATCATCTTTCCATTCCTTGGCTGGTATCGTAAAGTTTTTAATATTTTTTCTCCTCTTTGCCAGCTCGGTTAATTCATGGTAATGGGTGGAAAAAAGAACGTAAGGTTTCTCTGTTTTATCAGAAAGATACTCAAGCAATGCCTCCGCTATGGACATACCGTCAAAGGTGCTTGTTCCCCTGCCTACTTCGTCTAAGATTATTAAACTCTTTTCTGTAAGTCCTCTCAGGATATTTGCAGTTTCAACCATTTCAACCATAAAGGTGCTTTTACCGGATGCTAAAAAGTCTGCACTGCCAATTCTTGTAAAAATCCTGTCAAAAACAGGAATCTCTGCCTTTTTTGCCGGAACATAGGAACCTATCTGAGCCATTATAGCAATGAGGGCGGTTTGTCTCATATAAGTTGATTTTCCCGCCATATTAGGTCCTGTAATAACCATTATGTTATAACTATCTTTAGAAAGCTTCAGGTCGTTAGAGACAAAGTTCTTTAACTTTCTTTCAACAAAGGGGTGTCTTCCATCTTCAATTAAGATATACTCTCCATCGTTGAAGACTGGTCTGCAATAATTATATCTTATAGCATTAAGGGCGAAGGAACTGAAAATATCCAAAAGAGCAAGTTCATTAGCCAGTTCCTTTAATTTAGGTATAAACTCCCTTATTGAAACCAATATTTCTTTATAGAGGCTTTCTTCCAGCTCCTTTATCTTTGATGAGGCGCTAAGAACCTTGTCTTCATAGGATTTAAGCTCGTCGGTGATAAATCTTTCCGCATTAACAAGGGTTTGCTTTCTGATATAATTTAGAGGTACGTTTTTAAGATTAGATTTTGTTACTTCGATGTAATATCCGAAGATTTTATTAAAACCTACCTTCAAAGATGATATACCTGTTCTTTCTCTTTCTTTTTGTTCATATTCAAATAAAAAATTTGTATTACCTTCCACCACGTTTCTTAGCTCATCCAGTTCTTTTGAATAGCCACTTTTTATTACATTCCCTTCCTTTAGCGTAAAAGGCGGATCTGACATAACAGAATCTTCTATGAGCCTGACTAACTCATTTAACTCATCAAGAGTAAAGAACTCCTTAAAAAAATCATACTGAAATATTAACTCTTTGATTTTTGGCAATTCTTTTAGAGAATTTTTAAGTGATATTAAATACTTAGGAGACAAACTCAGATTTAGAAGACTACCTATAATCCTTTCAATATCTAAAATATTGGCAAGTCCACCTCTTAATGGTTCAATAATTTGAGGATTTTTTATAAACTCCTCAACTATTGACAACCTTCTTGCTATCTCTTTCCTGTCTGTTAAAGGAAAAGTCAGAAAATCTCTTAGTTTTCTGCCACCCATGGAAGTTTTTGTATTGTCAAGTACTGATAGTAAAGAAGAGTTTTTCTCGCCTTTCAAAACTGGTTCAAAAATTTCCAAATCTCTTATGGCATTCTCATCAAGATAAAGGTAGTCCTTAACTGATATTTTTTTTGGGTTTTGAAAATTAAAGTCTCTGATAAGAATAACATTTCTTATGTATTTTTTTATTAATTCAAGAGATATTTTTTCTGTCTCATCTTTTACAATCTCATCATCGCTAAGGTTAAGAAAGCTTATAAGTAAATTTTTTTTATGAAAGTTATCAGTCAGAAAACCCCTTTGGGATTCCAAAAGAACCATTTCTTTAGGTTTCATTTTCTCAATCACATCTTTTTCTATATCATCTGTTAGAAAATATAACACATTGCCACAGGAGATATCAGCCATTGCCACGGAGACTTCTTTTTCATTCAAAAAATATAATGAAAAGATGTAGTTACTCTCTTTCGGATCCAACCTATCCATATCAACGACGGTTCCGGGAGTAAAGACCCTTGTGACTTCTCTCTTCACAACTCCCTTGGCAAGTTTTGGATCCTCAATCTGGTCGCATATGACTACCTTATGGCCTTCTCTGAGCAACTTATTTATATAGTTATCAACGGAATGATAGGGAACTCCGCATAGCGGGACCGCATCTTTTTCACTTTTATCTCTCGATGTAAGGGCAATGCCCAAAATAGCGGAGGCATTGATCGCATCATCGTAGAAAAGTTCATAAAAATCCCCCACCCTAAAAAACACAAAGGCGTCTTTATATCTTGACTTGACTTCAAGATACTGCCTCATCATGGGAGTTATTTTATCTTTGATTGTCTCTACCATAGATGCTTAAGACTGTTAATAGATGAACATCTGATACAGTTAAAGGAATAAAGCTCAACTTCCTGACCACAATTTGAACATCTAAACCACTTTGTGTGATCAGGAATATTGTTAATAATAGATTTTAAGTAAACCTTATCTATATCCCCACCAACTCTTTCCAAACTTTGGATAAATAGCTTAATTAAGGCAGGAATCCTGAGTTCCTTTGAAATGTGACCTTTCAATATATTTACAACATCCTGAAACCTTTCTTTTTTGAAAAGATGACCGGATAAGATATAAATTGTATAATAATCTTGAGACCTGTATCTTAAGTGGTTAATAACCAGTTGTAATAATGAGTCAAAGTTGTTGTCAGCCAAAGAGATAACCTTTTCCAGAAAAATACCAAAAAAGTCGGGACAATCTTTGCTTATCTTTTCACCAATTTCTAATATCTTTTTACAATTATCCTCTTTAACGAAAACATCAACCCAATGCAATAATATATGGGGATGATCTTTAGATATGAGTTCTGCCTCTTTAAGAAGAAGCTGTGCCTTTTTAAGATCACCATCCAGTAATACTTCCTTTGAAAAGTTGCAGAGGGCAAAGAGAATAAAATCAGGATCCTTAACTTTTTTCATTTTTTGTATATCAAGAATCTTTTTCCATTCTTTAAGTTCCGAGTAAAGATGAGATTGCATATCAAGTATTTCGTCTTTATTATCGCTTATTAAAAAAAGATCTTCCAAAACTGAGATAGCATTATCATACATCCCAGCCCTATGAAAATCTTTCGCAAGGTTAAGCATAACTTCTTCTTTTTTTTCTTTATTGATAGGTAAGGCCAAGAGCAGTTCTTTAATGTTTATTGCCTTGTCAATATTTCCTGTTTCGGAATAGAGGCTCGAAATCTCTATGAAAAAATCTATTATATCCTTGTCTTTATCGAAGGCATCCTCTATTAATCTCTTTATATCCAAAATATTCACTCCTTTTTATTTAAAACCATTTCAATCATGGCTTATTTTATATGGTTCTTCAGATCATTTATAACCGGCAATAATCTCTCAAAGGTATCTGAAAGTATTTCGTGTAAAACCTTAGTTTCACCTGTTACTGGCATAAAGTTTGTGTCCCCACCCCATCTTGGAACGATGTGCCAATGGAGATGATCTGCCACTCCTGCCCCTGCCACAGAACCAAGATTCATTCCTATATTAAAACCTTGCGGATTATATGCCTTTTTTAAAGCAGACAGGGCAAACTTAATATTTTTTGATAAATCGTTTATTTCATCATCGTCTAACTCGGTAAAATCGCCCTTATGAGAGTAGGGAGCAACCATAAGATGTCCGTTATTATATGGATATTTGTTAAGCAATATAAAACTTAGCTTACCTTTGAAGATAACCAAGCTTTCTATTGATATATCGAGATCCTTTCTTTTACAGAATATACAGCCTTCCTCCTTTTCTTTTTTTTCTATGAAGTCCTTTCGCCAGGGCGCGTAAATATGTTCCATATCCTTCCACCTCCATTAAAATCAAGTTAAGTCTTAGCCAAAACAACCTGACATTACTTTTAAATCAGTCGATTTCAACTATTTTACCATCTATCTTGTCTTCTGTTACAATCAAATAGCCAATCGTTCTTTTAGGCGCCCATCTTTTATCAAAGGCGGACCCAGGGTTAAAAAAAAGAACTCCTTTTTCATAATCACAAAAGGGATTATGAGTATGTCCATAGAGGATGCAGTCAACCTCATCAAACACCTTCCTTATTCTTTCTCTGATACCCGTTGGAGAACCATAGCCATGAATAATACCGATTTTTTTGTTCAATATATTTAGCTCTTTTTTTATTGGTAAATTACTGTTTAAATCCATATTGCCTCTGACTGCTACAATATCCCTTTTAACAGACAAAAAAATGTCCTCATTGGTTATGTCTCCGCAATGAATAATCAGATGACAATCTCTAAAAAATCTTTCTATGAGTTTTAAAAAAGACCCATCATCCCTATCAAGATGGGTATCCGAAACAACCCCGATAGTTATTACTCTATTGCTCATTTGCCAATTTATTAATTATATCAGACATAAAAAAGGGAATTCTAATATCAGAAAGTAGAAGGTAAAGCTTTGAACTTGCATCATTTTCAGAAAGACCATTTAAAATCTCTAAAAACCCGATCTTTTTCTTTTTTGGATAAATGAGCTTAGGCTCACCCTCAATCTTGGCTATTCTTTTGGCAAGCTCAACAGAATCGCTGAGATTACCAAGTTCATCAACCAATTTAAGCTCTTTAGCATATCTACCCGTAATTATTCTACCATCGGCAATCTTCAAAACTTCATCCTTTTTAAGTCCTCTACCCTTAACTATTGCTTCAACAAACTGATTATGGACATCATCTATTACACCTTGAATAAGCTCCCTTTCTTCCTTTGTCATATCTCTGATAGGTGAACCGGAATCTTTATACTCTCCGCTTTTTATAACATTACCTTTCACACCAATCTTTCCCAAAAGTTGCTGGAAATTGAAAAACTGAATTATAACACCGATACTTCCTGTTATAGAACCTTCACTTGCCACAATTTTTGTTGCAGCAGATGCTATATAATAACCGCCCGAAGCACCTAAAGTCCCTATAGAAGCAATGACGGGTTTTTCCTTTCTTACTTTCATTATCTCCCTATATATTTCCTGAGAAGGTGCCACCGCACCACCGGGAGAATCAATTCTTACGATTATTGCTTTTATTTTTTTATCCCTTCCAAACTCAGAGAGCTGTTTAACCACCTCATCCGAAGACTTTATAACACCAGTAATCTCTACAACTCCTATCTTATCACCTGACACAGCTTTGCCATAACCTCCACCCAAATAGTTATCAGCTAAAGTGATTACCACCACTAAAACAATAATTACCAGAATGGCTATAAATATTCTCTTTTTTTTCATTTCTTAAAAAAATCTCCCAATGTAACATTTACTTTATTTTTTTGTTTATGATCCTCCAACTCCCTTTTTTCATTAATTTTTTTAAGCTCCTCGATGCTTAAAACAAACTTTCTTTTTTTATCGTCAATATCAGTAACTAAAAGTGAGTAGCTATCACCAATCTTTATAGAATCTTCTTTCTTAAACTCCCGTCTTTTTACTATACCTTCTACCTTAGGCATTATCTCAAAAAAAACAACATTTTCAGTAAATCCGGAAATTTTTCCCTTAACCTCATCACCGATTTTTATATTTGCCATTGCTATATTAAAAGGATCATCAAGCATTTCCTTGATGGATAAAATTATCCTCCTTCTTGAAGAATCGATTTCAATTACCTTCGCTTCTATCTTATCGCCCTTTTTATAGTTCTTCTTTTCTTCAGAAAGCCTGCCATAACCAATGTTTTCATTGGGGATAAAGGCCTCTAAATTATAATCGGTATTAACCACTAACCCTTTTTCTACTATATCTTTAATAACAGCATTAACTACAGAACCAACAGGATTTTTGTCCTTAAACTCGTCCCAGGGGTTATTCAGCAAATCCTTAAAGCTAAGGGATATTTTTTTGTCTTTTGTGTCTATTTTTTTAATTATTACAGAAACTTTGTCGCCAATTTTAAAATATTTATCAGGATTTTTAACTCTCTCTGTCCATGAAATTTCTGAAAGGGGCAGGAAGCCATCAAGACCATCCATAATCTCCACAAATACACCCTTGTCGATAATATTCCTAACTATACCATCAATCTTATCTCCTTCTTTATATTTACCCGTAAAAACCTGAAAGGGATCTTGTTCAAGGGCTTTTGTACTAATGACAATCCTGTTATTTTCCTTATCAAGTCTTATTATTTTTACCTTTATCTTTTGACCGATACTAAAAAACTCTCCGGGCGATTTAATTCTTCTGTGAGTAATTTCAGAAAATGGTATAAAACCCTCAACGCCTTCAATATTTACAAAAACTCCTTTATCAATTATATTTTTAACCTCACCTTCAAGAACATCGCCTGTTTTATAATTACTAAAGAAATTTTCTAAGGTTTTGTTTTTCATATAACTTTCATACTCGCTAATGGAACAGACTATATTATTATCTCCTTCTTCAAACTTTTTTATAAAGGCAAAGAAGGTATCTCCTGATTGTATATCCTTTTTACCTTTAGCCTGTGAACCGGGAACAAATATCTGAAAACCTTTGTAATCTGCCGTATACCCACCTTTAGTCTCAGATTTAATGACTATACTGATGGGGCTTTGTGATTTATAGGCCTGACTTATTTCTTCAAGGGCAATACTTTTTCTTGCCTCTTTATAAGATACATTTCCGCCCCTTAAAACAACTTCTATCTCATCATTAATACTTAATCTGTCCCATTCATCATCCAAGAACTCTGTCTTAGGTATAAACTTATCAGTTTTTATACCAAGATTAATTAATACACCATCGTTTAATTTTTTTACAATTATCCCTTTAACAAGCCCTTCTTTCTTCATAAAAAGGCTATGGTTAAGTAGATCTTCAAACTTTTCATTATCCATTATTTTCCTCCGTACTGTTATCTCTTAAAAACTTAATTACATCATTAATATGCTCTTTAGGTGTTGAGGCACCTGCGGTAATTCCTACCTTTTTAACCCCTTCAAGCCATCTTGTATCTATCTCTTTGGGAGATTCGATGTGAAAACTTTTATTTAAAACTGATTTGCAAACCTCATAAAGTTTTTTTGTATTAGAACTATTCTTACCACCAAGAACCAACATTAAATCAACCTTTTTAGCAAGTTCTACTGCTTCTTTTTGTCTAATAGAGGTTGTTTTGCATATAGTGTTGAAAACTCTTAACTCTTCGGTGCTTGACAGCAATCTGTCTACAGCCTTTTTTAAAAGCTCTATCTTTTGGGTTGTCTGAGATATTAACCCAACTTTTTTATAGTTTTTTATCTCAAGCTCATCGGGATCTTTGAAAACAACTGCCCTATTATTGATATAACTCAGCAATCCTTTAACCTCCGGATGGTCTTTATCACCGAGAAAAAAAATATTATAACCACCCCTTATAAGTCTTACCAAAAATTTCTTCGATTTAGTAACAAAAGGACAAGTTGTATCTACAACGGATATTTTTGGATTTTTTTTAAGATACTCACTCTCATCCTTTGATATTCCATGAGACCTGATAACAAGAGTCCCTTTCTTAATATCTCTTACGTTTTCAATAACTTTCAAACCTTCTTTCTCAAGATCCCTTACCACAATGGGATTATGAATTATCGGTCCTAAAGAAAAACAGTTTACTTTAGATTTTTCTATGGTATCTTTTGCCATTTTTATTGCCCTTTTTACACCATAGCAAAATCCCGCTGATTTGGCGACTAAGATTTCCATACTTTTAGTTTCTGAATAACATTCTCATAAATTTTTGATACAACCTCATCGAGTGTTAATTCTGAGGTATCAATTATTAACGCATCCTCTGCTGGTTTAAGGGGAGCTATATCTCTGTGGGTATCCTGTTCATCTCTTTTCTGGATATCATTTATAACGTCCTGAAGTGATTGATTAATGCCTTTTTCTTTTAACTCTTTCCACCTTCTTTCTGCACGAACCTCCAATGAAGCATTTAGGAAGAACTTTGCAAAGGCATCTTTAAAAACAACTGTTCCCATGTCTCTTCCTTCAGCAACAATTTTTCCGTTTTCACCTATTTTTCTTTGAAGGACAAACATTCTATCACGCACTTCTTTTTCCTTAGAAAGGGTTGATGCCCACATAGAAACATCCGGCATTCTGATAGCCTCAGTAATGTCTCTCTCCTCGCAATAGACCCGTTGATTATTGTTTCTTGTTTTAAACTCAACTTCAAAATTCCTTAACAGCTTAACATATTTTGATTTATTATATTCGAAACCCTTTTCAAGTACAATTAGTGCAAAAGCTCTGTACATTGCGCCTGTATCCAAATAGTTATATCCTAATTTTTTCGCTATTAATTTAGAAGCAGTACTTTTACCAGAGCCTGAGGGACCATCTATGGTTACAACCTCTATCATTTTATCACCTCATTAAGTTTTTGAATAAAATCTGGGAAAGATACCTCTATAGAGCTTCTGTCATCGGTCATAACACCTTCCTTTGAAATAAGACCAAAAACGATCATTGCCATTGCAACTCTATGATCACCATAGGTATTTATCTTCCCACATTTATATTTTCTACCACCTTTTATCAACATCCCCTTAGGTAGTTCTTCAACATCAACACCCATTTTTTTTAACTCAGTCACCATAGCCTTAATTCTGTCGCTCTCTTTAACCCTCAACTCCTCGGCATCGTCAATCAACGTTACACCCTCTGCAAAGGCACCAGCCACCGCAATAACTGGTATCTCATCAATAAGTCTTGGTATAATATCGCCTTTTATTTCAACCCCTTTTAAAGAGCCTGTTCCTTTGACGAGTATATCACCTACCGGTTCTTCATTAATATATCTTTCATTGAAAACACTAATATCCGCACCCATTTTTTTTAGAACTTCTACAATTCCTGTTCTTGTTGGATTTATCCCGACATTTTTAAGAATTAGATGAGAACCTTTTATCAGAGAACCAGCAACCATAAAAAAGGCTGATGAAGAGATATCACCGGGTATAACTATATCAAAAGATGGTATTTCAGAAACCTTTGAAATGGAGACCTTTTTTTGGTTAACTTTAACCGGTAGCCCCAGTGATTTCATAAATCTTTCAGTATGATCTCTTGATTTTGATGGTTCAGAAACGACAGTAGTTCCCTCTGCATACATACCTGCCATTAAAATGGCAGACTTTACCTGTGCACTCGCTATAGAAAGCTCATATTCAATTGCCTTCAATTTTGGATTACCTTTAATTGCAAGGGGCGGATATCTGTTTCCCTCCCTTCCTGAAATCTCCGCTCCCATCAGACTTAAGGGCTCTATGACCCTTTTCATAGGTCTTTTAACAAGATATTTATCGCCTGTTATAACGGAAAAAAAGGGTTGAGCTGACAGAATACCTGATAAAATCCTTATGGTTGTTCCCGAGTTCTCAGCATCAAGGATGTTTTGCGGTTCCTTTAATCCATTTAGTCCTCTCCCAAAAATAACTACCCTATCTTTATTTTTTTTTATTTCTATGCCTAAGTCTCTAAAAATTCTTATTGTAGATAAGTTATCCCTTCCCAAACCGAGATTTTTTATCTCACATCTTCCATTAGAAAGAGACGCAAACATAATAGCTCTATGAGTAATTGACTTATCACCGGGAAAATAAATCTCACCTTCAAGTCTGTTTATATTCTTAAATATCATAGTGAAAAATTATATAGTTAAACGTTCAAATTTTACAAGAAATAAAATAAATCTCTGACTATTAATGTTTGGCACGTGGTATAGGCATATTGACCAC
>JAOAGA010000002.1:0-250 GCA_026415985.1 Pseudomonadota bacterium | reverse complement strand
ATTAAATGTAGAATTTTAAATATTCAAACAACAATATATATTTAAATTTATATTGTTTTTTTTCAGAAAATGTATTAAGTTTATAAGTATAAAAACAAAAAAGGAGGTATTGTTATGAAGAAGATTTTTTTTGTGGCCTTTCTTCTAATGTTTTTTCTTTTTACAAACAGTTATAGCTTTGATTCAGAAATGGCTAAAAAGTTCGATGGGATGTTCTCACAGATGACGCCAGAGATGATTGCAAAAAGAC
>JAOAGA010000029.1 GCA_026415985.1 Pseudomonadota bacterium | reverse complement strand
TTCCCCTGCAAATTTCTTTAATTGTCTTCAGTACATTTTCAAGGGCATCTGGCGTATGGGCATAATCTACAAATACTTTTAGCCCACAATCGTTTTTTATCTCTTCCATCCTTCCGGGAACATTTTTAAGATTTAATATGCCCTTTTTTATTATCTCAGCGGATAAGCCAAGATTTAAAGCTGTAATATAAGCAGATGTCACATTATAGGCGTTAAACCCACCTTTTAAATTTGCCCTTACCGTATCTTTTAGGTTTTCTGATAAAATCTCTATTTCCAAACCTTCTTCGTTATTCTCTAAAATCTTACATCTGTATGTAGCCCTTTTTTTGAAGGAATAGGTTTTCATCCTGCCATCACCTAATTCCAGAAACAGTCTTTCACCATAGGGGTCATCAATGTTAATAACTCCGAAGGAATTATCTTTAAGATGCCTTGTAAACAGTAACTTCTTTGATTTATAGTAATCTTCCATATCGGTGTGAAAGTCAAGGTGCTCTTGGGTAAGATTGGAAAAAACTGCCGAGTCAAATTTTAAGCCTGCAAGCCTGTTCTGTTTCAGAGAATGAGAAGAGACCTCCATTACTATAGTTTCTGCTCCTAACTCCCTGAATTTTTTAAATAGGGGGATTAATCTCTTTAAATCAGGTGTTGTATTGCCTGCCTCACTGGAAAAATCTCCGCACCTGTAATTAACGGTACCTATCACGCCGGATAAGATATTTGCTGTCTTAAAAATGCTTTCCATTATATAGGTAAAGGTAGTTTTTCCGTTGGTTCCCGTAATCCCTATGATCTTAAAGCGTTCAAGATTTAAATTATTAGTAATTTCAAGGATTTTATAAAATGCCTCTTTTGCAGAACTTACATATATCTTGGGGATATCAACAGGAATATCTCTTTCAACAACTGCGGTTAATATTTTATCTTTATTGTCTTTAATAAGATCGTGTCCATCAACAGTCTCTCCTTTAATCGCAAAAAACAGTGTATCCTTTCTTAATTCACGGGTGTCATCGGTAAAATAATCAAAACTATCGGGGATATTTCCCTCTGTCTTTAAGGGATTTACTGTCTCAAGTAATATTTTTTTTGAAATCATTTTAAAAAAACCTTAACTTTTTTGGTATTAAGATCTTTTACGGGCAGAGGATCCTGATAATAAACAACACCTGAGCCAGAAATATCAAGCTCTATCTTCCTTAGATTAGCAATCTTAATTGCTTCTCTTATTGTCAGTCCCCTGAAATCAGGGATTATCTTGTCCTTCATATCGCCTGTTATATTGCTGTATGCAACAGACCTGCTTGTTTGAAAGGTTTTTTCTTTATCATCTTTTACGATTATAACCTTTCTTTCTCCACCCTCTAACTCTAATATTCTTTTACCAATCTCTCTGAAAACCGGTGCAGAGACATAACCACCGTATTCAACCCCTTTAGGAGAGTCAATGGCAACAAAAATAACATACCTCGGCTTATCCTTTGGAAAGGCCCCAAGAAATGAGGCAATATACTCATCCAGATAACCTCTTCTGCCCGGCTTTTGTGCTGTTCCTGTTTTACCTATTACAGTTGTTCCTTCTATGGCTGCATTTTTTCCTGTACCATCTGTAACAACCTCTTCCATTATATCTTTTAAAATCTCAGATGTTTTGGGAGATATTACTCTCCTTATTATCTCCTTATTATTTTCATAAACAGTTTCATTGTCCTCATTAATAATTCTTTTAATCAACCTCGGTTTAAGAAGGTTACCGCCATTTACAACGGCACAAAAGGCGTTTGCTATCTGTACCGCATTGAGAGATATTCCCTGACCGAAGGAGATTGTAGATAACCTAACCGGTGTAATCTCCTTTGGATTTGGAACTATGCCTCTTGGTTCACCTGCCAAACCAATATCTGTTTTTTTGCCAAAATTAAACTTTTCAAGATAACTATGAAATTTTTTCTTGCCTAATTTTTCAGCTATTTTTATACAACCTATATTACTTGAATTTTTAATAATTTCTTTAACAGACATAGTTCCGTATCTTTTCTCGTGAGCTTCTTTGAATACTCTATCGTGGACCCTATATCTCCCATTCTCACAGTTTATCAGGGTTGAGGGAGATATAAGGTGTTCTTCCAAGGCAGCCGATACTAAAAAAACTTTAAGAACTGAGCCCGGTTCAAAGATATCAATTAAAGCCCTGTTTCTTAGATTGTTTGAACTATATTTATAATACTCGTTTGGGTTAAAGTCAGGATAAGAAGCCATTGCAAGAATTTCGCCACTTTCAGGATCCATAACTACCGCAACCCCGCTTCTGCCTTGACTTTTTATAACTCCTCTTTTTAGTTCGTCTTCAACTATTGCCTGAATATCTTTATTAATAGTTAGCTCAATAGATTTTTCTTCCTTAAAGGTCTTTTTTGTCCTGATGATTCCATCGGTCAGATCTTTGTAATAACTAACCCTTTCTTTGTTGTTTTCTATCTTTTTATCATAATAATACTCAATTCCTTCTAATCCTTCGTTGTCATCATTTGCAAAACCGATTATATGACTTGCCAAATCTTTATATGGATAAAACCTCTTACTTTCCTCAACTATCTCTATTGCACCTGAGATACCTTCTATCTTTTCGCCCTTAATCTTTCTGAACTCTTCTTTTAAGGCCCTATCCTCCGACTTTCTTACAATAAAAAAACCCTTTTGTTCAGATTCTGTAACGCTCCTTTTGATCTTTTCCGGAGTGGTGTTTAAAATCTTGGATATTGTATTCGCAAATTTATCCAAATCAGTTATCTTATTTTTATTCACATATACGGAAAATGATAAAACTGAAATAGCTAACTCATTGCCGTTTCTGTCATAAATGTTGCCCCTTACCTTACTGCCATAATATGTATTTTCATATTGTCTTGAAAGTTTATAGAGATAAAAATCTCTCTTTAATATTTGAACATCAACAAGTTTATAAAAGGCTAAAAAATACAGAAGAACTATTGTAGCTCCAAAGAGGCCTATCCTGATCTTTTTTCCATTTAGTTTTATACTATGTTTTGACATTATCTTACCACATATACCTCTATTTCATCCTCTTTTTTAAAGGCCTTTGCCAATTGATCAAGTCTCTCCCTTTCAACATATTTGTCTAAATCTGTTTTCAATTTCCCTATCTCGCCCTGAGTTATCTTAATGTCATATTTTAAAACATTTATCCTTTTCTCTTCGTTTATATACAAACACCTTACATAAACTTTGAAAAAAACAAGGAATATCAGCAAAAAAATTTGAAACATCAGGACCTTATCAAAATTTTTATTGCCAAAGGATACACTAAGTTTTTGCGAAAATCTTTCTTTAAAAGGTTGGACAAAGCTCTTCATATGTAGCTCCTTAAACTATTTTCTCAGCAACCCTAAGCTTTGCACTCCTTGCCCTTCTGTTGGTTCTAACTTCCTCATATTTAGGCGTAACAGGTTTTTTTGTAAGTATCCTTAATAATCCCTTTTTTTCCTCCTCTCTAAAAAAATTCTTAACAATTCTATCCTCCAGTGAATGAAAGGAGATGATTGCAACTCTTCCACCCTTACTCAGCAGATCAACAGACCTGTTCAGAAACTCTTTCAGAGAATCAAGCTCTCTATTAACATAAATTCTAAGGGCCTGAAAAACTAAGGTCGCAGGATGGAGCCCTCTCCCTTTTCTTACAACCTTACATATAATATCGCTTAATCCTTTTGTAGTTACTATTGGAGCTTTTTTTCTTTCTTCGTTTATTTGCCTGGCAATCTTAAGTGCTCTTGGTTCTTCCCCTAATGTTTTAAATATCTCTGCAAGCTCACTGACAGAGTAGTTATTAATTACGAATCTTGCATCTATTTTTAAATCCCTGTCCATTCTCATATCAAGAGGTCCGTCTTTCATAAAGCTGAAACCTCTTTCTTTATCTTCGAGGAGGTTACTCGATACACCCAAATCAGCCAGGATAAAGTCAACCTTTTCCACTCCTCTTTCTTTCAAAACTTTATCGATGTTTTTAAAATTTTCTTTTATTAATAAGAGCCTGTCATTATATTCTTTCGCCTTCTCCTTTCCCCTAAAAAGGGCAGACTCATCTATATCGACCGCTATTACCTTTATGCGCTTAAATTTTTCTAATATCTCTGAACTGTGGCCTCCTCCACCGAAGGTTCCGTCAAAAACAACACTATAATCATCTTTAACGAAAGAGATGACCTCTTCCAACAAAACAGGTCTGTGAACATTATTCATATTCCTAACTTGCTTGCCATATCGCTAATACCAATCTCCTTTGTCATATCCATCGATGGTTTTAAAACCCTTTCTTCAAATCTCTCCTTTGACCATATCTCAATTCTTTTTAACATCCCTGCGAAAATTACCTCTCTTTTTATATCTGCGTACTCTCTGTGGGTTGGTGGTAACAATATTCTTCCTAACTTATCTACCAAACACTCCATGGCACCTGAAAAAAATACCCTCATAAAATTTTTGTCTTCCGGCCGGACAAGATCAAAACTAACCGCTCTCGTCTCTATCTCTTTCCACTCTTTTATCGGATATGCATAAAGACATCCGTCATAGGTAGTAATTATTAGCCTTTCATCATAACTCCCCCTCAGTATCTCTCTGAATCTTGAGGGAATACTAATCCTGCCCTTCTCATCGATTGTATGTTCGTATCTGCCTAAAAACATTTATACCACTTTTTTAATTTTTTTACCACTTTTTACCAATAATATTCCATTTTTTATATTTGTCAAGTAAAATTTAAATAAATTTCATTTTTTCTAAAAAAAAATTAAAATGTTTATATGAAATTTTTTAGAAACCTGAGTTTTAAAGATAAGCTTATAATTCTTATGATGACCCTGCTTTCCCTTTCATCTATAAGTCTTTTTATCATCTCCCAAAACGCTCAGAAAAGATTTCTTTCAGAAGTAACTGATAGTGTCGATGAGCTCTCAAAGGCGATACAGGTTAGTGTTCAAAAGTTAACAAGTGAAGACGAGATTGCTCAGGAAAAACTAAAGGAACTCATAGCAAATTTTAAAAAGAGAGGTATAAACGAAATCTCAATTCTATCAGAAAATCAGGAAATAATCGCAAGCTCCAACCCCAAAAAGGTCGGATTAAAACTCGGCAAGAAAGACACTGATTTTCTTATTAAGGCCGAACTGGGGGTAAAATCAAATCCAGACAATATTAAGGAAATAAATATCCCCATAATTATAGGCGATGAAAATTATGGATATATCAATGTTATCATGCATTTAGAAAATTTAACCGCTCTTCAGCAAAAGAATTTCTTGCTCAGACTACTCTCCACAATAAGTATCTATATTTTGGGAACTATAATAATTATTTTCATGGCAAAAAGATTCACCGCCCCGATAAAAAAGGTCGTTACCGCCACTCAAAAGGTTGCAAAAGATGAGTTTGTAACCTTAGAATATGATATAAACGATAGCCCGGAAATTAGAGAACTTATAAAAAACTTCAACGATATGGTAGATAAGCTTAAACAAAAGAAAGAACTGGAAAAAAGGATACATACCATAGAAAATAATTATAAAACCGCACAGTTCTCATCTGCCATCGCCCATGAGATTAAAAACCCTCTTAATTTTATAAATCTTGCCATAACAGAGATATCAGAAGAGATAAAATCAGACAGTCAGGATAAAGATACTCTGTTAGATCTTCTTGATGGGATAAAAGATGAGATTAACAAACTAAACAATTTAGTGACAAATTTTCTTGAGTATGATAAACCGCTTAAATTAAAGATTGAACTGATTGATATTATCTCTGTTATAAAAGATGTTATTGATTTTACAAAAGTCAAGATAAAAGACCTTGATATAAATGTCAGTATAACCTCAAACAAAACAAAGATTAATATGTTAGGCGACAAAGAAAAGCTTTCCTGCTGTTTCCTGAATCTCCTTCTGAACTCTATCGAATCAATCAAAAATGAAGGTAATATAAAAATTGATGTTTCAGAAGAAAAAGAAAAAATCATTATATCCTTTAAAGATGATGGCGAGGGCATCGATGAAAATTTGAAGGAAAAGATCTTTGAACCATATTTTTCTTCAAAGGCTAATGGCATGGGGCTTGGACTTGCCTTTACAAAAAAGATTATCTTTGAACACAATGGCAATATTTATCTTAACACAAATTATAAAGAGGGGGCAGAGTTTATTATAACCTTCGATAAGGATATTAAAGATGCCTAAGATTCTTGTAGTAGATGATGAAAAAAAACAAAGAGATATACTAAAATTAATTTTAGAGAAAGAAGGATATGAGACTTTTTGTTCTCCCTCAGCGGAAGAGGCATTAAAAATCTATAAAGAAAATGATTTTGATGCAGTTATAACCGATCTGAAACTACCCAAGATGGATGGTATTGAGTTTATGGAGGAGATTCTTCTTATATCTCCGGATACTTCCATAATAATCATCACAGGCCATGGAACCATTGATTCTGCAGTCTCTGCTATAAAAAGAGGAGCCTTTGATTACATAACAAAACCCTTTGAAAAAGAACAACTATTATCAATCTTAAAAAAGGCTGTTGAAAGAACTACCCTTTTAAAGGAAAGAAAATTTTTATCTTCTAAACTTTCATCCAAAGAAGAGTTTGAGGGAATAATAGGTGAACACCCCTCCTTTAAAAATGTGATAAAGACAGTTTTCAAAATTGCAAATTTTGACTCGACTGTTTTGATTAGCGGAGAAAGCGGAACCGGTAAAGAACTAATTGCCAGACTAATACATAAAATCAGCTCAAGAAAAGATAAACCTTTTATCCCTATAAACTGTGCTGCAATACCGGAAAACCTGATAGAAAGCGAGCTCTTTGGTTATGAGCGGGGAGCCTTTACAGGTGCAACAACAAAAAAGAGCGGTATCTTCCAAGCAGGTAATGGTGGAACTATCTTTTTAGATGAAATATCAGAAATGCCTTTAGCAACCCAGGCAAAACTTTTGAGATTCCTGCAGAATAAAGAAATATTCCCCGTAGGCTCCACAATACCTGTAAAAGTTGATGTAAGAATAGTTTCCGCTACCAATAAAAACTTAGAAGAAGAGATAAAGAACGGAAAATTCAGAGCAGATCTGTATTATAGATTAAACATATTCTTTTTAAAACTACCACCATTAAGGGAACGTAGTAGCGATATACCTATCTTAGTCAACTACTTTTTGGATAAATATAAGTACTTAGCGGGAGGTGCCATTAAATTTTTAAACAAAGAGGCATTAAAAACACTCCTGGATTATCCCTTTTATGGCAATATAAGAGAGCTGGAATCAATAATCCAAAAGGCAATAATTAACTCTGACTCAGACGAGATTAAAAAAGATGACCTGATTCCTTACCTTTCCGGATATAATCATCAGTCAGAAAAAGATAACTCACAAACAAACAATCCTGAAAAAAACCTAAATCTGGAAGAGATTGAAAAAAATCTCATTCTAAAGGCAATGGAAGAAAGCAGATGGAAAATGAGCAAAGCCTGCAAGATTCTTGGTATTACCTACAGAACCCTTCAGTACAGATTGGAAAAGTATGGCCTTAAAGAAGAGAAAAATACACCAAAACGTTAAAATTATACCAAAAAGTCATTTGTTAATTGGCAATATTTTTATGTTTTCTTTAAAATCAATATGTTATAAATTGGCATTTTTTTTGCTTATATTAAAATCGATTTTTAAATAACAGAAAAGGGAGGTGATTTAGATGAAAAAAGTTTTTACCGCAGTATTAGCAGCTATGTTGATGGTTGTATTCTCAAGCTTTGCTTTTGCTCAGGCACCAGCCGCAAAACCAGCTGAGAAGAAAGAAGCAGCTCCTGCAGCAGCTCCTGCTGAGAAGAAAGAGGAAAAGAAAGAAGAGAAAAAGGTAGAAAAGAAATCCAAGAAAAAGGCTGCAAAAAAGGCTGAGAAGAAAGAGGAGAAGAAAGAGGAGAAAAAAGAAGCAGCTCCTGCTCCTGCAGCACCAGCTCCAGCAGCTCCCGCAAAAAAATAATTGCATCCATCAAAAAATAAAAATAGGTAGGGAACACTTTGATTCCTACCTATTTTTTATGTCAATTGAGCTTGTAATTATTAAGATTTATTACATTTTTTACAAAGACCGTAAATTTGTAAATCATGTCTTTTGATGGTAAATCCAAACTTTTTTGATATCTCTTCCTGAATCTTTTCAAGATTGGAATCGTAAAACTCTAAAATCTTTCCGCATTTTTCACAGATTAAATGATCATGATGAGATGTTTGTTTCGATGGCTCAAACCTTGCTTGGCCATCTCCGAAACTTTTACCTTCTGCAAGTCCGAACTCTATAAGCACCTTAAGAGTCCTGTAAACGGTTGCGAAACCAATATTTTTATATTTAGCTGAAACTTTCCGGTAGAGTTCTCCCGCGCTTATATGAGACCCTGTTTTTAAAAACTCGTTGACTATTACCTCTCTTTGCTTTGTAAACCTGAGTCCCTTGGTTTTAAGAAATTTTTTAAGTTCGTCAATATTTTCTTCCATTAGTGAATTATACACAAAAAAAGAAAATAAAAAAATTCCTATTTTTTATACTTTTCGAGGCGATGGTAGAGAGCCCAGAGAGATATTCCAAGCAGTTCTGCAGCATCCTTTTTGTTTCCCTTCGTTTCTTCAAGAGCCTTCTCTATTATCTTTTTTTCAATATCTTCCATATATTTATCAAGATTAAAGTTCGAAAACACCACATCTTCTGCCTTAGTGTTTGTTAAATCAGTTGTCTTGCTACTTCCTAATATCTCTAAAGGCAGACTGCCTACTCCTAATAGTTCTCCTGTCTCAAATACACAGGCTCTTTCAATTATATTTTGGAGCTCCCTTACATTTCCAGGGTAATCATAGGCCTCTAAAAATGAAGTCGCATCCTTAGTAATACCTTTTATAGTCTTATTGTGACTCTGGGAACATTTTTTAAGAAAATGCATTGATAGTGGTATTATATCTTCTCTTCTTTCTCTTAAAGGGGGAATCTTTATTCTAACGACATTAAGACGATAATAAAGATCCTCTCTGAAATCGCCATTTTTAACCAGCTCTTCTATATCCTTATTTGTAGCAGATATTACCCTTATATCTGTTGGGACAGGACTTTTGCCACCTAATCTTAAAACCATTCTATCTTCAAGTACCCTCAGCAATTTTACCTGCAAGGTCAGTGGAAGCTCAGCTATCTCATCTAAAAAGATGGTGCCGTTATTAGCTAATTCAAAAAAGCCTAACTTTGATGACATAGCCCCTGTAAAGGCACCCTTTTCATATCCGAATAGCTCGCTTTCCATTAAATTTTCCGGAATGGCACCACAATTTACAGGAAAAAAGGGACCGTTTTTTCTGTCACTCTCATTGTGTATTAATCTTGCAAAAAGCTCTTTTCCGGTGCCACTTTCACCGGTAATAAGAACAGTAGAATTTGTTTTTGCAATAGAGATGGCCTTTAAATAGAGGTCTTCCATTATCTTGCTTGAAAATATTATGGGAAATTGTTTATTATCAATTAATGACCTTAGCCTCATTAACTCACTTTCTAAATTTTTCTTCTCCACAGCATTTTTTATTATTATTTTCAGTTCATCATTATTGAAGGGTTTGGTAACATAATCATAGGCACCCCTTTTTAATGCCTCTATTGCATAATCTACCCGTGTGTTTGCGGTAATCATGATCACTGGTATCTCTTTATTAATCTCCTTTATCTTCTCCAGGAACGAGATGCCATCAATCTTAGGCATTATGATATCTGAGATTATTACATCAACCTCCTCTATATTAATCTTTAACCAATCGAGAGCACTATCTGCACTATCAAAGGCAATGACATCATAATCTTCTCTTTTTAAAATAATCTCAAGCATCTCCCTTAAACTTCTGTCATCATCAACAATTATTATTCTTCCTTTCATTTTTCAAACCTTATCGTGAATTTTGCACCTCTCTCTGTATTGGACACATGTATCTGACCTTTATGCTCCTCAATAATTTTATATACGATCGCCAGACCAAGTCCCGTGCCGTTTTTCTTGGTGGAGAAAAAGGGATCAAATATCTTGTCCAAATATTCTTCTTTTACACCTCCGCCATCGTCTTCAAAATCTATTAAAACCTTATCGCCTTCATTTCTGACCCTCACATAGATATTACCTCCTCCCTTTTCTCTGAGGACATCAAGGGAGTTTAAGAATAAATTTAAAAAAACCTGCCTCATCTGATTGGGATCACCCTTAAAAATCAGATCTTCTCCCTCGAAAACAAAGTTTAACCTATCCTTATCTTCCGATGAAAAAATTAACTCGAACCATATCTCATCAAGGAGATTTTTAATATATATATTACCTATTTCCAAAGGAGCATACCTTGAATAAAACAAAAAGTCATTTATAACCTTATTTAATCTATCAAGCTCTTTAGAAGATATATCCAATAGTCTGTTTATATCTCCTTCCCCTTGTATTGAATCTTTAACAAAGTTTATACTACCCTTTATAGAAGCAAGGGGATTTTTTATCTCATGGGCGATTACTGTGGACAATTTTCCTAAAAAGGTAAACTTGTCTTTTATCCTTATTTGTTCTTCCAAAAACTTTCTTTCTGTTATATCAGAAAAGCTAATCAAAACTCCTAAAAGCTCGCCTGAATGTTCATACAGGGGGACAAGAGATGCTGATATGAAAAAATTATTGTTATTATAGTTTATCTTTTTTTCTACTTTTTGGGGTTCTTGATTTTCAAAAATAGTATTAATCTCATTTTTAAAAATCACGCCTATATCTTTTTCATTAAATGCCAATTTAGTAATTATTTTTTTAGCAAGATCGTTAATGGGGTAAATTACCTTTTCTTTTGTTATTATAACCAAACCGCTATCTATAGCTTGAATTATGGCGCTTTTGAGCTGTTCCATATCAAGATATCTGTCTTCACTTTTTTTCAGCCTTTCTTTAAACTTTCTTGTTTCTGAGTTAAGATAGGCTATCAAAAGCCCTAAAACAAGAAATCCAAGAGAGAATATGGAATAGTAATAAAAAAAATCTTCCTTTGCATAAACATATCTTGGCATATCTCTATAAGGAAAGACTTTGTTGTATTGGAGAACAAAGCCAAGCCCGAGAAAAAACAGATTAAAAAATGTTGCTAAATAACAGCCGTTTTTTCCAAAAAACATGCCACTTTCAATAACAGGAAAGACATAAAAGAATATGAAGGGGCTATCGATACCACCTGTTTTTGCTACAATAAAGCCAATTATTAAATAGTCAAGAAATATCTGAACTAATCCGAGTACAAAAACCCTTTTTAGATATATAAGAACCGTGCCATAGATAAGAGATAATCCGAAAACAAAGACTAATATCTTAAAAAAGTCTTTAATATCGCCTATTGTCTCAATCTTTGTCTGCCAGTAAATAACAAGGACTAAAGAAACAAGCCCGATAAGGGCTCTAAACAGAGATACCCATCTAACTCTTTCAACGGGAATTTCATAGGATGGTAACATAAGAACGGAGTTATTATCCTCCTGCAGCGCCTGCAAGTTTGAAAATAGGCAGGTACATAGAGATTATTAAACCACCGAGAATACTACCTAACCCCACCATCAACATTGGCTCAAGAAGGGCTGTTAAGGCATCAACAGCTGCGTCCACTTCTTCTTCATAAAAATCTGCTATCTTGTTTAACATCGTATCCATAGCACCGGTAGCCTCACCCACAGCAATCATCTGAACAACCATAGGTGGGAAAACACCACTTTCACCTATAGGCTCTGCAATAGTTTTACCTTGTGATATAGATACCTTAGCGTTAACAATGGCATCTTCAACTATCTTATTACCGGCAGTCTTTGCAACTATATCCATCGCATCAAGTATCTGTACTCCACTTTGAATCATTGTCCCAAGCGTTCTTGTAAACCTTGCAACACTACTTTTTCTTATAATATCTGAAAAAACCGGAACCTTTAATAAAAGGGCATCTATCTTTCTTCTCCCCTTTGGTGTTCCGTAATATTTTTTAATAACCGAAGATAATACAAAAAAACCTATTACTATAAAGATACCATATTTTTTTAACCCCTGACTCAAGTTTATAACAAACTGTGTTGGTGCGGGTAGCTCACCACCAAAATCAGCAAACATCTTCTGGAAAACAGGAATAACCCAGATAAGTATAACCGCCACAACAATAACCGCTATGCCGATAACAGCAATAGGATATGTAAGAGCACCTTTAACCCTCTTTTTCAGTTTTTCCGCCTTCTCCATGTATGTTGCTAATCTGTTGAGAATTGTATCAAGCATTCCACCCATCTCACCGGCAGCAACAAGTCCAACATAAAGATCATCAAAGACCTTCGGATGCTTTTTTAAAGCATCAGCAAGGGTAGTACCCTGTTCTACATCATTTTTTACCGCTAACAAAACTTCTTTGAAGGCCTTAATAGGTTGCTGAGCTGCAAGAATATCTAAGCTTTGCACAAGAGGAAGTCCCGCATCTATCATGGTCGAGAACTGCCTGGTGAATATAACAATATCTTTTATAGGGACCTTGGCACTTTTTACCTTCTCTTTTGATTCTTCTACCTTAATGGGAGTTATAAGTTGTTGAGCTAAATATTTATATACCTCATCAACATTTTTTGCATCGATTTTGCCTTTTATAACCCTTCCCGCTCTGTTTTTCCCCTGCCAGCTATAAGTGGGCATTTAAAAAGTTTTACCTCCTTATTGGTTGCTGTGGTCGCATCTGACCAGATAATAACTGCTTTAACTCTTCAGAATCAGGACTGTATGTCATTGCATCGTCCAAGCTTACCAACCTTCTCTGTAAAAGCCCAGCCAATGCCTGATTCATAGTCTGCATGCCGGATTTTATCTGCCCCATCTGCATTTGAGAATAGACCTGATGCAGTTTATCTTCTCTAATTAAATTTCTTATAGCGGGATTTGGCACAAGAATCTCCATTGCCATTACTCTACCCTTACCGCCCAATCTTGGCAAAAGCTGTTGGCAGAGTATTCCTTCCAATACAAAGGATAGTTGTGCCCTTACCTGCGGTTGCTGATGGGGTGGAAAAACATCTATGATCCTGTTAATTGTCTGGACAGCACTGTTTGTATGAAGGGTAGCAAGGCACAAATGCCCTGTCTCGGCAATGGTTAACGCAGCTTCAATTGTTTCCTTATCCCTTAACTCTCCTACCAGAACTACATCGGGATCCTGTCTTAATATATGTTTCAGAGCTAATTGGAAGCTTTTGCTATCAGCGCCTATCTCCCTCTGATTGACTATACAGTTTTTATGGGGGTGCAAAAACTCAATAGGATCTTCGATAGTAATAATATGCTCTTTTCTTTCACGATTAATCTTATCAATAATAGTTGCCAGGGTGGTAGATTTACCGGAGCCTGTTGCCCCTGTTACCAAGATCAGCCCTTTTGTTTTATCCGCCAATTCAGCGACTATAGGTGGTAATCCAAGCTCTTCAAAGGTCATAATCCTGTAAGGGATTGTTCTAAAAACACCTGCAATGGAGCCTCTTTGATAAAAAAGATTCCCCCTGAACCTTGAAAGTCCTTTTATTCCAAAGGAGAAATCAAGCTCATTTTCTTCTTCAAACTTGTGTTTCTGATTTTCCGTCAAGATACTGTAACAGAGAGTTTTTGTATCAACAGGAGTCAGTACCGGAAACTCTTCCAAGGGATTAAGGGCTCCGTCAATTCTTATCTGAGGCTTGCTCCCTATAGTAATATGCAAATCGGAGCCACCTCTTTCCACCAGAATCTTAAGTAGTGTCTGAATATTTAATTCATCTGCCATAGCTTATTAGTCCTTCACTGAACATCTAACTACTTCTTCAATAGTGGTTATTCCAGCTTTTAATTTTTCTATACCGCTTTGTCTTAGAGTAACCATACCAAGCCTCATTGCTGCTCTTTTCAGCTCACTTGCAGGTGCTCCCGCGAGAATCAGTTCTTTTAACTCATCATATAGCATCATAACTTCATAAAGAGCTATCCTTCCTTTAAAACCGGTATTCCCACAGGTGTTACAACCCTTACCTTTATAGCAAACTATTTCTTTTGCCTCTTCCGGTGGTATGCCTATATCTACGAGGGCTTTGACCGGCACATTGATAGGCTCTTTGCATTCCTGACATATTTTCCTTGCTAATCTCTGGGCAAGAACGAGATTTGTAGCTGAAGCAACAAGAAAAGGCTCAACTCCCATATTCAGTAATCTGGCTATAGTGCTCGGTGCGTCGTTAGTATGAAGGGTTGATAAAACCAGATGGCCGGTAAGCGCAGCCTTTATGGCTATTTCTGCCGTTTCAAAATCTCTGATCTCACCAACCATTATTATGTCCGGATCCTGTCTTAAAAAAGCCCTCAAAACATTGGCAAAATTTAGTCCAATTGCTTCATTCATCTGAACCTGATTTATTCCTGCAAGATTATATTCAACAGGATCTTCTGCTGTTGAGATATTTTCAGTAATTTTATTGAGCTCTGCAAGGGCAGAATAGAGAGTTGTTGTCTTACCGGAACCGGTGGGACCGGTTACCAAAACCATCCCGTAGGGTCTGTGAATGGCATCTTTAAAAAGCTTAAGCTGTTCCTCACTGAAACCTAACTTTGTCATATCAAGCTGTAAGTTTGACTTATCCAAAAGTCTTAAACAAACCTTTTCACCAAAAAGCGTAGGAAGTGTATTTACCCTGAAATCCATCTCTCTCCCGCGACCTAATTTAAGCTTTATGCGTCCGTCCTGAGGAAGCCTTCTTTCAGCGATATCAAGGCTTGATAGTATCTTTAACCTTGATACTATAGCGTTCTTTAGTTTCAGTGGTGGAGTCATTATCTCCTGAAGGACACCATCTATCCTGAATCTGACACGAAAGGTTTTCTCATAGGGTTCTACATGGATATCGCTGGCCCTTCTTTTTATTGCTTCATTGAGAATGGCATTAACAAGCTTTACAACGGGCGCATCTTCTGTAGCTTTCTGCAACTCGGAAATATTGACATCTTCTTCTTCCTGAACTACTTCAATATCTTCCACATCTTCTATTAGCTGAATGGTATCTTCTAAAGAAATATCTTCTAACTCTGAACCAGCCTCCGGTTGAGTTTCCTGTTCTTTGGCCGATGACTTTTTAAACTCCCTTTCTATAGCTTCCTTAATCGCCGCCTCTGAAGAGACTACAACCTCCACATTATAGCCGGTCAAAAACTTCACATCATCAATGGCAAATATATTAGAAGGGTCTGCAATAGCAACTATTAAAGTTGAACCTGCTCTGTTTATCGGTATTAAAGTATATTTCTCACAAACCTCATAAGGAACAACCTTTGCTATTTTCGGGTCTATCTCAAACTCTCTCAGATTAACTGCAGGCACACCATACTGCTTGCTTAGAAAATTAACAAGCTCATACTCTTTTATAAACCCTAAGTTAACCATAGTGGACCCTAATCTACCACCATGGATTTTCTGCTCTTCTATGGCTTTCTTAAGCTGATCAGGCGTTATAACCCTTTCTTTGAGTAAAAGCTCACCAATCTTTTCCATAAATGTTAAATTAATAATATTTTATTTATATAAAACTGTCAAGCTTAGAACTGGTTTAGCTGTGACTTTAATATTAATTTTTTAAAATCTTTTTTGTTTAATTTTCATCAAGTTAATTATTCTTTTTTATCATCCTTTATATATATCAAAAACCTCTGACAGAAAGGACACTGGTATATTTTATCTCCTTTTATCACCATATTGTATAGTTGAGGCGGGACGTTCATAAAACACCCTTCGCAAGTTTCGTTATTTACCCTTGATACCGCTATGCCCCGACAGTTTTTTCTTATAAAATCATATTTGCTTAACATATCTTTATTGATTTTAGATATAAGTTCATCTCTGTTGATAAGAAGAAGGCCTTTTTTACTCTCCAGCTCCTTTTCTTCATTTTCTAAGGTCTTAATTATGTTTGATATACTTTCTTCCTCTTTTTCATGTTTTTGTGTAAGTTCTGAAACAATTTTTTCAATATTATCAATTTCTTCCATCTTCTTAAGGACATCATCTTCCCGTAGTTTGTTTGATTTTTTGGCAAGTTCAATCTTTTTCTTTATTTCCAGATAATCTTTCTGGTTTTTGATATAATTCAGGCGAGCTTCAACATTTTTAATCTTTTGATTTTCCTGTTCTATCTCTTTTTCTTTGTTTTCCTTTTCCCTTAGCAATCTTTCCTTTTCTTCAAGCTTAATATCTAATTCACCCTTGATTTCGTTTAATTTGTTCCTTGCCCTGTCTTTCTTGGAAGGATATTCCGAAATCCTTTTTTCCAAATCCATTATCTCCATATCAAGCTTTTGTAAATCCCATAAAAGTTTTAATTCTTCTATCAATTTTAACCTCCTTAACCTAAATATATTTGTAAAAATCTCCGAAACTTTTGCTTATAAAAAACTCTACTTCTTTAAACTCCTTTGATATTTGTTCTTTTAAGTAAAATAAAACCGGCTCTTCCGATGCCCTGTGTCCAACATCTAATATTGAAATTTTATCACCATAATCAAGGGCATCGTGATACTTGATGTCTCCTGAAATAAACACCTCTGCGGAAGCCCTTATGGCATCCTTTATAAATGAACTACCGGAACCGCCTAAAACGGCAACCTTTTTTACCTTTCTGTTTAAATCTCCCGTATATCTTACCTTACTGATACCTAAAGACTCTTTGACAAGATCTATAACGCTGGATAATTTTTTAGGAGTTGAAAGCTCACCAATAGCCCCATAGCCTATATTCAGAGGGTTAACGGATTCTTCAAAGACATCAAAGGCTAACTCATCATAGGGGTGTATTGATCTAATTTTATCGATGACCCAGTTAATCCTGTCCTTTCTCACCAAAACTTCAATCTTCCCCTCTTTATAGGGATTAGAGGCCTTTAAATAGGGAACCCTATTCTCGTCATCTTTTACTGAAAACCTCCCTTCTCCAAAGGTTTCGAAAGCACAGTTTTTGTAATAGAGATATTCACCAACACCTTCAGAAAAGATCTTGCTTAATATTGTCCTTTCCATTCCCGTGGGAACATTAAAAAAAAGTTTGTAAAAAAACTTTTCCTCAGAAGGAGATAAAACCCTCATATTTTTGAGATTTAACTTCATACCCAAAGAGAAACTTACTCCCTTTGGTACCAAATCAAGGGGCGTATGATTGGAAATGACAGAAATATTAAAATCAAGCAATGTCTTGACAATATTGTTTGAACAATCTACACACTTTAATGGCTTAAAGAACAGGGGATGGTGAGATATTATTAATTGTGCCCCTAACTCTTTCGCCTCAAGCACAGTATCTAAAGTTACATCAAGAGATAATAAGGCCCTACTTACCTTTTTGTTTAGATCCCCTATCTGGAGTCCTGAGTTGTCCCAGCTTTCCTGAAATGCAAATGGTGCATAAGAATTTAAAAAATCAAATATTTTTTTTATAATCATCTCTTAAATAAAAAAAATGCCCTTTATAGGGCATTTTTTTTAAACTTTTGCTATCTTTTTTGAAAAACACCAGAAACAGAAATTTATGTCTATAAAAATTTTCCATTTTTTATCTTAGAAGATGGGCTCACCTGGATTCGAACCAGGGACCGACCGGTTATGAGCCGGTGGCTCTACCAAGCTGAGCTATGAGCCCATAAACACTTATTATACTCATAAATATGAAATAAAAGTCAAGATTTTTTATAACAAGGACCCCAAATAGGTATAGACATATTAACCAGTTAAAAGATAAAAGAGGAGAAGAGGTAATTTTATATGAAGAGTTTGACATAGGT
>JAOAGA010000028.1 GCA_026415985.1 Pseudomonadota bacterium | reverse complement strand
GATAAGTTTATCTGCTATCTCACTGATCTTTTCCGATATATAACACTCTAAATCTTCATTCGTAACTATTGGTATATCCTTTATCGTTTTGCTTATGCTTGTCAGATAGTCAATATGCCAGTGAAAATTTTTGTTTTTTCTTTTATGTCTGGCTATTCTCTTTGACAGAGAGTTTAAGGCAGAACCAATATAAACATAATAGCCTTTTAAAAGATTAATGTTTTTTAGGTTTCCTGCGGTAATTTTTTTATTATCCGCAAGTTCTGATAAAAGCAGATAGCATCCTCTGTCATTTGTTTCCTGCTCAATTAAATTCCAGGGTATATTGACTAACTTAACATTATCAACGTAACTAAAGGATTTATCCCATGTTACAGACATAGCTTTTATATCTACAAAATCTCTAACCTCAACCAAGCTTTTACTGAAGTTTAAATCTATATGATAGGCTGGCAAAAAGTAATCGATTTGACTGTTCATTATAACAAAGAGTATGCAGGCCCTTTTGCCATGCTGAGAAATCTCCTTAAGTTCAAGCAGATGTCTCGTCCCCCTTTCTGTCACGGCATCAGGAAACATGGCTATCTTCTTTCCGAAGAGGGTGCAGGTTTTTATCTCGAGAAATAGCTCTTCTTTCTCATTCTTAAGTAACAGGTCAAACCTGCTTTTTTTGTACTTTGTTTCTTTTGATAGGACTGAATAGTTTTTAAAAAATGGTATTTCATTATTATCAACCAGGGTTTCAACAATTTTATTGGTAAGGTGTGTATGAAGAAGCACCGGCTGGCCTTCTTTATAACAGGCTATAACTGTATAGGGTATTTTAAGTTCAGTTTTGTTTTTAGCCAGTATTAAAGGGGTATCCTTTATTAATAACTCCCACAATCTGCCGGGATTTGGCAGGTAGGCGGGCACTTCTTTACCCTCTACTAAGCAAGATATCAAAAATCTGTTATGTCTTTGAAGAAAGGTGGCAAAAACTTTTTCGAAATTGAAGGGATAGTCAAACACAATAATTAAATTTTTCCAAACTCTTTTTTAAAAAAACTCAGCACATCTTCATTGTATATGCAAAACTCTACTATCTGAAGAGAACATTCCGGGTTTGTTTCTATAAAACTTTTTGCTTCATTGACAAGTATCTCCGCACATCTGTCTTTAGGAAAACCGAATATGCCCGCGCTGATAGCGGGAATAGAGATGGATCTCAATCCCTTTTCACAGGCTAACTTTAGTGTGTTGAAAATTGCCTCTTTAAGCTTATTATCTTCATCTCCCTCACCATATATGGGACCTACGGTATGAATGACAAATTTTGCCTTTAGAGCCCCTGCAGAGGTTATTGCAGATTGCCCTACCGGTAAATAACCGATTTTATCGCTCTCACTTTGTATTATATATCCGCCCTTTTTAACAATGATACCCGCAACACCGCCTCCGTGTTGTAGCTCAGAGTTAGCGGGGTTAACTATGGCATCGAGATCTCTTTCGGTTATATCTCCGAAAAATAATCTCAGGATTTTGCCTTTAACCATCTTTTCAACCACTATCATGATAACTTATCCTATCGTGATATTATTTTTGCCCTTATTTTTGCTTAAATACATTAATTTATCGGCCCGTGAGATAACCGATTCTATGGAGTCTTTAATAGCGATTGTGGTGGCACCGATAGAAAGGGTTGTCTGAATTTTTTTATCACCAATGGTGATATAGGATTTTTGAACAAGGTTTTGTATCTTCTGTGTAATATTATTTAAGTCATCTTCGCCTTTAAGTTCAACGACAAGAACAAACTCATCTCCACCCCACCTTCCGACAGTATCGTAAAATCTTACATTACTTCTTAAGGTGGAGGCAACCATCATAAGTATCTTATCTCCAACGCTATGTCCATAGGTGTCATTTATTGATTTAAAATTATCCACATCAACAAAAATTACGCCATAGGAGCGGTTATATCTTCTTGTTTCAAGGATTTTTGTTAAAATCGTCAACTCTAAAAATCTTCTGTTAGATAGTTTTGTCAGTTCGTCAAGTAATGCAGCCTCTTCGAGATGTTTTATTCTTTCTCTTAAGGATTTAACATAACTGTTATCCCTGAATATTTCAACGGCACCTACAATCTCGTTTTTTGAATTGAATATGGGCGCACAATAAACAGTTATGGGAACACGATGACCATCTTTATGGTGGAGATAGATCTCTGCTCTGTGGGGTGTTCCTGTTCTTATGGTCCAGTCGAGAGGACAACTGTTTGTGCATAACTCTTTTCCCTGTTCGTCTATGTGTTTGAGTATGTTGTCATGACAATACCTTCCGATGATCTCATCCTTTTTATACCCCGTCAGTTCTTCAGCCCCCTTATTCCAGTAAAGGATTTTCCTGTTAACATCGGTAAAATAGACTCCGTCATTTATATTTTCAAGGAGGACTCTGTATAAACCATCAGGTAGTTGCATAGAAATATTTTAGAATAAAAAAAAATAAAATCAATTGAAGAATTAACTGATGTAATGACTCTTTGTTAAAATAAGTATAGACGGGATAAAGTTTTAAATCTATAAAACTTGAAAGGAAGTGATGACTTTTGGTCTATCACTTCCCTTTTTGACTATTTCAAAGCCTTATAAACATTTCCCACTAACTCTGCCGAAGGTGTCAAGGTTTTATCACCTTCTTTCCATCTTGCGGGACAGGCCTCTTCAGGATGAACCGCAAGGTAAAGATTTGCCTTCATCTTTCTAAGCAACTCCTCTGCATTTCTTCCAACATTGTAATAGTTTACTTCAGAAGCTACTAACTTACCCTCAGGATTAATGATAAAAGTTCCCCGTAACGCCAAACCTGTATTTTCATCATATACACCAAACATCCTTGAAAGATTACCGGTTGTGTCTGCCCCCATGGGATACTTAACGCCCTTAAGCAGAAGCTCATCTCTATGCCATGCCAGATGGGTATATTTTGTATCGGTGCTTACCGATAGTACTTCACAGCCCATCTTTTTCAACTCATCATATATTTTCGCGAGATCGTCGAGCTCTGTGGGACATACAAAGGTAAAATCGGCGGGATAAAAAAACAGGATTAACCACTCTTTACGGGCTTTTATATCAGCAAGGGAAATCTTTCCGAAGTCTTGTTTGCCAGCATCATAAATTTCAATCTCAAAATTCGGGACCTGTTGCCCCACTGTGATGTAGAAGCTTGAAGTATTGCACATAATAAGATTCCTCCTTAATTATTTGACCAAAGTAGATGTAGATTACAGTATTCTCTGACCTTTTTTATTTCCCCCTCAACTTCAAAGGTTGCCTCTGGCGCTTCACCGGGCTTTAGATAATGCCTGTAAGATTTTTTATCCGTAATAATCTGTATCCATTCGATATAGTGTTTCTCTTCCATTGGATGTGGAACAGCCCCGACTTTTACCGTAACCTTATTTCCGTTAATTTCAACAACAGGAACATGCTTTTCCTTGGAAGCATCAACGGTGTTTTCTTTCATAAGTTTCATAGGTTGTCCACAACAAACAAGTGAGCCCGCTCCGCCATGCTGAACTTCAATTATATTACCACAGATCTCACATTTATAAATTTCCATAACGTAAGCCATATCTTATCCTCCCTTATTCTATTTTTTTAAAAAATTTTTTTAATGCGTTACAAATGGGGCATTTTTCAGGAGCTTCTCCTATGAAGGTGTTACCACAGACTCCGCAGACATAAATCTCATAATCTTCTTTTTTATCAATATTGTCAAGGGCATTTTTAAACAGACCTGCATGTATCTTTTCAACTTCATTGGCATAGTGGAAGCTTCTTTTTGCCCCTGAATTACCCTCCTTTTCTGCCTCTTCAATCATTAAGGGATACATATTTTTAAACTCATAGGTTTCTCCGTTGATTGCCTCTTCCAAGTTTTCTCTTGTTGATTTAATACCGTTGAGCTCCTTCAGATGATTATGGGCATGAACGGTTTCTGCTTCTGCAGCTGCACGAAAGAGCTTAGCAATTCCTTTATACCCTTCCTGTTCAGCCTTTTTAGCAAAGGCTAAATACTTTCTGTTTGCCTGAGATTCACCCGCAAAGGCTTCTTTAAGATTTTTTTCTGTCTTGCTCATCTTTTTCCTCCTTTAAGCATTTATTACAGATTCCTGTGAAATTTAAGAAAGTCCTTTCAACATTGTGGCCATCAATAGTTGATATTGCTTCTATTATAAAATTTTTGCTCAGGTCATAGACCCTTTTACATCTTGTACAATAAAAATGATGATGCAGAGAGGTATCAATATCAAATCTTTTTTTATCACTATCTATGGCAAGTTCCACCACCTCACCTAAGTTTTTAAGGGTAATCAGAGTATTATAAACGGTGGCATAAGACATAGAAGGATATTTTTTTGAAATCTCTTTGTAAATATCCTCTGCTGAAGGATGGCTTTTTGTTGACATCAGAAACTCTATAATGGCTATCCTTTGAGGAGTTATCTTTATATTTTTCTCTTTTAGTTTTTCAATAATTTTTTTCATTTAATAATTATTCTAATTTGAAATTTATTTTTGTCAACTAATTTTTAGGACAATTTTTCTCTTATTTTGCTGAGTTCATCTTCCAATTTTTTTACTCTTTCTTCTAACTCACTGATTTTTAAGTAATCTTTTATCTTCAGGGCAATCTTTTCTTCAAAGGATTTACCCCTATCCCATGCCTTGTTCTTAAGATCTGAAATTAGTTGCTCGCCTTCCTGAGCTGTTATTTCACCTTGTTTAATGAGTTCCTGTATTATTTCCTTTGCCTTGTCTTCTGAAAGGGCAAAAATTCCCAATCCTGCATAAAGAATCTTTTTGATATTGTCTATCATAATTTATCCTCCTTTTTTCTTTTTTTAAATATAGCAGAATATATAAAAATGTCAAAAAAGCATTTATGTGATGAAAGCTTTATAGTAATATATGAAGAAAGAGAAAGTTTTTAAAAAGTATTAAAAAATTTAGGAGGTTCTATGGACTGTATTTTTTGTAAAATTATTAACGGATCCATACCTTCCGCAAAGGTATATGAGGATGGAGATTTCGTAGCTGTTATGGATATAAACCCCGTCAGCAAGGGGCATCTTTTGGTTTTGCCGAAGAAGCACTATGTTAATATGATGGATATGGACGAAGAAATACTTAAAAAAACCGGCATTGTTTTAAAAAAGCTATGTGGTGCAATAACAAAGGCTTTAGGCGTCTCGGGAGTTAATTTAATTCAAAACAACGGGATAGATGCGGGTCAGATTATATTTCATTCCCACTTTCATCTTATACCGAGAAGGCCAAATGATGGAATTAAAATTGGTATGGAGCATCGTAAATACGAAGAAGGAGAAATGGAAGAATACGCTAATAAAATTAAAAATGCTGTCTAAAAGGTTTTTGTGAACAGAAAATATCTTTTATTGGCGATAATAATATCGTTATTAATTCATCTTTTTGCGTTCCTAAGCTCGTTATTTTTTGAAGGTGATTTAAAAAGAACTGGTAAAAAAAAAGAAGAAATTATTGAGATAGTTCCTTACTATCCTCCAAGAATTATCCCCCCAAAATTATCTGATAAAGAATTAAAGGCCTTAGGTGCAAGGGATACAAAAACAGGCGAAGAAAACAGGCTTCCGGAGATTAGTAAATCAATTCCCAAAGTCTTAGAGGACATTAAGCAAAAAGAAGCTCTGAAGAGTGAGACTTCACCTGAAAAAACACAGATAAAGCAAGAAGAGCCAGTCAAGCCTCAGGTAAAGATGCAGGATAGCAGAACTGATGATGAGAAAAGGATAAAAGATGAGTTGAAACCTAAAGAAGAGAAGGAATTGCCAAACTTAAAGAGTTTAATTCCTAAATCAACAGACTTGTTGGCTAAGCTTCCTAAAGAAGAAAGTATTAGTCTTGATACGGGTAATATCAAAGGTTCTAAAGAGCTTGTCCTTAATACCAGAGAATATAAGTATTGGTCCTACCTTGAAAAGGTAAAAAGAAAGGTCGAGGCAGTTTGGCGTTATCCCGAGGTTGCAAGAGAGAGGGGTATCGGAGGAAGGCTAAAGATTTCCTTTACAATTGGAAGAGATGGAAAGATTGAAAACAAGATGTTAATTCAATCTTCCGGATATGCCTTTCTTGATGATGCTGCGATGAAGGCGCTTAAGGATGCCTCTCCCCTTGCTCCTTTTCCCAAAGAATGGGATGTAGATAAGATTAATATAGATGGGACTTTTATTTACGAGATAAATTTGATAAAATAAACAAACTTTAGGAGGTTCTTTGAATAATCCCATAGGCATATTTGATTCCGGCGTAGGCGGGCTTACCGTTTTAAAAGAGATAAAGAAGAAGTTACCTGCAGAAAAGCTTATTTACTTAGGTGATACCGCAAGGGTTCCCTATGGCAACAAGTCAAAAGATACTATTGTCAGATATTCCATTGAAAATACAAAATTTTTGATGCAGTTTGATATTAAACTCCTTGTAGTTGCCTGCAATACATCCACTGCAACAAGCTTAAGGATTCTTAAAGAAACCTTTGATATACCCATTATTGGTGTTATTGAGCCCGGCGCTAAAAAGGCTGTTGAGATTACAAGAAACTATAGGGTTGGTATTATAGGCACTGAGGCAACAATAAGAAGCTCTGCCTATAAAGAAGAGATTAAATCCTTAAATAAAAAGATATCTGTTTTTTCAAAACCCTGTCCGTTGTTTGTCCCCCTTGTGGAAGAGGGGCTACTAAAAGGACCTATAGTTGACGATGTTATAGCTCATTACCTGAAATTTTTTAAAAACAAGGATATAGACACCCTTGTTCTTGGCTGTACCCACTATCCTTTGTTAAAAAGTTCTATAGGAAAATTTTTTGGAAATGAGGTAAAAATCGTTGATTCTGCTACGGAGACTTCAAATATGGTGTTACAGTTACTGAAAGAGAAAGGGATAATATCCCGCAGAAAAAAGGCACTGGAACCTGATTATTATGTAACTGATGCAGCTGAGAGATTTTTAAAGGTTGGAAGAACTATACTCGGTAAGGATCTTGAGAAGGTAGCGGTTGTTCATGTCGGAAAGTAAGGTTGGCTATGACTGACAGCACAAAGATTTATCAAGATGAAAAATCATACATAGCAGAAATTTCAAATCTCTCATATAGTTCAGCAGGAGTGGCAAGATTTGACGGGAAAGTGGCTTTCATTCCCTATACTGTTACGGGAGATGTAGTTAAGTTCACTGTTGAAAGAGACAGAAAGACCTATTTAGATGGTAAATTAAAAGAAATATTAAAATCTTCACCACACAGGAGAACCTATCCCTGTCCGTACTTTGGCAACTGTGGCGGCTGTCAGTGGCAACACATTAACTACAATTATCAGGTCATATCCAAGAAAAATATTACCAAAGATATATTAGAGAGAATAGGAAGGATAGCAAATCCCGATGTTAGTGATACATACACAGCGGGTGGTGAATGGAATTACAGACAAAGGGTCAGATTTCAGGTTGGGCTGGAGAAGAACGAGATTTGTTTGGGATTTAATGTTTACAACAGTAATAAGGTTGTCGATATAGATAATTGCTACATTCTGAAAAAACCTGTAGTTGAAGTATTAAAGGAGCTTAAAAAATACAAAAATGAGCTCAGAGGAATACTTGATTTTGAGATATATTACTCGTCTAAAGAGAACAACTTTGTCTTTTCCGGTAAGGCAAAGGAGGACAATTTTAATCCTTCAAATCTTAAAAAAGTTTCAGAGATTTTTAAAGGTGGTATTGTAAGGACAAAAAAGGGGCGGGTTTTTACATTAAAGGATCCCTATCTGACTTATTCAATAGAGTTAAACAGATTAAGTTATAATTTAAAAGTATATGCCGATGGCTTTATACAGGCTAATCCTGAAGTTAATGCGGTAATATTAAATAGTATTGCCGATTATTTAGGTGATAATTACCAATCGGCCACTATGCTTGAGCTTTTTTCCGGTTCAGGAAATTTTTCATTTCTTTTCAGTAAGTTGTGTAAATATGTAGTTGCAGTTGAGGGAAATAACTCGTCCTTTAGGGCATTGGAAGAAAATATTGCAAAGAATAATATTCTCAATATACATCCCATCAGAGCAGGTGTAAGAGACGAAGTTTTGAAAATGTTTAACAATAAAAGAAGTTTTGATTTGGTTTTTCTGGATCCTCCAAGAATTGGAGCAAAGGAAATAATGCCCTATATACCAAAGTTCAATCCAAAGATAATAATATATCTTTCCTGTAATCCTACAACTTTGGCAAGAGATATCCAAACACTGGCTTACAGCGGTTACACAATAGAAAAGGTAGTACCATTTGATATGTTCCCACAGACCTTTCATATAGAGACAATGGTAATATTAAAAAGATAGGATATTCTCATTTACTTATGTACAAAATAGGTTAAAATATATAAGTTAATTTTTCAGGAGAGATAAAGGTATGCCTAAAAGAACAGATATTAAAAGTATCTTTGTTATAGGTTCTGGTCCGATTATTATTGGTCAGGCCTGCGAGTTTGATTATTCCGGAACCCAGGCAATAAAGGCCCTCAAAGAGGAAGGATATAGGGTTATTTTAGCCAACTCCAATCCTGCAACAATAATGACAGACCCTCAGCTTGCCGATGCTACATATATAGAGCCTTTAACAGTTGAGTATCTTGAGAAGATTATAGAAAAGGAGAGACCCGACGCCATCCTGCCAACGCTTGGTGGGCAGACCGCTCTTAACCTGACAATGTTTCTCTATGAAAAAGGTGTTTTAGACAAATATAACGTAAAACTGATAGGTGCCAATATAAATGCCATAAAAAAAGGTGAAGACAGAGAGCTTTTTAAGAAGGCCATGCTGAATATTGGGCTTGAAGTCCCAAAGAGCGGGCTTGCAACGAATCTTAAAGAAGCCTTTGATGTTATAAAAGATATTGGTTTTCCTGCAATTATAAGACCAGCATTTACCTTGGGCGGAACCGGTGGTGGTATTGCATACAATATAGAAGAGTATGAACAGGTAGTAAAAAATGGTCTTGACCTGAGTCCGGTTTCTCAGGTCCTTATTGAAGAGTCTGTTTTGGGTTGGAAAGAGTTTGAGCTGGAGGTTATGAGAGACCGAATGGACAATGTTGTTATCATCTGCTCCATAGAAAATTTTGATCCTATGGGTGTTCACACCGGTGATAGTATAACCGTTGCTCCCGCCCAAACATTAACAGACAAAGAATATCAGATAATGCGAGATGCTGCCATTAAGATTATCAGAGAGATAGGAGTTGATACAGGGGGGTCAAACATTCAGTTTGCCATCAATCCGGAGAACGGCAGAATGGTTGTTATTGAGATGAACCCGCGAGTTTCCAGAAGCTCTGCTCTGGCCTCCAAGGCAACAGGTTATCCCATTGCCAAGATCGCAGCAAAACTGGCGGTAGGATATACCCTCGATGAGATTAAGAATGATATTACAAAAGAAACACCTGCATCCTTCGAGCCTGCCATAGACTATGTGGTAGTAAAAATACCAAGATTTGCCTTCGAAAAATTCCCCAAGACCAACCCAACCCTTGGGACTCAGATGAAATCGGTAGGTGAGGTAATGGCCATAGGCAGAACATTTAAGGAATCATTACAGAAGGCCATAAGGTCCCTTGAGATAGGTAGCTATGGCTTTGATGAAAAGATAAAAGGTGGTTCACCAGAAGACCGACAGGCAATAATTGAAGAAAAACTCAGAACACCCAATAGTGAGAGACTTTGGTACATCGGTGAAGCATTTAGAATGAATTACTCCATTGAGAGAATTTATGAACTTAGTAAGATTGACCCGTGGTTTTTGAAGAATATTAAGGAAATAATTGATTTTGAAGAATATCTGAAAGAGTTTGTCAGAGACAGAGACTTTGATATATCTAAACTTGACAGTAATTTGTTAGAAGAGGCAAAGAGGTTAGGCTTTTCCGATCGAAGACTGGCAAAGCTTTTGGGGATTGACGAGCTAAAGGTCAGAAACTACAGGGAAGAAAAGGGTGTCAGACCTATCTATAAGATGGTTGATACCTGTGCAGCGGAGTTTAGAGCCAAGACACCTTACCTCTACTCCACATACGAAGAAGAAGACGAGGCATTACCAACAGAAAAGGAAAAGATAATTATTCTGGGAGGAGGACCAAACAGAATAGGGCAGGGAATTGAGTTTGATTATTGTTGTGTCCACGCCGCCTTTGCAGTAAAAGAGGAAGGGCTCGAGGCCATTATGATTAACTGTAACCCTGAGACAGTCAGTACCGATTATGATACATCTGACAGATTGTACTTTGAACCGTTAACTTTCGAAGATGTGTTAAATATCATAGAGAGGGAGAAACCAAAGGGAATTATTGTTCAATTTGGCGGGCAAACACCTCTTAAGTTAGCAGTCCCTTTAGAAAAGGCGGGAGTAAATATTTTAGGCACTTCCCCTGATAGCATTGACAGGGCAGAAGACAGAGAAAGGTTTAGGGAGGTATTGTTAAATTTAGGACTTAAACAGGCTGAAAGCGGTATAGCAAGGTCTGAAGAAGAAGCCATAATGATTGCGGAAAAAATAGGTTATCCTGTTATGGTCAGACCTTCCTATGTTTTAGGTGGAAGGGCAATGGAGATTGTTTACGACAGAAAAAATCTTATCAGATACATTACAGAAGCAGTAAGGGCCTCTGAAGAACATCCTGTTTTAATCGATAAGTTTCTTAAGGATGCCATAGAAGTTGATGTAGATGCCATATCCGATGGTGAGATTGTAGTAGTTGGCGGTGTAATGGAGCACATAGAAGAGGCAGGAGTTCATTCCGGAGATAGTGCCTGTATTATTCCTCCCTATTCATTAAAAGAGGATATAATAAACGAGCTGATAAGACAGACAAAGCTCCTCGCAAGGGAGCTTAATGTAATAGGGCTCATTAACATCCAGTTTGCCATAAAAGATGAGGATATTTATATTCTTGAGGTTAACCCCCGGGCATCAAGAACAGTGCCTTTTGTTAGCAAGGCAATAGGAGTTCCCCTGGCGAAACTGGCGTTGAAATGTATGTTGGGCAAATCCCTCAAAGAGCTTGGTTTTACAAAAGAGATTGTCCCGAAGTTTTTTAGTGCCAAAGAGGCGGTATTCCCATTCATTAAATTTCCCGGTGTTGATACGATTCTTGGTCCCGAGATGAAATCAACGGGAGAGGTAATGGGTATAGACAGGACTCCATACCTTGCCTTTGCAAAATCACAGATATCGGCGGGTAATAGTATCCCTCTCTCAGGCACAGTCTTTATAAGCGTTAAAGATGAAGATAAACCTCAGATATTAGACATTGCAAGACTGCTGAAAACATATGGCTTCAAACTTATCTGTACCGCAGGAACCTCTAAATATTTAAAAGATAAAGGTATAGATAACGAACGGGTCCTTAAGGTGATAGAAGGAAGACCAAACATTGTTGATAAAATAAAAAACAAAGAAGTAAACTTAATAATAAATACCACTTTCGGTCAAAAGGAGATAGAAGATTCCTATCTTATCAGGCGATCAGCCCTTGAAAACGGTATCCCCTATTTTACAACTATCTCAGCAGCAAAAATTGCTTCTTACTCAATACCGGAGCTATTGAAAACCAAAATTACTGTTAGCTCTCTTCAAGATTATCACAAACTTCTCGGAGGTTAATGATGGATAGATATCCTGTGACTAAGGAATGTTATGAAAAACTGAGAAATGAGTTAGAACATTTAAAAAAGGTCGAAAGACCGAAGGTAATAAAGGACATAGCAGAAGCAAGAGCCCATGGTGATTTATCAGAAAATGCGGAATACGATGCTGCAAGGAACAGACAGGGTTTAATAGAGGCCAAAATTAGCGAGCTGGAGGGGAAGCTTGCCAAGGCGGTTATTATAGATCCCGCTACTTTGAGCACCGACAAGGTTGCCTTTGGACTCAAGGTTACCATATTAGATCTTAATACAGATCAGGAGTTTACCTATCAGATAGTCTCAGAAGATGAGTCCGATGTCAATGCGGGAAAGATATCCTATACCTCTCCTATCGGGAAGGCGTTGATAGGAAAGTCAGAAGGAGATGTGGTAAAAGTACAGGTTCCTATAGGGGTAAAGGAGTTTGAGATTCTGTCAATTGAAAAGCCCTGAAAAGAGAGTATTTTTTTTCTTCTCTCTCATAATTTTTTTTCTTTCCTGCAATAAAGGTGAGATCTATGCCTTTAAGAAGCCCGATTTCCAGATAAAAAAGGTTATCAAGGACGAGTATTTAGGACTTTTTTTTACAGACAAAAAGATAGGATACTTTCAGGGAACCGCAAGTGATATTCTTTTTAATGAAAAATCGGCATATTTTTTATCAGGGACAGGGGTTATCAGGCTTGATTTAGGTCAGGAAAAGATTTATACGGTATTAAAAGAAGAGATTATTTTAAACGAGTCCTATAGACCAATCTATTTTCATTACTCTCAGAAAATTGGTGAGTCCCAAATGGAAATAAAGGGTATCAGAAAGGGAGAAAATTTATTATTAAGAACCTATTCTGCGGGAAAATATACGGAAGAAAGATTAGATGGTGATATTATCCCGTTATCGTCTGCAGGCTTTATTGTTTGGAAAGAAGGAATTTCCGAAGGGAAAAAATATAGTTTTAAAGTCTATGTAGAGGCTATGCAAAAAGTGGAAACACTTAAGGTTGAGATTGGACAGCCCAGAATGGAGGATGGGCAAAAGGTATACCCTCTTAATCAATCTTTAGGAAATATTCAGATTACCAGTTACGTCTATGGAAACGGAGATACATATAAGGAAGAATCCCTTCAGGGTTTTACGTTAAAAAAGATGTCTAAAGAAACTGCCCTCAAGCTTGATGATTCCACATCAGTTTATGATATTCTTGCTTACGCGTCGATACCTGTAACCATAAATGAAAACCCCGATATCATTAAAGAGATTGTTTTTGAGATCAGTGGTATCGAAAAGGTTTTACCGCCACAGTCGGCTTATCAGGTTGTTAAAAGGGAAGGTAACAGAATAATAGTGAAGACATCTGTCAACCCCCTTACGGAGCAGAAAAAAATAAACCCCGAAAAATATCTAAAAGCTACTCCAAAGATTCAAAGTAACGACAAGGAGATTGCCGAGACTGCCAGGAAGATAGTAGCAGATGCAAAAACTGACGAAGAAAAGGTAAAAAAGGTTTTGGAATGGGTTAACAAAAATATAAAAAAATCTCTGAAAGACAGAGCCTCTGCTCTTGAGGTACTGAAAACAAAGGAAGGTGAGTGTGAAGCCCACTCGATGCTTACCGCAGGCCTTCTAAGAAGTCTTGGAATTCCTGCAAAAATAGTGGGCGGAATTACCTATTCTGAAGAAAACAAAGGCTTCCTGTATCATGCATGGAATGAGGTTTATCTCAACGGATATTTTGTTCCTGTGGATTCTACATTTGGAGAATATCCTGCCAATCCCACACATATTAAGCTTACCGAAGAGGAGAATACAGAAGATATATCCCTCTATCTCGGAAAGCTCAAACTCAAGATTATAGAAATCAAGAAATGATTGAAGATTTAGTTAAATTTGAAAGTTTTCTTAACAAATCACTAAGGTATTGCAGAGGGGTGGGAGAAAAAACCGCCCAAAAGCTTGAAAAAAAAGGGTTCAGGACCGTTAGGGATGTAATATTCAATATCCCCTATCAATGGATTGACAAGAGAAACATTGGAAAAATCTCTCTTCTCAAAGATGGTGATAACGCCTATTTAAAAGTAAGGACGATAAACAGCGGAACTTGGGTTCCTAAAGGCTTTTTAAATAAGAAAACGAGAGGGTATACCGCATTGGTAACTGATGGGACAGGGTATTTAACCCTTCGCTGGTTTACTGATCCGCCGGATTTTATAAAGGACTTACTGAAAAAAAATCAGGAGATTAATATATTCGGTAAGGTAAAAGTCTTCAGGGGATCGAAGGAGATTTCCCATCCGGAGATTGAAAAGATCGGGTTTTCAGAGGAAGACCTCAAGGTAAAAATTTTGCCGGTCTATCATGGTTTACCTCAGGGATTTAGTGAAAAAATTTATAGAAAAATTTTATATGATGTATTGTTTGAAGGAAGGTTACTGTTAAAATCCCTTCTGCCCAAAGAGATTAAAAGGGTTTTTAATGTCATTGATACAGGTGAAGCACTTTTTAATATACACTTTCCTCAAGAAGATTTTGAAAGAGATAAATGGGAACAAAGAAAGAGCATATACCACCAATCACTTTTAAATGAAGAACTTTTTCTTTTTTTCTCCCTTTTGGCAGAGAAGAGAAAGGAGATTGAAAAGGTTTTTGTTAGTCCCCTTAGCTTTTCCGGTGAGCTTTTGAATAGATTTACCGAAAGACTTAACTTCCCTTTAACAAAAGCTCAGATCAGGGTAATAGAGGAAATAAAAAAGGATTTAAAAAAAGATAAACCAATGCACAGATTGCTTCAGGGTGATGTTGGCTCAGGCAAGACAATAGTTGCAATCAGCTCTGCCTTAATGGCTGTGGAGGCTGGAAAACAGGTTGCCTTTATGGTCCCAACGGAGATACTGGCGGAACAACATTATTTAAACTTAAAAAGGTATTTCACCGGTTTAGATATAAGATGCCATCTCATCACTTCATCTCTGAAGAAAAAAGATAAGGATGATATACTTAAAAAACTTGAAGATGGCGAAACACAGATACTGGTAGGTACCCATTCTTTAATTCAGGAAAATGTTAACTTCAAAGATTTAGGTCTTGCCATAATAGATGAGCAACACAGATTTGGCGTTGAGCAAAGAAATCTTCTCATAAAGAAAGGCAGAAACCCTCATACCCTCTATATGTCAGCAACACCAATACCCCGGACACTTACAATGACGGTCTATGGTGATTTAGATTTATCAATAATAGATGAGCTTCCATCGGGAAGAAAACCTGTCAGAACTATGGTTCTGCCGGAATCTCACAGAGAAAGGGCTTTTAAGATAGCCGAAGAGGAGATAAAAAAAGGCTTTCAGGTCTATGTGGTATATCCTGTAATAGAAGAAGATAATCAGCTTGAACTTAAATCAGCCAAAGAGATGTATGAAGTCGTTAAGATCAGATTTAAAGAGTTTAATTGTGGTTTGTTGCATGGCAGAATCAGTCAGGAAGAAAAAGAACAAATAATGGACAGCTTTAAAAAAGGTGATATAAGTGTTCTTGTCTCTACAACAGTAATAGAGGTAGGTGTAGATGTTCCGAAGGCAACGGTCATGATTATAGAGCACGGTGAAAGGTTCGGACTGTCTCAGCTTCATCAGCTGAGAGGAAGAATAGGGAGAGGAGGCGATCAATCAACCTGTATTGTTCTTGTTGATACAAAGAGATTAAGCAAAGAAGGAAGGGAGAGATTAATTTTTTTCAGGGACAATTCAGATGGTTTTAAATTGGCAGAGTTTGATTTGAAACTTAGGGGTCCCGGTGAGATTATGGGAACCAAACAGTCTGGCATACCGGAGTTTAGGTTTGTTGATATATTAAAAGATAGCTATCTCATAGAAAAGATGAAAATTAATACAGAAAACTATTTCAAATCACCACCTTCAGATTACTTAAAATATCTTAAAAAAATACAGCAGATCTATTTCCAGAGAGATTTAGACTATATAAATGTAGGGTAGTATAATTTATTTTTCAAAAAATATTGCTACCCTAAAATCCTAACATTAAAATTTTTTTGTTTTAAAATTAATATTGTTGACAAAAATAAAACATTTACTTATTTTAGAATATAATAGATTTTATGTTTTATTTTTTTAAACAATGTTTAAAATAAAACAAAAAGGGGGTGAAATTATGGCAAAATCAGCACACGAGATTGTTTCTTCAGAAAAATTTAAAAAGCTTGTAACAAAGAGATGGTTAGTGAGTTTTGTTCTAACGTTTTTTCTGTTTTTATTTTATTACGGATATATTGGCATGATTGGCTATGCAAAAGATGTTTTGAAAATTAAGATCGGAGTTGCGACAAATATCGGAATTATAGCTGGAGTTGGCGTAATTATAGGTTCCTGGTTATTAACGGTTATTTATGTTATATGGGCAAATGGCTCCTATGACAAAACCGTTTCAGAACTAAAGAAAGAGCTTGTTTAGTTTGTTAAGTTTTTTTGTCAGATTTTGTAGTCTAAAAATATTAAAAGCGGGGGGAGTATGGCAATAACCTTTTTTCTTATATTTATTTTTCTGACATTAGCAATCACCTACTGGGCTGCGAAAAAAACAAAGACAACAAGTGAGTTTTACGCAGCAGGCAGAAGTGTTACAGGTTTTCAGAACGGTTTGGCGTTAGCGGGTGACTATATGTCAGCTGCATCTTTTTTGGGAATAGCGGGAATGGTTTCATTAAATGGTTATGATGGCATGATATACGCCACAGGCTGGCTTGTGGGATGGCCTGCGCTTATGTTTCTTATTGCAGAGCCATTAAGAAACTTAGGTAAGTTTACCTTTGCCGATGTTGTTGCCTTCAGGTTAAAACAAAAACCTATAAGGGTTGCTGCTGCAATCGGAAGTATATTAACTGTTTTGGCATATACAATAGCACAGATGGTTGGCTCTGGAAATCTTATCAAGCTCATGTTTAACATACCTTATGAGACAGCTGAAATTATAGTGGGCATTGTTATGCTTGTTTATGTTTTATTCGGTGGTATGCTCGCAACCACCTGGGTACAGATAATTAAAGCAATTCTTTTACTTGGCGGTGTTACAATATTAACACTGTTGGCATTGGCAAAATTTGGTTTCAACCCCGGTAACATTTATGCAGAAGTCCAGAACTTATATGGAACAAAGATGCTTGAACCGGGAGGACTTGTTACTAATCCGCTTGATGCCTTCTCACTCGGGCTTGCATTAATGTTAGGATTACTTGGTCTTCCTCATATCTTAATGCGTTTTTATACCGTTCCTGATGCCAAGGAAGCGAGGAAATCAGTTATATACGCAACTTCATTTATCGGGTATTTTTATATAATAATTCCTATTGTTGGTTTTTCTGCAGCTGTGTTGCTTGCCAAGAACGGATTGACAGGTCAGGATATTATAAAAAGTATTGATAAAGGTGGAAATATGGCTGCCCTTCAGCTGGCAAACGAGTTAGGCGGAGCTCCCTTCATGGGATTTATAGCAGCGGTTGCCTTTGCTACAATCCTTGCCGTTGTTGCGGGCCTTACATTGGCTGCTGCTTCAACTATGGCTCATGATATTTATGTCAATGTTATAAAACATGGTCATGCAGATGAAGCAGAGCAGGTTAAAGTCGCAAGAATCGCCACAATAATTTTTGGTCTTGTTGCCATTGCTCTTGGCATACTTTTTAAAGGGCAGAACGTAGCCTTTATGGTTGGTCTTGCCTTTGCTATTGCTGCAAGCGGAAACTTCCCTGCACTTTTGCTATCCATACTTTGGAAAAAGTTTTCTACTGCTGGTGCTGTAGCATCAATTATTATCGGTGCCCTCACAGCAACTACATTGATAATTTTAAGTCCAACTGTTTGGGTTGATGTGTTTCATGCAAAAGAAAAGGCTGTTGTTATAAAAGAAGTAAGTGATCTGGAAGCAAGGGTAAAGCCACAGATTGATGCATTAAAAAGTCAGATTTCTGTTACAAGTCCTGAAAATAAATTGAATTTGGAAGTTCAGCTGAAAGGTGTTGAGGAGTCCTTTAATACCCAAAAACAGGAAATAATGGCAAAAATGCCTAAGGCAATATTTCCTATGAAAAACCCTGCAATTTTTTCTTTGATAATATCCTTCTTTGTAGGGTGGTTATTCTCTGTTCTCGTTCCCGATAAAGAAGCTGAGAAAAAGTTTGAAGAAGAAAAACTTCGCACATATTTAGGTGTAGGTGCCGAGTAGTTAAAAACCTGCTATCCGGAGTCTCTATATAATAGACTTCGGATAGCTTTTTTTAGAGTATTATTTCCCCCATAGCTTGAATAAAGACACCCGCCTGCTTAGTATCACATGTATATTTCATCAAAAAGTTTTTTCAATTTAACAAAAATGTAATTTTTTAATCCACTTTTGTTTTTTCGAAATAAAA
>JAOAGA010000027.1 GCA_026415985.1 Pseudomonadota bacterium | reverse complement strand
CCTCAACCCTCTTTCTGTGTTTTACTTCTTCCTTTCTTGCTGGACCAAAATAAAAAATAGAGGCAAGTAGTCCATACTTAATATGATTATGCCTTCCAAGCATAAGATTTTCCAAAACAGTCATGTGTTTGAAAAGTTCGATATTCTGAAAGCTTCTCGCAATGCCTAATTTTGCAATTTCAAAAGGCTTTAAATGAGTTATTTCTTTGTCTTTGAATATAACCTTACCCTTCTGTGGTTTATAAAAACCGTTAATAACGTTATATAGACTGCTTTTTCCTGCACCATTGGGACCAATTATAGAGAATATCTCCCCTCTTTTTACCTGAAAACTAACATCTAAGAGAGCGGTTATACCACCAAAGCTAAGGGTGATGTTCTCACCTTTTAAAATGACCTCATCCTTTATACGAGTTTCTTGCACATTCCCTCCCGATAACAATGTTTTAAAATGATTTAAAAATCATTTAACGTAAACTGGTAAATGTAATGATTAAGATGTTAAAAAAACAAATTATGTTTGTCAAGATTTTTTTAAAACACTATAAAAAATTTTTTTTCCTTCCCTGATAAACTCATTCTCATACTTAGTTTTTGAGAGTCTTTCAGGATTAGGACTATTGGACAGATACTCTAAAGAAAAACCGCTTTTTTTAAAAATAGAAACACTGTTTAAAAAATACTCCTCGAAATCGGATGCAAAAAAAATCTTACCATCATCTTTCAATATCCTTCTCAGTTCAAGAGAAAAATTTATATTAATAAGTCTTCTTTCATTATGTCTTTTTTTAGGCCAGGGGTCGGGAAAGTTTATATGAACAAAATCAAAATAATTATCGGGAAATAAAAATGAAACCAAAGCGAAAGCTTCTCCGTGTAAAAGTTTAACATTTTTAAGTTTGTATTTTTCAATTCTTCTTACCGTTTTTTCAAAATATTTTTTTGAATATTCTATGCCTAAAAAAAACTCATCACTTTTCTGCAATGAAAAATTCAGAATATACTCTCCGTTGCCAAAGCCTATCTCTAAATGTTTTATCTCCATTTTTTTCGATAAGTTCTCGATGTTGTAGGAATAATAACGCAGAAGTGATTTATCAAGAGCAATATATTTCTCTTCTAATTCCATAATAGTTTATTCTCGGATAGTAGCCTCTGTAAACCTTTGAATAACTTATTTTCAAAAGTGATTCTGGTTCTCTTCTGTTTAAGTGTATCATCATCTTTATATATTTCTCATCAATCTCTCCTCTCTCAACTGACTGACACAGAATATCTATTGCTCCTCTTACATCGTAGGGCTCATTTCTATAGGGTCTTTTTGAGATAAGAGCGTCAAAAATATCTGCCACTGCAACAAAACTTACAACATCGTCTTTCAACCTGATTGAGAGAGGATAACCTTTTCCGTTCAGCTTTTCGTGGTGTTGCAACGCAACTATTGTGTTTTCGGAATAGGGGTTGCCGTAATAATAACTGCATAAAACCGCTCCGTAGATCGTGTGCTCTTTTATAAGAGAGTAATCCTTCTCGGTCAGTGGCTGGGAAGAATGGAGAATATTACTTGGTATTCTTGATTTTCCTAAATCATGAGTTATAGAAGAAGATGCTATCTGATTTATCTTTTGTCTGTCTTCATAAAACTGTGTTGCCATACATATTGTTAACAGGGCGGAGTTAATGGAATGCCTGTAGGTATAATCATCTTTTATTCTCATAAAATGATACTCTTCGAGAATTGAGACGGGAACCGCCACACTTCCAAAAATATTGAGTATTAACTGTTCTCCGCACTTTTTACAGAAAAAATTGTATGGCGGACTTTGGGTTTGAAGGTAGAAGTCATTAAAAAGAAAGCTCTCCTTAAGTTTCACCCAAACTCTGCTTGTTACAATAACCTCTTTACTAATCTCTTCAATTCTGTCAGTATCGACCTGATCATTTTTTGATACCAATAATTTACCATTAATACTGTGAATATCTCTTGTTATCTTAAGATTATCCTTAACCATACCACTCTATCTCTGGACTAAAAATTACATAATCAATATGCGTGCTTGCTCTGTTGACTCCGCCAAAGGTGATATTATCGCCAAAGGCTATATGGGCAGTTCCGTATATTTTTTCAGCCTCAAGAATATTATCTGCTCTTTTAGCCCTTTTGTTTGTTCCCAAACCTAACTCACAAAGGCAGTTATTTCTGCCGTCACGGTTAAATATCTCGCCAAGATAGTCTTTAAGCTTTTCATCACCTTCTAAACGAACTACCCTGCCATTTTTTATATCAGCCAATAGAGGTTTTTTTAGCTTTCCTTCATTTGTCCACTCTATGACCAAACTTCCTTCTGTCATATCTTCAACCGGTGCGATAAAAACCTCACCCGCAGGGAGATTGCCAAAACTTCCCTTTTCTCTGAAATTACCTGTATCAGCCTTAAATACTCTGTTTCCAAAGCTAAACTTTAAGTTTGTTCCGGATTTATTTGTAATAACACAACCCTTCTTGCCTTTTAATTTATCCCATAGCTCCAGAGTATCTTTTTCAAGTTCATCAAAGTTTATATTAAGGGGTCCCTCAAACATCTTTAAATCAAAAAGGGGCATACTTACATATCTTGTCCCAAACTTATTTAATATTTTTCTGAAGGAGGTATGACTTGTAGAAAAATATGAAAGGGCTATAATAAAGTCTGGTATATCAGTTTTTCCCGAATTTTTAATAAAATTTTCCAAATCTTCCAAAGAAATTTTCTTTTCTGTAAGCTCTTTCCAGCTGTATTTTTCCTCAATTAGTCTTATAAAATCTTCACCAAATATAAACCTCCATAAAGTTTTATCCGGTTCTAAGCCGTTACCTCCCGAATTTTTTATTGAAATTTTTTCTAAATTAAAACCCAGGTTTCCGGAAACCAAAAGAAATTTATCAACAATTTCAATTCTTTCTGCAAGTTTACCATCTCCGTTGAAGTCATCAAGAAAAATGACCCCTCTTTCTTTACTATTAACTCCCAATGATATCTGCAATATATCTTCAATAACCTTAATCATTTGTCTCATTGACTTTTACTGCGAAAAAGTTATAATAACCTTATGCCGAAGTGGTGGAACTGGCAGACACGCTAGGTTCAGGGTCTAGTGGGGTCAAACCCGTGCGAGTTCGAGTCTCGCCTTCGGCATATAAATCTTCAGTATTCTCTTTTTTAGCCCAATAGATTTTAAAGGTCGTTCCGACGTTCTTTTCACTCTCAACCTTAAGCCGTCCTCCAAATCCTTCAACTATTCTTTTAACAATGGACAAACCAACCCCGCTTCCTTCCCTATCTATTGTTTTTACCTTATTAAATGGTTTAAATGCTTCCTTTAATTCCCTTTCAGTCATACCAATACCATTGTCTTTGATTATTATCAGATGGTTGTAATCATCTTCTTCAAAGATTACATTTACCCTTGGCATTCTGTCGTCGGGAGTATATTTAATTGAATTGGCAATAAGATTGGTAAAAATCTGAAAGAACGCAAGATTATTACCTATAAGTTTTGGAGGATTCCCTTCTATCTTAATCTTCGGCAAACGATGTCTGATGAGAGGTCTTATATATCTTAGAGAAGATTTCAAAGCCTCTCTGACATCAATATGTTCCCGTATCTTAAGCAATTTCTCCGTTTGACGCAGGTTTAACAAATCTTTCACCAGTTCTTCTATCCTTGATACCCCTTTTTTAATATTGTTAAGATATCCCTGGTGTTCCTTTGTCATTTTCCTGTGATACTTTTTTTCTATGAGGTTAAGAAAACCTTTTGTTGTTATCAACGGGGTTTTCATATCATGGGAAATTGCAGTAACAAGTGTCTCTAAATCTTTACTTTTTTGGTTTAATAGCTTACTTTTTTCCTCAAGCCTTTTCACAAAAATATAGTTTGACAGGGCTGAACCAAATATTTTAGCGATAAACCTGATTGCCTCTTTTTCAATAGATTTTTTTTCTCTAAAACCCAAATTAATTGTTGCTACAAACTCATATTTTGTTCTTATGGGTATTGAAAAATGACCGATAATATTTTTTATCTCAAGACCTGCTTTACTAACTAATTTGCAATCATGGACATAAAAAAAATCAGAGTCTCTGTTTTCTAAAAAAAGCCTCTGACATTGACAATCTCTGTGAAGTTTTAACTCTAAATCTTTTATTTCCTTAGGGAGACTATACTCAAGAAAAAGCCCTGAAGAGAAATTATCTTTCCATAAATTAATCCAGCCACAATCGGCATCTAAGAAAAGCACTGTCTTTTTAAGGGCGTTTTTGAGATTAGATACGCTTACCTCTTCTGAAAAGAGGCCGTCAACCAGTTCTATTATGAATGTCTGTAGTGTTTCTGCCAATTTTACCCTTTAAAAAGCTGTTTTATTTTTTATAAAATATTTTCAAAAAATCAATTTTATGCTTTATTTATAACATAAAACACACTATTTTTTAAAGAAAAAATTTAAAAAAATAAAACATAAAAGACAATTTCAAGATGTCAGGCCTTTAATTTATTAAAAACCTGACTCCCTTTAGGGTTTCTGTTATTCAGAAAAATTTAATCCTTTAGTTCCCCTCTTAAAAAGGCATCATAGGCAGTTAGATCAAAATAACCATGACCGCTCAGATTAAAAAGAATTACCTTTTCCTTCTTTTCTTCTCTTGCCTTAATCGCTTCATCTATAGCAGATTTAATTGCGTGAGAAGATTCAGGAGCAGGTATAATTCCTTCTGTTCTTGAAAATATTAATGCAGATTCGAAAACTTTTGTCTGTTCATAGGCTACTGCTTCAATAAAATTTTTATTAGCAAGGTAAGAAACAATAGGAGAATCACCGTGATATCTCAACCCACCTGCGTGTATAGAAGGTGGAACGAAGTCATGACCTAAGGTATACATTTTAATCAGAGGTGTAAGACCCGCTACATCACCAAAATCATACTCAAACTTACCCTTTGTTAGTGTCGGGCAAGATGCAGGTTCAACCGCAATAAACCTTGTGCCTTTTTTCTTACCTTCAAAATAATCCATAAGAAAGGGAAAAACTATTCCGCCAAAGTTACTGCCACCACCAACGCATCCGATAACTACATCGGGATATAAATTAATCTCCTCCATTTGTCTTTTCGCTTCCAAACCTATGACTGTCTGATGGAGAAGAACATGATTAAGTACACTACCCAAGGCATAATGGGTATCGCCATTTGTTGCCGCATCTTCAACCGCTTCGCTTATGGCAATGCCCAGACTTCCGGGACTGTCGGGATCTTTTTTAAGAACTTCTCTGCCAGAGTTGGTAAGATTACTTGGGCTGGCTATAACCTTACCTCCCCATGTCTCCATCAGGATTCGTCTGTAGGGTTTTTGATTATAACTTACTTTCACCATATAAACTGTACATTCCAGTCCAAAAAGATTACAGGCAAAACTCAGAGATGACCCCCACTGTCCTGCTCCAGTCTCTGTAGCCAATCTTTTAATGCCTTCCTTTTTGTTGTAATAAGCCTGAGGGATTGCTGTGTTGGGCTTGTGACTTCCCGGAGGAGAAACACTCTCATCTTTAAAAAATATCTTTGCAGGAGTTTTCAAATACTCCTCTAATCTTTTTGCCCTTCTTAAAGGAGTTGGTCTCCATAACCTGTATATATCCAAAACTTCTTCAGGGATATCTATCCATTTCTTATCAGATACTTCCTGTTCAATAAGTGACATAGGAAATATTGGTGTTAGTTTATCCGGCGTAACTGGCTCTTTAGTCTGAGGATCTAAATATGGTTCCAATGGCTCCGGTATATCAGCTAAAATGTTATACCAACGCTTAGGTAACTCGCTGTCGTTTAAGTAAAAGTTTCTCATATAAACATCTCCTTTCGTTTTTGCCTCATAATTTTCCAGTATTATACACATAAGTTTTTTCATTTTAAACAGTTTTTTCTTGTTTTTTTTTAGGATTTATCTAATATATATGATTATGGCATATGGATATTTGATTCTGGTTTTTTTGGGGATAACATTTATAGCGGTCGGTTTTTACGGAGCCTTCGTTTATAAAAAAAATCAAATGCTCTCAAATATCTTATCTCTCCTTATGCCACTTGGACTTATCATCACAGTAATCGGTATTCTTCTCACGGTCCTTCCAAACTTCTTCAAGGAACCCGTATGGTAAAGATTGGCTTAAAAATTTTAGCGGTAATAGTTGTTATTCTTCTTGCTGTTTACATCAGGGTTTTTATTTACCAGATAGGCGAGTTTAAAAAGGCAGAAAAGGCATACAACGAAAAAAACTATAAAGACGCTATTACCTACTATGATACTACCTTGCATATGTATACACCCTTTAGTCCCTATATAAATAAATCTATCGGCAGGATGATAGAGATAGCTAATCAGTTTGAAAAAGAAAACAACTATAACTGGGCATTAAACACCTACGAGAATCTGAGAAGCGCCATTTATTCAACCCAAAGCTTTTATCTTCCTAACAGGGATATCGTGGAGCTCTGCGACAAAAAGATTGCCGAGCTTTTGACCAAAATACCAAAGTGAGTGCTGAGTTATTTTCCTTCATATCTTTAGGTGGTATTGGTGAATCAGGCTTTAACTCCTATTTGTTCACTGTAAACGATTATAAATTTCTCGTTGATTTTGGTATTGCTATGCCCACTCCCTTTATGCCATCAACCTCAACCATTGTTCCTGATGTGGAGTCGATGAAGGAGCTCTTCAGAAATATCAAGGCAATAATCTTTACCCATGGACATGAAGATCATATAGGCGCCTTTCATTATTTCAGGGAGTTTTTTAAAGTTCCCGTCGTTGCATCACCTCTGACACTGGAGCTGATAAATATAAAACTCAAAGAGTTAAATAAAGAAACAATTAAAGACTATATTCTCATCGAAGGTAGCAATCCAAAAGCTAAATTAGACAAACTAACAATTAATTTTTTCAAAACCAAACACAGCATTCCCCAGAGTTATGGCTTATATTTTAAAACTAAGCTTGGTGAGATAGTTTTCACATCAGATTTTAAAGACATCTATAACCTGAGTAAAATACCAGAAAACCCCTTTATCCTTTTTTTTGATGCCACTAACAGCGAGATTAAAGAAAACAAGGAAGAACTTGATGTCAACAGGAACATAGAAAGGCTTTTTAAAGAAACGAAGGGAGCAATTATAGTTTCCACCTTTTCCACAAACTTAGAAAGAATAGAAAAGATTATAAATCTCTCAAAAAAATATAAAAGAAGGATTTTTGTTTCCGGTAAAAATCTGGAAAAATCTATCCAGATAGGAAAGAAGCTAAAGATATTCAAGGAATTTTACATCGAAGATTTCAATAAAATAAACAGATTTGACAGAGATGAGATTTTAATACTCACTACCGGCACACAGGGAGAAAGGTATTCCTCTCTTAACTTTATTTCTATGGGCAATTTTAAAGGATTTAAAATCAAAGAAGGCGATACGGTAATAATCAGCTCGAGCATAATTCCAAGAAATGAGATCTATATATACGATATGATTAACAGGCTTTCCGAAAAAGGTGCTATGGTCTATTACGCAAAAACAGACGATATACACTCTTCCGGTCATGCATCCTTAAAAGAGCTGTCAAAGGTATTAAGTCATTTTAACCCTGACTACATAGTTCCTATTCACGGAGAACACCGACAGTTAAACATGGCAAGGAGGTTCATCTTTTCTAAAAAAAGGAATTTAGAGATTTTAAAGCCCAACCCCGGAGATGAATATCTTTTTAAATCTAAAAGGGAGTTTATAATAAAAAAACATAATATAAAAAAACTTTATATTGACGAAGACACCAACGATTTTATATCTATAGATGTTATCAAAGAAAGAAAAAAACTTTCTGAAAGCGGAATCATTATTGTAAACATAGGGAAAGAGATTAGTTTTACTACCTATGGCTTTATTGACAATGACTCTGAAATCTTCAGCTCCCTTAAAGACTATACAGGTTCAAAGATACGAAGTTATAAATTAAATGATTTTACCAACCAAGACATCATTCATTACATTGAAAAGGATATTAAAAGCTTCATCAAAAAAAAGTTTAACAAAAAACCTTACATAGTAATAAATCTTTCGGAGGCATGATGTTTATTGAGTCAGTAATACTTGGTGCCATTCAGGGACTAACGGAGTTTTTACCTATAAGTAGTTCTGCCCATCTTGTTCTTGTTCCCCATTTTTTCAGGTTTGAAAGCTCCATACTAAATTCTACGATGTTTGATGCCATTCTCCACGGAGGTTCACTGGTGGCAATAATTTTATTTTTCTGGAGAGATCTGATAAATCTGAAAAACAACAAGAAACTCGTCTATCTTATAATTCTTGCATGTATCCCCACCTTTGTAATAGCCCTGCTGATAGAGCCTTTTAAAGACAAATATCTGAGAGAAGTATCTGTAATCGGAATAAATATGATTATTTTCAGCATCTACATACTAATTGCAGAGAAAAAAAATAAGGAAACAGTAACCACCGGTGGGTTAAAGCCTTATCATTTTATCTTTCTTGGTTTTATGCAATCTCTTGCGCTGATTCCCGGAACAAGCAGGTCAGGAGTTACCATAGCATCGGCATATCTCCTAAACTTAAAAAAAGAAGAAGCGGTATCTGTCTCATTCTTAATAGGAATACCTGTAATACTTTTAGCCTTTTTGTATGAACTTAAAAAGGCATTGTTTGTCAATCAGGTTGAGATTATCCCCACAAGCGTCATCCTTGGCGGTATATCAAGCTCCCTTTTGTTTGGATTGGTTGCTCTTTTTATACTTGTAAAATTCGTAAAAAGATATAAGTTTGCCTACTTTGCCTACTATAGATTTTTTGTTGCCTTCCTGATATTCTATGATATATGGAAAAGTTGAACAACAAGGAAGAAGTTTCCCAAACTCCCAAACCATACAAGAGAGAACTTAAGCTTATTCTTTATATAGCTGTTACAGTTTTTTTCTTCCTTATAATACTTACCTTTTCCCCCAATGACCCCTCTTTTTTTACAAAAAGCGTCTTTCCCGACAGAATAAATAATTTTTTCGGCAAGTTCGGCTCCTATACTGCTTCTTTGCTAATACAGTTTTTTGGATGGGCATCCCTTTTTATTCCTGTTTATCTTACATCAATACTTTTTTATTCAAGATTTTTTAAAGAGTTCAGTCTGAATTTTTTAAGGATTATCTTTTTCGCGGTATCCCTCCTTTCGCTCGGAGGTTTTTTATCATCGCTGTTTCCTGAGTCCAATGTTTTCGGACTAAAGATACCTGCTGGTGGTTTTTTTGGGTTTATAATAGGAAGTCTCTTCAGTAAATATTTAAACATCAGTGGCGGACTTTTTACTCTCTTTTTAATTTTTATGATTTCTACCATCATCGCACTGGAAAAGAATATATTCAAAAAAATTTTTCTACTGATTGTAAACCTGTTCAAAGCGGTCTTTAAGGTTAAGATGTTAAAAGAAAGATCAGAAAAACCGGAAGTCCGGGCACCTAAACTTACAAAAACCATTAAGAGTATGGAAGATAAAAAGGATGAAAAGACCGAAGAAGAGGAGTTGCAACTTCGACTATCTTCAGATATGTCAAAATACGATCTGCCTCCCATCTCTATACTTAATATCAATAAAGAAAAATACTTCGGCCCTACAGAAGCAGAGATTAAAGAAAACATAACACTTATAGAGGATTGTCTTAAATATTTTGATGTGAAGGGAAAGATCTCCGAAGTTCATCCGGGTCCTCTTATCACCATGTATGAGTTTATACCGGAGCCGGGGACCAAAATTAACAAGATTGTTTCTTTAGAAAATGAGTTATCTATGGCACTTAAGGCAATCTCGTTAAGAATTATCGCACCCATTCCGGGAAAATCTTCCATAGGCATAGAGCTGTCAAACAAAAAAATGGCAACGGTATATATCAGGGAGATAATCGGTTCGGAAGATTTTACAAATAAATATCTTAAAATTCCTCTCTGCATAGGCAAAGATACCACAGGCAACCCCTTTATCGCAGATCTAACCAAAATGCCCCACTTGCTTATCGCCGGTTCCACCGGCTCAGGAAAAAGTGTCTGCATAAACGCTATGATCCTTAGCATTCTTTTTAAACTTAAGCCCGATGAGGCTAAATTTATTATGATTGACCCGAAAATGCTTGAACTTTCGCTATATCAGGATATTCCTCACCTTGCCTATCCTGTGGTTACAACTCCGGAAGAGGCTTCAAAGGTTTTAAAATGGGCAATCAGAGAGATGGATCAGAGATACGAGTTAATGGCAGGAAACGCGGTCAGAAATATTGAACAATACAACGCAAAATTAGATGAGAGAGGTCAGAAATCGCTGTTTTCACAGGAAGATACCGAACGGAAAAAGCTCCCCTATATAATAATAATTATCGATGAACTTGCCGACTTAATGATGGTTTCTGCAAAAGAGGTTGAAAACTACATTACAAGGCTTGCCCAAAAGGCACGGGCAGCGGGGATACATCTCATAGTTGCTACTCAGAGACCTTCGGTAGATGTTATAACCGGTCTTATCAAGGCTAACTTCCCTGCCCGTATCGCCTTCAAAGTAGCAAGCAAGGTAGATTCGAGAACCATTCTCGATGTTAACGGTGCCGAAAGTCTCTTAGGACAGGGAGATATGCTTTTTTTAAAACCCGGCACAAGCCAGTTAATCAGGCTTCACGGTGCCCTTGTCACGGAAAATGAGATTATTCAGACCGTTCATTTCTGGAAATCACAGTCAAAACCTGAATTTATTGAGCTACCGGAAGAAGCAGAGGAGACCTTAGAGGGAGATGAGTTATTTGATGATGAAAAATATGAAGAAGCTGTTAAAATTGTAATAGAGAGCAGGCAGGCATCAATCTCTCATCTTCAAAGAAGACTAAGAATAGGTTACAATAGAGCAGCAAGAATGATAGAAAGGATGGAGAGAGAAGGAATAGTCAGCCCGCCCGATGGAACAAAGGGAAGGGAAGTTTTAAGATAGATCCAGAAAAATTATATTAACAAAGGGAGATTTATATGAAAAAAATAGCCTTACTTATCCTTTTAACTTTATTATTTTCTCAAAATGTCTTTTCTCAACAACCTCAGCAAAAGATTTCTGTTAACTCGGTAATAGAAGGGATACAGAAGTTTTACGATATAGCCTATGGCATTGAAGCAATTTTCGTTCAGGAAGCAACAATTAAAAGCGTAAACAAGGCTCAGACATCAAAAGGAAAGGTCTATTTTAAAAAACCCGGCAAGATGGCCTGGATTTATGAAGAGCCGACAAAACAAAAAATTATTTCCGATGGTCTCACCTTATGGATGTATTTTCCTGAAAACAACCAGGTTATTAAAAACAGGACAAACCAGGCCTTCCTGACCGATACCCCGCAAAACTTTCTTTCCGGCCTTGGAAATATTAAAAGAGATTTTACCGTCAATTTTGTGCCACCTATATTTGACACAGAAAAGAATGTCTTACTTGAGTTAATACCGAGAAACCCCCAGCAGAGCTTTACAAAGATATTTGCTACCGCCAAGCCAATCTTTTATCAGGGACAAAATCTCTATCAGATTATCCAGACAACCATTTATGACAAGTTTGGCAACCTCAATAAAATCAGCTTTTACAACATAAGTGTTTACGATAAAAATCAGGCATTTGCAATTAGTGATAACCATTTTGAGTTTACACCACCTGCGGGAGTTAAGATAATCGAACCTCCAGCAACCCTCAGGGCACAATAGATGAAAGGTTTAGGTAATGGATAATGAACTTTTATCTTATTAGTCTTGGTTGTGCCAAAAACCTTGTTGACAGTGAGAAACTGACAAATGAGTTAGAAAAAAAGGGGTACTTTTTAACCGATGACATAAACAAATCAGAGCTTATAATAATAAATACCTGTGGTTTTATTAAATCAGCGAAGGAAGAATCCGTTGACACCATTCTTTCTGTAATCTCAGACAAGCCCAAAAAGGCAAAAGTTATTGTTTACGGATGTTTGGTTCAGAGATACAAAGAAGAGCTTGAAAAGACAATCCCCGAAATTTCAGCCTTTTTTCCAATACTTCCCTATGAGAAACTCGCCGAAGAGATTTCAAAAATCTGCCCTGTAAAAAAGGTAGGAAAAGAAGAAAGAAAAAAAATATTATTCACACCACCAAGCTATACCTATGTAAAGATAGCAGAAGGATGCAGAAACTTTTGTTCCTATTGTGCAATCCCTTTAATAAGGGGCTCCCTGAAAAGTTTTCCCAGGGAGATAATACTGAGGGAGATAGAAGACAGATTAGACAGTGGCTATAAGGAAATTAACCTGATTGCACAGGATATTACCTCCTATGGCATTGACCTGTACAAAAAGCCATCACTAAGCAAGTTAATCAGTGAGATTTTAAAGATTAAAAAGGACTTTTGGCTAAGACTGCTTTATCTCTTCCCCACGAGAATAGATGACGATTTAATAGAGATTATAAAATCAGACAGTCGCATAGTTAAATACCTCGATATACCCATTCAACACATAAATGACAGGATCCTTAAACTTATGAACAGAGACTACACAAAAAAAGACATCCTGAAAACCATTGATAAACTTAGAGAAAAAGTAGATGGGATAACCTTACGAAGCTCCTTTATAGTGGGGTTTCCTACAGAAACAGAGAAAGACTTCGAAGAGCTTGTTGATTTCATCAGGACAAAGGAACTTGACCACATAGGAGTCTTTGATTACTCCAAAGAAGAAGACACCCCCGCCTTTAAACTTAAGCCAATGGTTACATCTCAAATAAAGAAGAAAAGAAAAAGAGTTCTTATGAACATCCAGAAAGATATTGAGATAAAGAAAAATAAAGAGAAAAAAGGCAAGATTTATAAATGTATCATAGATAAACCCGCTGATGATTTTGGTGCTGTCTATGAAGGTCGGATATACTCTCAGGCACCCGAAGTGGACGGAATAACCTATGTCAGGAATTATGACATAAAAAAGGGTCTGTTTGTTGATGTGAAGATAAAGACATTCAGGCAATATGATTTGATAGCAGATTGCCTTTAACTCTGAACATCTTCGATATAAAACTCTCCCGTGTCATAGTCATAGGCAAACAGCTCAGCATACCTTCCCCAGTCAATGGCAATCTCAAGCTGATTCCAAGCTTCATCTTTTGTAAAATGATTCTCCAGTATCTCAATAAAAAAGTCTTCGCTCATCCTCTTTTTCTCAGTTGTTGAGAGAACCTGATATATCTGTTTTATAAGCTGAATATTTTTTAAAGCCATATCCCTGAACAAAACCTTTTTTTCAAGAACATCGGAACGTGAAAACTTCTTACCCTCTTCGGTAAGTCTTATCTCACCCTCTTTCACCTCTGCAAAGCCAAGAAAAACACTGGCCTCAATTAACGGAAACAGATCATCAACCTCCAGACCCAGATCAGAAGTAAGATCTGATATATCAATGGCTTCCTCCTTTGAATGGGCAAGCTCGATAAGACCTGCAATTGCACCAACCTTTGCGTGAGGCAAAAACTGATACCTTTCCTTCCTGAGCATAAACGGAACATCTTTTTTTGGTTTGGTGAGAACCGTATAAATATCATCAACCAGAAACTTAAACTCTTTTGAGTTCTTATTTCTGATACGGGGGATATTAATATAAATCTCTGCCCTTATTGTGGCAGGGTTATGGCTTAAAATTATCGCCCTGTCTGACAAAAACACCGCTTCCTCTATATTATGGGTAACAAAAATGACCGATTTAATAGGCAGTTTACCCTCAAGCCACAACCTTGACAACTCACTTCTTAAATTATCGGCGGTAAGAATATCAAGGGCAGAAAAGGGCTCATCCATAAAAAGTATGTCCGGCTCTACCGCCAAAGCTCTGGCAATACCAACTCTCTGCTTCATCCCGCCTGAAAGCTCTCTTGGGTAGGCATCTTCAAACCCATCGAGACCTACAAGGTCAATAACCTTAATAGCCTTCTCCCTTGCAGACTCACCGATAACCCCCAAAGCCTTAAGCCCTACCTCAACATTTTCCAGTACCGTTAACCACGGAAAGAGCGCAAAGTTTTGGAAGACCATACTGATTTTCGGATTGGCAGAAAAAAAACTTTTATTGAAATACAGGATTTCTCCGGACGTTGGCTCGATTAACCCTGCCAATATCCTTAACAGTGTTGACTTTCCCGCTCCCGAAGGCCCCAGAATAGATAAAAAATCTCCTTCCTTCACAGTAAGGTTAATATCCTCAAGAACGGTTAAAAAACTCCCCTTCCTCATAGGATATGCTTTAGATAAATTTTTTACTTCCAGTATTGTATCTTTCATTGATCTAACCTGAATTTTTCTTCAGCTAAGGTAAAAAGCCTCTTCCAAACAAGGCGGTTAAGAGATACTACTATTATAGACATTAAAATCGTGCTTGCAAGAAGAATTGGATAATTGCCCAACGCACTGGACTCACTTATAAGACTGCCAAGCCCTATGGTCTTCTGAACCTCCCCACCAAAAACTACATACTCAGAGACTATGGAGGCATTCCACGCACCGCCTGTCGCGGTAATTAGACCGGTTACAAGATAAGGGAAAATAGCAGGCAGGATAAGAACCTTCCATTTTCTCCAGCCTGTTATATTATATAGCTTTGCGGTATCTCTTAAATCCTGAGGGATTGCGGAAGCGCCTGCAATTACATTAAACAAAATATACCATTGAGTTCCTAAAAGCATCAGAAAGATTGAGCCAAACCCTAACCCACCTCCGATCTTTATGAGAAAATATATAATTATCGGGAAAAGAGCTGTAGCGGGAACAGACGCTGCAATCTGAATAACCGGCTGTAGTATTTTAGCCACCTTTGGTTTCATACCTATAACTACACCTAAAGGTATAGTCCAAAGGGAAGCGATTATTATGGCAGAAGTAGTTCTTAAAAACGATAGGAAGCCTGCCTTTAGCAGATAAAAAATATCATCGCCTTTTATCTCCGAGAAAAACTTAATAAAGAAAAGAACGCCCTTAACAAAAAAATATACCGTCAGGACAGAGAAAACAAAATAAAAAAGGTACGAGATAACCCCTTTCTTCTTTCTTCCTTCATCTCTGCTTCTCTTAGAGAGAGTAAGATTGAGATTATCTGCAAAATTATCTATCCTTTCTGCCAGTCTTTCCATAATCTTTGAAGCTCTGAAAATATCTAAAATAATAGATTCCTTCTCGTCTTCGGCAACCAACGTGTCAATACGAAACTTCTGTGACCATGCAACGAGGGGCTTCCATATGAGCAAATCAAGAAGAACTATTATCAAAATCATAACCAACAGCCCAACCAAAACCCTTTTTATATCACCGTTATTGGCAGAAAGCTGAATGAAAGAGCCTATTCCCGGAAGACGAAAATCCTTACCCTTAACGATAAACATCTCACAGGCCATTAAAAAAAACCAGCCTCCCGCCACAGACATCATACTATTCCACACAAGCCCGATGGAGCTGGCAGGCAGATCAACCTTCAAAAATTTATAAAATTTTGAGAATCTGTTAATCTTTGCAACTTCTTCAATCTCTTTCGGAATAGTAGAGATTGAATTATAGTAACTAAAAGCCATATTCCAGACCTGTCCGGTAAAGATAAGTATTATTGAAGCCAGTTCAACCCCTATCCTTTTGTCGGGAAATAGAGAGATCATCGCCAAAAGAACACCCGGCAGAAACGAAAGAACCGGTATAGACTGCAAAACATCAAGAAGCGATATCAAGACTGCCTGAGTAATCTTGTTTCTTCTGGCTAAATATCCGTAGGTTATTGAAAAAATTAATGAAAAAACATAGGCGATAAATATTCTTGATATAGACTGAACAACATACAGAGGCAAATATTTATATTCTAAACTAATCTCAGCAACACTACTCAAATCACCCTTCCATTGACTTCCGAGAAAAAAGATAAGCCCTATAAATCCCGCCAGAAATATTGCGACGATTATATCAGGAAGGCGAAAACCAATTATTGTGGGAAAACTGATCTGAAGTTTCATAGCAGAAAAATTATAACCTAAAAAACCTGTTTAGAAAAACTTAAAAAGAATTTTAAGAAAAAGTTGCCCTTCTGGATGGAAATTCACAAAAAATATTGAACTTGTTTTTACTATCCTGCATTTAACCTGTTCATAAGCTCATCGTAAAACTCATCACTGATATTATTAACGCATATGTCCGCATAGGGTGTAAGAGGCGTTTCTTCAGGGTTTATCTCAACTACCGCCCCGCCGTTTCTCTTGACAATAAAAGGTATTTCCCCTGCAGGGAAAACCTGACAGGAAGTGCCTATAACTATTACAAGTTTTGCATTGGAGGCATAGTTAAAGGCTCTGTTTAACTCCCTATGCGGAAGGCTCTCACCAAACCATACAACATCCGGTCTTATAAGCCCTCCGCACTCACAAAGTGGAGGCATAATATCAAAATTTACATCATCTGTGTTGAATTTATTTCTGCAGGAACAACATTTAACCCTGTGGATATTTCCGTGAAGCTCAATAATATTTTCTGAACCGGCCTTTTTATGCAGTCCGTCAATATTCTGTGTGATAACCGTAAAATCGCCTATATGTCTCTCCAGCGTGGCAACGAAGTAATGACCCTTATTAGGTTTGGCATTCTTTATCTTTTCATATCTATAGAGATACCATTTCCAAACCTTTACCGGATCACTCATAAAACCTTCATAGGTAGCATAAACATTCGGATCAAAATCCTTCCAAAGGCCATCTGCATCCCTAAAGGTCTGGATACCGCTATCCTTTGATATACCCGCACCGGTAAAGACAATAACACTCCTTGACTTTCTGATTAACTCCAAAAGCTCAACCATACATAGATATTATATGTTATCAATCAGAAAAGTAAAGCCCGACCGGTTTTTATTAAAAATTGCCTTAATCTTTTCTCTAATCTATACTATCTTTATAAGGATTTTAAAAACCGGAGGAGAGTATGAAAAAAACTGTTTTTTTATTATTGATACTTATCATCCCTTCCTTTGCTTACTCAGCAACAGAAATCACCTGGTATGGCCATTCAAGCTTCAAGGTTCAGACCTCACAGGGCAAGATCCTGCTTATAGACCCCTGGATAGATAATCCTGCCAACAAAGACGGAAAAAAACATCTTGAAGAACTAAACAAAGTAGATCTGATACTTCTAACCCACGCCCACGGCGACCACATCGGAAATACCGTTGATATTGCAAAAAAGACCGGTGCAAAGCTTGTTGCGACCTTTGATTTAGGCAAGGCAATGGTATTACATAACGGCTTTCCTGAAAAACAGTTTGGCTATGAGACAACGGGCAACTTTGGCGGGGAGATTACCCTTCTTGATGGAGAAGTAAAAGTATTGTTTGTTCCTGCACTTCACAGCTCTGCCTTTGAGATACAAGGCACCCCTAAGTCTCTAATCTATGGCGGTAATCCCGGTGGTTTTCTGATCTCAATAAAAAACGGGCCTACAATCTATCACACAGGCGATACAGACCTCTTTGAAGATATGAAAATATTAGGCTCACTTTACAAAATAGATATAATGCTTATCTGTATCGGCGATAAGTTTACAATGGGACCCAAAAGGGCAGGTATCGCAACAAAGTGGATAAATCCCCGCATTGTAGTTCCAATGCATTTTGGCACATTTCCCGTCCTGACAGGAAAATTGGAAGACTTTGAAAAAGAGTTAAAAAGCCAGAAAATCAAGACACAACTCCTAAAAATGAATATCGGCGAGGTCTATAAATTTTAGTGAATAAAAAAAGGGGGGTAAAAACCAAAAATACCCCCTTTTAAAACATTATTCTTACTTTGAGAATTTTTTTAATTTTTAATGAAAAACCTAATTTTCATCTTAATCTTTATCACCCCTCCCACACCTTATCAATCACCCGCTTGATTTTTTCTTCGTAAGTTTTAATAAGCTCACGGCAACCCTCAACCACCTTCCGCTCAGTTTCGATACGTGCTAATATTAAATACTAATATTGAATCAATTAAATTCAACACTACCCTCGGTAATCCTATAATCTTTCAGCAGAACTCGCTTGTACTGAACTTTAATAGATGGTATGGTAAGCTGACTGAACAGGACAGATTAGTTTTCAACTGTACCATTTACTGTGGCCCTTGTTGCATCTTTATCTTTTATCTAATTTTTTCAAAGCCTTGACGGATAACGTCCGCAATTCTTTTTCGCCTTTCCTTAAGGAATTCATGGTACTCCATTTCGTACCATCGCTCTGGCAAAGCATGCAGATCATACATTTCTTTAATCTCATC
>JAOAGA010000026.1:14011-18851 GCA_026415985.1 Pseudomonadota bacterium | reverse complement strand
GACAAAACCTGATATTTATGGATTAATTTTAATAAAGACAAAAAATAACTTAAAAAGGAGGAAATAATGTTAGGAAAAAAAGCTTTTACACTAATTGAGTTAGTAATTGTCTTGATACTAATTGGTATTATCGCAGCGGTGGCAGTTCCGAAGTTTATTGATTTACAGGAAGAGGCTAAGAAAAATGCTGTTAAAGGTGCCGTTGCCAGTGTTAGAAGTGCAATTAATATGTTTTATGCAAACGCAAGCATAAAGAATAAGGCAACAAAATATCCTGATACTAAGGCAAAATTATTAGCTCTTATGCAGAATAACAAGCTTCCTGAAAATCCTTTAGCAACTGCAGGCGATAAATCAGATGTTTCTGTAGGTACTTCTAATTTTGGTGTTTGTACAGGAGCTGATGGAACTGCAAAAGTTGGTTGGGTATATAATACAAATACCGGACAGTTCTGGTCAAACTGGGGTGGTGGTTTTGCGGCTAATAAATATTAATTTAAGCTAATATTTTTAAAGACTGCCTTCGGGCAGTCTTTTTTAACTTCACAATGTGAAAGAGTTTTTGATAGTTTTTTTAATGTTATCCTAAATCATCAAAGGGTCTTTTTCTGAACTTAACTTTAAGCGTTTCCTCTGCAAAATTTCTTATCTTTTCCATATCAAGGTCAGGAAGCGCAACTGCTGTTACGGTAACTTCTTTAATACAACTTTTTGCAGAGCTTATAAAATCCACCAGGGCTTTAAAGGCTCCGTTTATCTGAGGTCTGCAGATTTTATTATAGGTCTCTTCATCGCTGGCATTAAGGCTTATTGATATGGCGTCTATAAGTTCTGATAACTCTGATGCGGTATCTCTTTTTTCCCTTAAGTTTATAAGCCCGTCTGTATTGAGTCTTATTTTTTTGGCTCCTCTTTCTCTCAAGATTGGTGATAATTGTTTTATTATATCAAATCTTAATGTTGGTTCTCCGTAGCCACAATAGACAACTTCATCATAATCTTTCAGATTTTCTGGCAGTGAAGATATAATCTCTTCTAAGGCAGGTTCCCTGTTTAATTTTAAAAAATGCCCCTTTACAAAAAAGTCCTTATTTTTTCCGCAGAAGACACATTTGTTTGTGCATCTGTTGGTGAGATTAATGTATAATGAGTTTCTTATTTTATAAACGATCTGTGTGTTTTTTTCCACGTCTAATCTGAATGCCTTCAAGGTATTTAACTTTACGGTTCTGCAGACATCTTCGGTTGAGATACCTTTAATCTCTGCAATCTTTTTGACTATCTCTTTTACAAATAAGGGTTCATTTCTTTTTCCTCTGAAAGGCTCCGGTGCCAGAAAGGGGGCATCTGTTTCTGTAAGAAGATAATCAAGGGGGATCTCCTTTACAACCTGGTGAACATTAGTTGCCTTTTTAAAAGTAACAGTTCCGGGTATTGATATGAAGTACCCTAAATTTATATAAAATTTTGCATCCTCTACATCTCCGGAAAAGCAGTGAATAATGCCTTTAAGGGCTCTTTTTTTTAATATCTCCTTTGCCTCACTGTGGGCATCTCTAATATGGATCATAACGGGCATGTTTAATTTCTCTGCTAAATCAAGCTGTTTGTTGAATACCTCAATCTGTTTTTCTCTTGGCGAGTAATTTTTAAAAAAGTCAAGACCAATCTCTCCGAATATAAGACATTTATCATCAGATAGATATTTTAAAAGCTCTTTTTCCAGTTCATCTGAATAGATATCTGCTTCATGGGGATGGAGTCCTACAGAGAAGTATATATTATTGTGAGTGTTGGCAATATTTTGTGCCTTACCCCAGTATTTGGGTTCCGTGCCTACCGTGCAGATAAAGGTAAAATTTTCGGAACTGGCCCTTTTTATAACATCTTCTCTGTCTGTGTCAAACTCAGGCATCTCTAAATGGGTATGGACATCAACATACTCATTCATTTTTTACCGTACCCTTGAGCCAGCCTTAACAGATTTTTCCGGTGTTAGTAAAGATAAACCATCTTCATCAGAAACTGCTAAAACCATGCCTTCTGATGTTATGCCCATAAGTTTTGCAGGTTTGAGATTGGCAATGAAGGTTATTTCTTTTCCGGTAAGAGACTCTGGTTCATAGTATTTACCAATACCTGCCACTATGGTTCTGTCTTTATTTCCATCAAAGACGGTTAGTTTAATAAGTTTATCTGATTTTGGAACCCTTTCAGCTGACTTAACTTTACCTATGAGTATCTCAACCCTGGCAAAATCTTCGATGGATATTAGTTCTTTTTCCGTAACCGGTTCTTCTTTTTTAATTTCTGATTGTTCTTTTTCAATTCTTGGAAATAGATCCGGTGTTTGTGTAATGGTAAACTCGCCGGATATTTTGCCGAAGACAAGGGAGTCAAAATTTTTTCTTACATAGCTTTCTATATCTTCCTTAAAGCCAATAGAAGAAAAGATCAGGTTTGCTTTTTCAGGCATAAAAGGATAGGTATATATGGCAATTAATCTTAATCCTTCCATTAAGTTTGACATAACCTTTTTAAGCTCTTCAGTCTTCTTATTTTTGTTTAATGCCCATGGCTCAGTTTCAACAATATACTTATTTAGGAAACCAATGAAATCCCATAGTGATTCCAAGGCCCTGCTAAAGGAGGTTTCTTTCATGGAATCATCATATCTTTTTTGACAGTCAAGAAAAACGGACAAAACTTTCTCATCAATCCCTGCAGATGATGCAGATTGATACTGACCATTAAGAAATTTTTCTACCATTGAAGTGCTTCTCTTCGTAAGATTTCCTAAATCATTAGCTAAATCGGAGTTAATCCTTTTGGTCATTGCGGAATCGGAAAAATCTCCGTCCAACCCAAAAGGGACTTCTCTCAGAAGAAAATATCTGAAGGCATCAACGCCATACTTATCTGCAAGGGAGAAGGGATCTATGGCGTTACCTAATGACTTGCTCATCTTTTGTCCCTCTACGGTCCACCAACCGTGTGCTACCACCCTTTTGGGTAACGGAATTCCTGCGGAAAGTAAGAAACAGGGCCAATAGACAGCGTGAAATTTTAAGATATCTTTTCCTATGAAATGAACTGCAGGCCAGTATTTTTCAAATTTCTCAGAATTGTCGGGATAGCCTATGGCGGTTATATAATTAGTCAGGGCGTCAAACCAGACATATATGACGTGATTATCATTTCCCGGGACGGGGATACCCCATCTGGTAGATGTTCTTGAAATACTTAAATCTCTTAGCCCCTGTTTTACAAAACTTACAATCTCATTTCGCCTCGAGAGGGGATATATAAAATCAGGGTTATCTTCAATATGCTTAAGCAGTGGTTCCGTATATTTTGACATCTTAAAGAAATAACTCTCTTCTTTAAGTCGGTCGACAGGTCTTTTACATTCGGGACATTTGCCATCTATTAACTGATTGTCTGTAAGAAAGGTCTCACAGGGTATGCAATACCAATCTTCATACTCACCTAAATAAATGTCCCCTTTTTCCTGAATAATTTTAAAAAGATGTGAGACTGTATGGTAATGTCTTTTTTCTGTAGTTCTGATAAAGTCATTATTGCTGATATTAAGTTTTTTCCAGAGTGTCTGGAAATTGACAACTACTTTATCGGCTAATTCTTTTGGGGATATACCCTGAGATTTCGCGGTTTTCTCGATCTTTTGACCATGTTCATCTGTTCCGGTAAGAAAAAAGACGTCATAACCGAGTATTCTGTAATACCTCGCTATTACATCTGCAGCGATTGTTGTATAGGCATGACCTATATGGGGAACATCATTTACATAATAGATGGGAGTAGTAACGTAAAAGGTGTTTTTCACTTTCCATTCTCCTTTTCATCAAGTTTATTCAATGTATCTAAATCAACGGGTTCATCAAGTGAGCTCAGGTATGATGCGGGTTTCTGATACAGGTCTCCGTCTTCAAGATAGTTTGCCACTTCGTAAGACAGGCAACATAGTAGTCTTCCACACATTCCCGACAGTTTCGATGGATTAAGTGGCAAGAACTGAACCCTGATCATTTTTATAGATATGGGGTTAAAACCGGAAAGAAAGGAAGAACAACAGAGTTCTCTGCCACAGGAAGCAATACCACCACATTGTTTTGCTGCATCTCTTACGCCGATCTGCCGCATCTCTATTCTTGTTTTAAAAACCCTTGCCAAATCTTTAACAAGCTCACGAAAATCGATTCTGCCATCGGCTGTGAAATAAAAAATTAGCTTATTTCTGTCGAGAGTATACTCACAGGATATAAGTTTCATGGGCAGACTGTGCTTCTCTATATATTGAAGACAGGTTTTGAATGCAATTTTTTCATCTTCAAAATTTTTGTTCAAAGAGTCTAAATCATCTTCAGTAACCTTTCTGAGGATTTTTTTTACTTCCGGCGTTGGTGGGGTGGTTTCTTTAGGTGGTATTATAACTCTTCCGACTGTTAAGCCTCTTTCTGTCTCAGCAACTACCAAATCCCCTCTTGTGAGTTCGATATTGTCGGGATCAAAAAAATATATCTTAACGGACGATTTAAACTTAACTCCTACTAAAATCATATCTCCTCTCTTGTTGATAAACTTAAAAACAGGGCTTCCAAAATAAAAGATTTGCCTATATTATACCTTAAAAACCTTTTGAAATTAACTACTTTTTCGTAGCATGACAGGGCGGGAAAAAAGTCCTCTTCTCCGTTTTTTATCCGTTTATAAAAATACTGAGCCATTATACTGAACGCTGTTTCTTCAAAATTGTTCAGAGAAATCTTTTCTGAAATTGCCGATAACTCTAAAAATCTTATATTTCTTATTTTCTCTA
>JAOAGA010000026.1:0-13915 GCA_026415985.1 Pseudomonadota bacterium | reverse complement strand
GTAGCAGATCTTCCGCTATCTTTACGGAACCGTTGGCGTAGGGAACTATCTGAAAAATCTGTTCTTTTCTGTAACCTTTCTGTATAAGAATTTCTTCTAATTCTTTTTCAGTAAGAGGTCCGAAGGAAATTTTAACACATCGGGATAATATAGTTGGCAATAAGTTTTTATCATTATCTGTTATTAGTATAAAAATTGAGTCAGAAAGGGGTTCTTCAAGTGTTTTAAGGAGAGAGTTGGAAGAAAACTGGTTCATTTTATGGGCGTCGTCTATTATTATAAACTTATACCTTCCTTCAATAGGTGATGAGTTTGTGAAACTTATTGCAGATTTTATCTCCTCAACCTTTATCTGTTTCTTATCTGTAGATATAATCTTTATGTCGGGATGGATATTTTTACCGAGCTTTATGCAATTACTGCAGACATTACAAGGTTTCTGACCTTTTTCAGCCAAACAATTTAGCATCTTTGCAAAAAAGAGGGCATAGAGCTTTTTTCCTATCCCTTCCCTGCCGGAGAAGATATAGGCGTGGGGTATCTTTTTATTTGCAGAAAGCCGTTCCAAGATTTTTAATACAGATCTATTACCCTGTGGTTGAATATCCATAAATCTTCAAAAAATCCTCTAAAATTATTTTTTGTATTTCCTCAACGCTTTTCGTCGCATCAATTATAAGAACTCTATCAATGTTTTTTTGAGCTATTTTGAGAAAACCCATTCTGATTCTGTTATGGAAATCAAAGCTTTCTCTCTCTATTCTGTCCTTTTTTTTGTGAGAGTTTCTTTTTTCTAAAATTTCAATAGGCGCATCAAGAAGGTAGGTTCTGTCAATTTTTATATCACCAACCACTATCTCATTTAATTTTGATATTATCTCAATAGGAATTCCTCTTCCGTAACCTTGATATGCAGTTGTGGAATCAATAAATCTGTCGATAATAATGATTTTTTTCCCAATTTCAGGTAATATTTTTTTTGTTATAAGTTCTGCCCTGGCAGATTCAAAGAGTAAGAGTTCAGAGAGTGGAGAGATATCTAAATCTTTGTTGAGTAAAATCTCTCTTATCTCTTCAGATAACTCTGTCCCGCCCGGCTCTCTGAAAGTTACATAATCAAGCTTTAGTTTTTTAAGGCTTTCCTTAAACTTTTCTATTTGAGTAGATTTACCACAGCCTTCGATACCTTCAAAGGTAATAATCATTCCATAAGTTTACTTTATTTCTTCTTCTAATATCAAGAGAGTAAAGGATAATGAATTTGCCTGAGTCAGTTTATTTAAAAAAAATTCAGACCTCAATTGAGTTGTTAAACGGAATAACAATGCTTTCAATACCAATCTCCTTTAGCCTGTTTTGGAAATCGTAAGGATTCTGTTCTATGATTGGCCATGTATTATAATGAATGGGTATCACTGTTTTAGCCTGAAGTAATTTAGAAGCCTTAATGGCATCCTCCGGTCCCATAGTAAAGTTATCACCGATGGGTAAAAAAGCTATATCTATATCATTGTTCTCACCGATAGTTTTCATATCACCGAAAAGTCCCGTGTCTCCTGCGAAATAGAAGCACTTACCACCAAAATTAACGATAAAACCACAGGGGTTACCAGTATAGTGAGTGCCATCAGGTGTAACAAAGGCTGATCCGTGGAGTGCCTGAGTGAGCTTTACTTTTCCAAAGTTGAAACTGTAACTGCCTCCTATATGCATAGGGTGGACATTGACTGCACCATTTTTCTGACAAAAATCTGCCAGTTCGAAGGGGGCTATGATTAAAGCCCCTGTCCTTTTTGATATATCTATTGCATCTCCTAAATGATCACCATGGCCATGACTTATTAGTATTGCGGTAGGTTTCATATCTTCCGGATTTGCCCTGGTTACAGGATTTCCAGTGATGAATGGGTCAAAAATAATATCGTATTCACCATCATTTAGCTCTATACAGGCATGTCCATGGTAGGTTATTTTAACCATTTTTGCACCCCGCGTTTTTAAAATTGTGTTGAAAGGAATATCTGAATCCCGAGCTGATTTATCTGGTCTCTTAACTGTTCAATCTCATCTACATGTCTGTCTTCATCATTTAGAATATTGGTAAGTATCTCTGCTGTGGCGTTATCATTCAGCTCTCTTGCTAATTTTATCGCGTCGTTGTATGCGTTAACAGCAGAAAGTTCCAATGAGTAATCGCTGTTTAACTGTTTTTGAACCTCACTACCGATATGCATCTCTTTCAAATTTGATACGATTGGTTTGCCTTCAAGGAATAGTATTCTTTCAATAAGTTTTTCTGCATGCTTCATTTCTGTAAATGCCCTTTTTTCAAAATGTTCATGTAATTTTTTGTAACCCCAGTTGGCACACATCTCTGCATGAACCATATACTGACTAATTGCGGTAAGCTCATCTGATAATAGTGAGTTAAGTGTTTTTATAATTTTTGCATCTCCTTTCATTTTTTCGCCTCCGTTGTTTTTATTTAAAATTATGCCATTAAAAATTTAATTGTCAAATTTTTTTGAGTAGGCTTATTAATATCCTGAACTTTTTACTTGGTGGTAACTTGACAGAAAATAGGACCTAAGATATCTTTATAAATAGAAAAAAAAAGGAGGAGAGAAAATGGCAAGAATAGACGAGTTAAACAAGGCTCTGCAAGGGTTACTTTCAAGTTCCGGTGATATTGAAGGTTCAGCAATAGTTTCTGAAGATGGGCTTATTATTGCAAGTGCCCTTCAGCAGGGGATTGAAGAAGGAAGGGTTGCTGCGATGAGTTCCGCAATGCTATCAATCGGAGACAGGATAGGACTTGAGCTGAAAAGAGGGAAGTTGGAGCAGATTTTTGTTAAAGGTGAGTTTGGTTTTATAGTGCTTATGCATGCGGGTGCACATGCGGTATTAGTTGCCCTGGCAAGGAAAGAGGCAAAGCTGGGTCTGCTTTTTCTTGATATGCAGAGAACCGCAGAAGAAGTAAAGAAAATCCTCGGTTAAAAAGGAGAAGCCTATGTTATCTTTGTTTGAAAATAGTGAACACAAGAATATTTTGTATAATGAGCTTACCTCAGGGGCTATGGTTCAGGCAAACCAGCACATAATAGTCCATCAGGATGAGGCTATGATACTTGACCCCGGCGGACATAAGGTTTATCCTAAACTTTTGTCAGAGATAGGAAAAATCATATCTACAGGAAAGATTAAGTATATATTTTTCTCACATCAGGATCCGGATATTGTCGCTGCTGCCAATGGCTGGCTAATGGTAACAGATGCAAAGGCTTATATTACAGGCCTGTGGACAAGGTTTATCCCACATTTTGGAGTAGACGACTATCTTGTTGACAGACTTGTTCCTATTCCCGATAGCGGAGGGTCAGTCAGTTTAGGTGGCGTTGAGATAAAGTTTATCCCTGCTCATTTCTTACATTCCCCCGGAAACTTTCAGGTCTATGATCCCGTTTCAAAAATTTTATATTCGGGCGACTTAGGGGCATCCTTGGGTCCCGAAAAAATTTTCGTGGATAATTTTGAAGAGCATGTTAAGTATATGGAAGGTTTTCACAAACGTTATATAGCGTCAAACAGGGTTTTAAAAATCTGGGTTGATTTGGTTAAAAGTTTGGATATTGAAACCATCGCTCCTCAACACGGAGCTATTATTAAGGGCAAAGAAAATGTTAACAAGTTTTACGATTGGTTGTATAATTTGGAATGTGGTGTAGATCTGATTGGTCATGGATACTCATTTGCAATTTAAACTATGTATAACTTAAATGAGATTGTTTTCAGTATTACCCGGGCGGTTGATGGCATAAATCCGAAGTTTGATTTCCACAGCAGGATGGTTGCCTATACCGCTCTTACAATATTTAGTAAATGGGAAAACAATGGTTTGAAGGCAGAGGACGTATTACTTTCAGCACTTTTGCATGACATTGGTGTTGTCAGGCTAAAGCAGAAAGAAGTAACCTCTTTTCTGGAAACCATACCTAAAAAATATTATGACCATGAACAGGCAGGAGCTAAAATTGTTCAAAAATATAAATATCTATCCCATCTGGCAGAGTCCATCAATTTTCACCACTTAAGCTGGAGTAACGCAAAATCTTTAGATAGAGAAGTTCCTGTTATATCTCATATTATCAATTTATCCGACAGGATATCGGTAAACTTTGTCATAAACTGCAGTAACTATTATGATATAAAGGAAGGGAAAAAGGCTGTTATTGATTTAATTAAAAACAACAGGGGAACAAACTTTTCTCCTGAACTTGCTGATCTTTTTCTTGACAAGATACAAAACTATGAAGAGTTTTGGCTTAATCTTTTCTTTATAAGAGATTTGGATTTCAAAACACTTGTCAGGACCTTTTTCATTAACCCCATATACTTAGATGAGGTTGAGCTGAAAGAAACCGTTCCGTTCTTCGGTGAGATAATTGATTCTCATTCGAGTTTTACAAAATGTCATTCAGTCTTTGTTGCCAAGGTAGCCTATTTGATAGGTGATTATTTAGGGCTCTCTGAGCATGAAAAAAATCTTTTATATATTAGTGGTTATTTACACGATCTGGGAAAAATTTTTGTTCCTGTGGAAATACTTGAGAAGCGGGGGCCCCTTGACAAAGAGGAGCGGGAGATAATCTCACTTCATCCTTTCTTTACCCGCAAAATACTAAATAATATTTCAGACTTTCAGGAGATTGCCGATATAGCCTCAAATCATCATGAGAGGATAGATGGCAGTGGTTATCCCCGGTCATTGAAAGGAGATGAGATATCAATTTCTTCAAAAATACTCATGATTTGCGATATACTGGCAAGCTTTTTGGAAAAGAGGCCCTACAGATCCGCACTGTCTCTCGAAGAGACCATCGAAATACTTATGGATTCCGCCAATAATGGTAAACTTGACAGGGGACTTGTTGATAAGATATCAAAAATTAAACAGGATCTAAGAGAGTTGATTAATAAGATATCCCGTGAGTATTACTGTGAGGTTCAATATGAATAAAGAACTGATGTCTTCTATAGTTATGGAGATGGAAAAATGGCAGATGATTATAGTAAATGATAAACTGGAAATAATAAACGTTTGTGAGGATAAATGCGCATTTTTTATACCCCAATGTGATTTATTATCATGTTTTGAGGATAACTCAAAAAAAATTTTGATGGATGTTATATATGGTCTTGAAGGAAAGGAGTTTGACAGGGCCTATCTGACAACTAATAACGGTTCAACCCTCGAGTCATTATTTGTCAAAGATGGTAGGTATCTTAGATGTTTTTTTAAAGATCTTACAGAAAGAATAAGTGTCTGGAACAAACTATTATTTCTGTATCAAAACTTTATCAATAATATTCTTCCAATGTTTTACACCGATATAGATGGTAATATTTTGGATGCCAACAGGTCTTTTCTTGATTTCTATGGCTATAGTCTCGAAGAGGTCGTAGGCACAAACCCAAGAATTCTTAAGTCTTTCAGACAGTCACCGGATGTTTATAAAAAGATATGGAACTCTATCCTTGATAAGAATATAGGGAACTATTCCGGTGAGGTAATAAACAGAAGAAAAGATGGCAGAGAAGTGACCGTTTTTGCATTTATAACCACCGTTTTTGATTTCAGGGGGAAGATAGCGGGTTTTGTAGCAACCCATATGAATCTCTCAAGGTTAAAGTATTCAGAAACTAAAGCAGAAACAAGAGAAGATGAACTAAAAAATCTTTATAGGCAATTTTACAATATGTTAAGCATAATCTCTCATGATCTGAAAGGCCCTTTAAACTCGATTATAAATTATCTTGAGCTTGCCAAAAACAGGGAGAACTATAAAGACTATCTGGAAAGATCATTGCAGATTGCCTTTTCTATGAGTAACTTTATTAAAGAAACAATAACTCTGGCTAAGGTGGAGCAAAATTTAGATATTTTAAAGATTTCCAGATGTCATATCTATTATCTTCTATCAGACAGTATCAGGTGCTTTGAAGCAATGGCTATTAAAAAAAATGTAAAGATAAAATTTATTACCTTTGGAGAGGATGAGCCTATTGGTTGTGATGTTATAAAAACTGAAGAGATTATAAATAATATTCTTGAAAACTCGATAAAACATACTCCTGAAGGTGGGACAGTTTCCGTAGAATATATCAATTCTGATGATGTTATTTTTATAAATTTTAAAGATGAAGGCAATGTCATTAGCAAACAAGATCGGGAAAAAATTTTTGAACCCTTTTACTCTGACTTTAAAACAAAAAACAGTTTTGGTCTTGGGTTATATATTACTCAGAAATATATCTCTCTTCATAAATGGAAACTTGAGATTAAAGAAAGAGATGACAGACGCGGAAATGTCTTTTCATTAATAATATATAAGGATGCCAACAGAGTTCCCAATGCTTTATCAGCTGTAATTTTTGACCCCTCTAACAGTATTATAAACACTCTTCAGGAAAGGCTGAAATCATTCGGTATCAATGTTTACATAACTAAAAACCTCTATGAGTTGAAAAGAATCTATGGTTTGGAAAAGCCGGATTATATATTTGTTTATGGCCAATACCTTGATAAAGAGATAGAGGACTTTTTAAAAAATCTGAATGATGATAAACTTAAGATTGTGCTCATATCTTCTGAAGGCAAAAGATATGATTTTGCAAATATTATCATAAAAGAAGATGAAATTCAGGGACTCGGTTTGGAAAAATTATGAAGGAGCAGACAAAAAAAATACACATAATAGACGATGATGTGTCCGTTATTGAGATTCTCTCCGACTATCTTAAGCTATCTGATTTTGAGGTAAGCTACAATCAAAATCCGGTGGAGGCATTAAATGACCTTTCTTCAATCAATCCGGATGTTATATTGTTAGACTTGAATATGCCAGAGATGAATGGTTTTGACGTCTTGAAAAAAATCAGAAATAATGTTCTTTTCAATAATACGGGTGTCATTTTACTTACTTCCCACGATCATATAAATTACAAGATAAAGGGTTTGGAAGAGGGTGCTGATGATTACATAACCAAGCCTTTTCAGAAGGCTGAGGTTTTGGCAAGGGTCAGGGCAGTTTTGAGAAGATATGAAAAGAACACCGGGGCAAAGGAAATAAAAGAAGACGATTTACTAAAAGGGGATCTTGCCAGATTTACTCTTGTTGACCTTTTACAGTTTTTTGATATCAATAAGAAAAAAGGTAAGGTTAGGTTATTAGATATTGATGGTGAGATTGATATAGCAAATGGTAGCTTCGCCGATATCAGATATAAAAATTTTCTTGGTTTGGATGCCCTCAGACGTATTTTGTTGTTTAACTATGGGAAGTTTGAGGTAGATTTTGATTTTGCAGTGAAAGATGTTAAGGGGTTTAGGATTTCAGATGTGCTTTTGGATTGTCTTTCTTATATTGACGAGCTCAAGAGAGATATACAGCCGGAGTTTGAAGAAAACTCAGTTATAATCATAATGGATAAGTCTTTAAGCTCAAAATTTAACTTAACAAAAGAAGAGGTAAACATCTTAGAACTGTTATCTCTCTATCCGTTGGATTTAAAAGAAGGTATCTGGATTTTGAAAAATTTGTTTGAGAACAAGAGAATAAAAATAAAAGGTGAGGAAAAGTGAAGACAATATTAGTTACAAGCGCAAAAGGTGGTGTTGGAAAGACAACAACTGTTTTAAACTTAGGTTATTGTCTAAGTATTATCGGTAAAAGGGTTCTTGTTTTTGACGGAGATCCTCAGGGTGGAATATCAATGTCAGTGAATCTCAGAGATAAGACCCTTAGAGGATTAATCAATGTTATTAAGAAAGAGGCGAAACTTAATGAGGTAATTCTATATGCAAAGAATAAAAATTTTGGTGTTTTGGGCATTGGTAATCTTGAAAGTGATGATTTTGAGTGTTTTGAAGACGAGAAGCAACTTGAGCTGATTAAAATTGTTATAAATAAACTAAAGGAATTTTTTGATTATATTATAATTGATTCATCCTACTCAATGAACTCATTATTATATACCTATATGAGTGTCTCTGATTCCGTTATAATACCAACTACTTTAAAAATCTTATCTATTAAATCTTTTCCTCTTGTTTTCAAGGTTATGGATAAGATAAGGGCAGAAAAGAACAGCGGACTTGCCTTGGACGGTATTCTGATTACTATGTACAGAGGCACCGAGCAGGAAAAGAATATGCTTCAGGAGTTAAAAAAGATAATCCCCGAAGAGCTGATTTTTAAAAAGATGATAGCCTATTCAGAAGATTTTGAGACTTCAAATATTAAAGGAGTTCCGCAATTTCTTTTGAGCAGAAACTTCGATGCAAAAAGGGATTATTTCGAGTTAGCCTTGGAGCTTCTTGAGAGAGAAAAAAATGAAGAGGTAGATAAAGACTATGCTGAACTATTTTGAGATTAATGAAGCAAAAAAATATTTCGAGAAATTTATAAAGAGTCCGAGACAGAGAGCTGTTTCTGCGGAAGTTCTCATAGAGGAGGCGGAAACCGAGCAGGTTAAGCCAGAACAAGTTTACATTGTCAAAGAAGAGAAATCAATCGATTTAACCGGTTTAACCTATAAAGAGGACAGATTAACGGAGATTTTGAAAAAGACATGCCTGAGAGCTGGTTTTAAACTTGGGCTCATTACTGATTCGGCGGGATTACCTCTCGCTTACCACAATGTCAATGACCCTGAGTTATTAAGCGCCGTTTCTTCTATCATAATTGAGATGAGAGATAAATTTAACAGACTGTTTCCAAATTACTCCCTTGATTATATAACCTTTGAGATAAATAGCTTTGATAAGTTAGTGGTGAAGCAGTTTGAGGTAAAAGGAAGCAATTATACTGTGATTTATATCATGCCACAATCTGTTCTTGAGAAAGAGGAAATAATTATATCAACAAAGATGCTGGAGAAAGAGATTGGAAGTTAAGGAATTAGTTTACTGTATAGATGATTCAGAAGACGTCCTATTTTTTTTGGAATCCCTTTTAAAAGATAGTTATAGGGTAAAATGTTTTTCCAGTGCAAAGACAGCTCTTATTGAGTTAGATAGTGAAGAGCCAGAGGTAATAATCTGTGACGTCATGATGCCAGAGATTGATGGGATTGAGTTTGCAAAGAATTACAGGGAGTTATACAGTTACAGAGATACAGTCATTATATTTCTCTCATCTGTAGATGATCCAGAAAAAATAAGCAGTTTACTTGCAGATTATGCTTATGATTATCTTATAAAGCCAGTTTCTGAAAAGGTTTTGTCCGTTAAGATTGAAAAGGCAATTGAGTATGTCAAGCAAAAGAGAAAATCTAAAATAAGTATTGATTTAGCAAATTCCGATAGGGAAAAAATATTAAAGATACTTTCAAATGAGTTTTACAATACCCAGTTAACTCTGGTAAACAATGATATGTATGAAACATATCAGATTTCCGAAGGCAAACTAAGCGAAGAGCTAAATGCCAAGATATTAAACTCTGCAGGAAAGATAATTTTTTCTCAAAGCCCCGTAGGGAGTGATAAACTTTATAAAAAAAGTATTTCCAGTTCAGTTAAGATGAAAGGGCTTTTATCGAAGATAAATATCAAAGATAAAGTAATAACAATTCAAACTGAAGTAGCAAACTATCCCTATTTACACATTCAGTCAATTGCTGATCTGGGTGGAAAGATTATAGATAAGCTTACTAAAAAGATAGAAGACGGGTTGGAAGATGCCAAGGTGATAAAAGATATAGAGGAGCTTCACAGAAGTCTTGAAAATAAAATTAAGGAAAAGATTACAGCCAAGATAAGTGAAAACAAAAAGGATGGTAAAGATTTTAATGTTTTACTTGAGGAGGGCTTCGAACTTTACAGGACAGGGCATTACAAAGAGGCATTGGAACTGTGGCTTGAAGCCAAGAAAATTAAACCAGATGATAAGATATTAGATGTTAACATAGATATTTTACAAAAAAAACTGGATAAGATTACCAACCAAAGTAGCTATTAAAAAGATTATGAGGAGTTTTTTATGTCAATTAGCTGGAATGATGATTTATCTGTAAATGTTCAGAAGATTGATGAACAACACAAAGAGTTAATAAACAAGATTAATGAGCTCTTTGATGCCTGTAAGGAGGGAAAAGGGGGAACCGCTATAAATGATATAGTTAAATTTTTAGAAAAATATGTAGTTTTTCATTTCTCAACAGAAGAGCAGTATATGCAGGTATATAATTATCCTGATATTGAGACCCATAGAAAAGAACATAAATATTTTCTTGAAACCTTTAATAAAATTAAGGAAGATCATCTAAGCAAAAATGAGATGCTTCTGGCTACCTTTAAACTCAACGACTTATTAATAAAATGGTTAATAAACCATATAAGAAAGACAGACAAGGCTATCGGGGATTTTCTCAGGAATATCAAAACTTAGGGTTAATCATTCAGGTTAGAGTTTTTCTTTAGTTATATCTGTCTAAATTATAAATTTAAACAATGAAAAAAAACCTTAAATTTTATATTACTTCTTTTTTATTGTTAATCTTTATTTTTTCTTACCTGCTTTCCTATTTTTTTATAACAGAAAGATATGAAAAAATAATATTGAATGAGTTACAATCAACTGCAAAGATTCTTGCCCAGCAAATACTTATTACAAGAAAATGGGTAGCTCTGCATGGTGCTGTTTTAGTAAAAAAAGACAAGGATATTGAACCCAACCCATTTTTAGAAGAACCCTATGTTGTTGATGAAAAGGGGAGAATCTTTGTAAAAATGAATCCAGCCTTTGTAACAAGAGAGATAGCAAAATTGGCTGAGAAAGAGAAAGGTTTTCATTTCAGGGTTGTAAGCCTGAAAGCAGTTAATCCTAAAAACAGCCCCGATGAGTTTGAAAGATCAGCACTCTTGGATTTTGACAGTAAAAAGATCAGCGAGAAGACATCTTTGGTTGGAAAAACATTCAGATATATCATACCACTCTATGTGGAAGATTCCTGCCTTAAATGTCACAAAAACTATAATGTCGGTGATGTCAGGGGTGCGTTGAGCATATTCCTTCCTTCCGATGAGCTTTTATTAAAGCTTAAAAATACAAAGTTTCTTTTTTTTCTCATACTTACCTTTTTTCATATAGTAATATTTTTAGGCTTCTGGTCTTTTCTCGGCAAGTTTATTGTAGATCCTATAAATAAACTTGCCAAGTACGCTATGGGTAATGAAAATCTTGAAGATAGTGAATTTAATGTGGCAGAACTTCTTGTTCTTTTTGAAAACCTGAGAGATTCAAAAATAAAGGATAAAAAGATTAAGGAAATTTTGGAAGAAGAGATAGAAAAGGCAACGAGAGAATTAAGAAGCCTAAATGAAAAAAAATCTGATTTTCTTTTACAAATCGGTCATAAATTAAAAACTCCTTTAACGGTGATAGCAACAAGTATTGATTATCTCCTTATGAAAGGAAGTTGCTCTGAGGAGGAAAAATATTTAAACCTTCTTAAAAGAAATGTTTCTTCATTGAAAAGGGCTGTTAATCAGATCCTGAAATCAGCTCAGTTAGATATGGGGATTACTGATAATCTTAATGAGAAAATTAGTTTGAAAGTGCTAATTGAAGAGATTATTCAGAGTTTTGGTGGCTATAAAATAAAAATACATTGTCCGGTAGACCTTTGGGTATATGGCTGTTACGAGATGCTATACTATCTTTTTGAAAATCTAATCCATAATGCAATAAAATTTAATAAGCCAGAGGGAGAAGTTATTATAGATATTGAAAGAATAGAAAATTTTGCATTAATAAAGGTGAGGGATGAGGGTGTTGGCATAAGAGAAGAAGATAAAACAAAGGTTTTTGATAAGTTCTATCACAGAGATAGAGAAAACAGAGAAAAAGGTACAGGTTTGGGGCTTTATATTGCTAAATATGTGACAGAGATGCATAACGGAGAGATATGGTTTGAAACTGAAATTAATAAAGGCACAACATTTTTTGTAAAACTTCCACTGATTGAGGTAGAAAATGGGAAAAACAATACTGATAATTGATGATGAAGAAGACATCAGAGAGGTTCTGTCAGCGGTTTTAAAAATTCAGGGTTATGAAGTATTAACCGCCGAGAGTGGTTTAAAGGGTATCGATATTTTTCGTGAGAATAAAGATCTTCTTGCTTTGGTTTTACTTGATGTTATGCTTCCTGATGTAGATGGTTTTCAGATAATACAGGTAATCAGAAAGGAAAGTAAGGTTCCTGTAATCATGCTCACCGCAAAAGACAGAACTTCAGACAAAATATTAGGTTTAGAGTTAGGAGCAGATGATTATGTTGTTAAACCCTTTGACACTTCCGAGCTTCTTGCGAGAATAAAAGCGGTCATGAGAAGATATGATGAAGATGTAGAAAAAAATAATATTATTACTCCTAAAGATATTTTTGTTGATGAAGAAAAAAGAAAAGTTAAGCTTAAAGACAAAGAAGTTTTTTTTACATATACAGAGTTTGAGCTCTTTAAATATCTTTTAAGAAGGGCAAACGAAGTTGTTACGAGAAATGAGATAAAAAATGCTCTATGGAAAGAAAAGGAACTTTACCAATGGAGCAGAACCATAGATGTCCACATAAGTCATATAAGAGAAAAGATTGAAGACAACCCTGAAGACCCTGAGTTTTTAGTTACTGTCCCCCAGAAGGGCTATAAGTTAAAGATTTCTTAAGAAGAAAAATTTCTAAGAAGTTTTTTAAGACACCCTTTATTTACAAACTTTTACAAATTTTTACATCCATTAACCTTGCAGATTTCTTAAAACCTGCTAATAATTTTATTAAGAAACAAAAAAGGGGGGTTAAGATGAAGAAATATTTTATTTTATTGTTGTTATTCTTCTTTAGTTTGTCTGGATATTCAATAGGGGCAAAGAAAGAGGTTGCAAATGAAAAGATTGATGGGAAGCAATGTTATCAGTGTCATAATGAGATTAAATCATTAAAGGAGGGGTCAAAGCATTCAAAATTAGACTGTGGATTATGTCATAGTGGTATTAAGGAGCATTTGGGTAATCCCGATACTAAGCCAGTTACAAACTTAGATTTGGAAGCCTGTGGTAAATGTCACAAAGATCAGTACGATTCATTTTTCGGGGTAAACTATCATAAAAGAGCAAAGAAAGAAAAGGCAACACCCGATGGCAGAGCACCCTTACTTGATAAACTTCTTTCAGGACATGGTTTTACAAGAGAACATGCAGAACCAAGAAGTCATCCATATATGTTAATAGATCACATTACAGTTGACAGAGCCTATGGTGGAAGATTTCAGTATAAGAACTGGAGTGATATTACAAAATACGGAAAGGCCTGGGATATTCTTATTGATACGGGGAAAACCCTTCCTGAGACGGCACGGGCGGCAAACCCAACCTGTATGACCTGTAAAACCTCCGATATGGTATTAAAATGGGCCTATTTAGGTGAGAAAAATCCTAAGGCAAAATGGGACAGAACCTCAGATGTAATGCAGGTAATAAAAGATGTTCAGAACCCTGCAGGATGTATTGAATGTCATGATCCCCACTCGGCAAAACACAGGATTATAAGAGATGCGCTAATAGAAGTGGTTCAGAAAGAGGGTGACAGACCCTATAGTAAAAATAATGATAAAAATGCCTTGAATGTGGTTGAGTTCAGGGGATACAGAAAAATAGGCTTACTTAAGAAAAAAGATTCTGTTCTGCAATGTGCTCAGTGTCATGTAGAATATGCCTGTAATCCCGGCTTTGAGAAAGACGATTTCAGCAAAAAGATCGGCTTAACCGATCCAAGAACAAACGTATTTCCATGGAAAAATGTATTTGATGTTCTAAAGTTTTATGACGATATAAACTTCAGGGATTACAGACTGTCT
>JAOAGA010000025.1 GCA_026415985.1 Pseudomonadota bacterium | reverse complement strand
TATGAAACTCTTCATATAAAATTACCTCTTCTACTCTTTTATCTTTTAACTGGTTAATATGTCTATACCTATTTGGGCATTTAAACTTACCTTTACTTGACATTTCAAAAAAAATCGGTTAAATTTTTCACTAAGTGAAAGTTAAAATATTTTTAATTTTGTCTGTTTGTTTTGTTTTTTTGCATGGCTATATTATTGATAGTATGGCAGAGAATAGTTGTGTTTCCTGTCACACCGATGAGAATAAGCTAAAATCATTGTTCATCCCCAAGGAACAGCCACCTGCTGAGGGAGAGGGTTGAGCGGGAGCGGTTCCGTCAGTTAAGGCGGAAGAATTATATAAAGCCTATCTTGTTGATAAAACTATCATAAAAGAGGATCCACATTTTGCTGAGGGCTGTAGCTTTTGTCATAGTGGTGATGAGAAAGGGGAAAATAAAGAGTCTGCCCATAGGGGGCTTAATAAAAGGCCCTCACAGAACCCTGATTTATGTGGTAAGTGTCATCAGGAGATTGCAAAAAAGTATAAAAGCTCACTGCACTATACTACAGAAGGGCAGAGACAGGGTGTTAAAGATAGATTCTCTAAGGACGAGTTTAGGGTATTTAATGAAAAGGTTTTTGAAAAATCCTGCAGAAGCTGTCATTCTGCCTGTGGTGATTGTCATGTTAAGTCAGCGGTGATCGGAGGGGTAAATTTAGGGTTGATTAAGGGGCATAAGTTTATACGTAAGGATGAGTCCAAGACCTGCTATTTCTGTCATGGCGGGAGGGTCTATCCTGAATTTACAGGTGATTTTGGTAGCAACCCGGATGTTCATTATACAAAAGGAATGATGTGTATGAACTGCCATAATGTTGATGAGATGCACGGTGATGGCAAGGCTTATAAATCCCGCAAGGATGTTAAGAATAAACCAAGTTGTATAGGGTGCCATCCCTACAAAAAGGAAAAGTCAGAAAAGGCAAAAAATGCCCACGATATTCATAAGGATAAATTAAGTTGCTATAGTTGCCATTCCGGTGGGGATTACAGAAATTGTCATGACTGTCACTATGGTGAGGGTTCTTTTTCCAAGGCGGACTTTATTTTAGGACTTAGTCCGAGGGATTTAAAGACCGTTACTACTCTCAGGGTTGTTCCAACAATCAGGGATACCTTTAAAAAGGCTGGGCTGAAGATGGAGAGTTTTGACAGCCTTCCAAACTATTGGGATTCCGCTGTTCACAATATTAAAAAGAGAACCGACAGAACAAGGTCCTGTGATGCCTGCCATGTTGAGAAAAAATATTTCTTAAGTAAAGATACTCTCATTAAGAATGGCTCTAAGTTCAATGAAAAACTTATTTATAAGCCAAAAGAAATAAAAAAATAAGGGGGGTTTATGAGAAAGGTAAGGGTTTTATTCCTGGCTTTAATTATGGGTTTGATGTTTATATCTGTTAGTTTAGCGAAGGAGATAGCACCTATTGTTTCGACTGATTGGCTTGAGAAGAATTTAAGTAATCCAAAACTTGTTGTTATTGATATCAGGAAGGCAGAGGATTATAAAAACGGACATATACCCGGTGCTGTAAATGTATTCTACGGAGTATGGGCAGTGGATAAGAAGGGGTTAAAAAATGAGTTACCAGAAGATGATGATCTTGTAGATATCATAAATGGTGCAGGTATATCTAATGACTCCATTGTAGTTATTGCTGGTCCTGCAGATAGTGTAAGTGATGTGGTTAATATGACAAGGGTTGTTCTGACATTAAAGTATGCAGGTTTTAACAATTCTGCGGTTCTTGACGGCGGGATTAACAAATGGTTGAAGGAACAAAGAGCAACATCAACGGAGATAGTCAAGCCTAAGGCAGGTAATTTCAAGCCTAACTGGAATAAAGGTGTTTTGGTAGGAAAGGATTATGTTGCAAAACAGCTGGGCAAGGCTATTATCATTGATGATAGAGGGTCAGACGCCTTTTACGGAGTGACTAAGCTTGATTTTGTTGAAAAGGCAGGACATATAAAGGGTGCCAAAAACCTGCCGACGAGCTGGCTTTACGGAAAAGACAATGTTTACAGATCGGCAGAAGAGATGCAGGCAATAGCAGAAGGGGTTGTTGGAAAGGATAAGAAAAAAGAGATTATCTCTTATTGTGATACCGGAAAGGTTTCCACGGGATGGTGGTTTGTTTTAAGCGAGGTACTTGGCTATGAGAATGTTAAGGTCTATGAAGGCTCTATGCAGGAGTGGAGTAAAGATCCAAACTTACCGGTTGTCAGGTATTCCTGGGAATAAATAAAAGGGGAGTTATCTCCCCTTTATTATTTAAGAGGGATTACTTTTTTAAATATCTCTTTTGATTTATGCCAGTTTTCTAAAAGATCGAGAGCCCGTTTGCTGTGGGTATAGAAGTAGTGTCTTGTTAAGAAATCAATTATTGTCATTTCATCGTTTTCCGTAAGTGTATCCATTTTTACATAATCTTTGTTTATCCTTTTGTCCAGATTAGATGGTTCATCGTAGATGTATATTGTGCCTCCGGTCATTCCTGCACCTACGTTAAGTCCAACGCCACCAATCACGCAGATAGTTCCGCCAGTCATATATTCACAGAGATGATGCCCCGCTCCTTCAACTACAGCGATGGCACCACTATTTCTGACAGCAAACCTCTCTCCGACTCTGCCCGCTATATATAACTCACCGCCGGTAGCACCATATAGAAGTGTGTTGCCTGCCAAATAGTTCTTGTTTGTCTCTTCCAGCTGACCTGATCTGATGACAATCTTTCCCCCTGACATACCTTTACCGACATAGTCATTGGCAACTCCGATTAGTTCAAGATAAAGTCCCTTCTGACAGAATGCTCCGAAGCTTTGCCCTGAAGTCCCTTCAAATCTTATTTTTATTATGTCATCTTTAGTAAAGTTACCTTTGTGATAGTGAGATATTAGGTAGCTTGCCCTTACAGGGACACTTCTGTCTGTATTTTTTATTTTATAAATTTTTACTACCTCTTTTTTTTCTTTTATAAAATTCTCCAACTCATTGGCAATTTTGATGTTTAGATCATTTCCTGAGGGCTCGGTTCTATAGGTTTTACAAAAGATAGCGGTAGTTTTATTATATTTTCTAATAATCTCTTCAGGATTAATCTTTTTTGTGAGCGGATAACTCTCCCAGTTTTTCTTCTTTAAAAGATAGGCTCTCCCGATTATATCTTCAAGCTTTCTGAAGCCCATTTGTGACAGTAATTCTCTGACCTCTCCTGCAAGTGTTTTAAAGAAAAGGCAGAAATTGTCAACATTTCCTCTGAAACGTTTTCTTAAATGTTCCTCCTGAGTAGCAACACCGACACTACAGCTGTTTAAATGACATTTTCTGTCCATAATACAACCAACAGCAAGCATTGAAAGTGTTCCAAAGGCAAACTCGTCTGCTCCGAGAAGGGCAGATATTATTATATCCCTGCCGGTTTTTAATCCACCATCAACTCTTAGAGTAACCTTATCTCTTAAGCCGTTCTCAATCAGGCTTAGGTGAACCTCCGATAAGCCCAACTCCCAGTAGCTTCCTGCGTTCTTGATTGAAACATAAGGAGATGCCCCTGTTCCACCATCAACAGAGCTGATCTGAATAAAGTCTGCATTGGCTTTTGCTACACCACAGGCTATCTGACCTATTCCCCTTTCAGATACCAGCTTCACTCCTATTCTCGCCTTTGGATTTATATTTTTAAGATCATTTATTAACTGGGCAAGATCTTCTATGGAGTATATGTCGTGATGTGGTGGTGGTGATATTAAGGTTATACCTTCTTGGGAGTGTCTAAGTTTAGCTATATAGGCACTTACCTTAGATCCCGGGAGCTGTCCGCCTTCACCGGGCTTTGCCCCCTGGGCAATCTTAATCTCTATCTCTTCTGCGGAAGCAAGGTAGTCCGGTGTTACCCCAAACCTGCCTGACGCTACCTGTTTTATGGAGGTTCCTGATTTTGTCCAGTATTTTTCAGTATCTTCTCCACCTTCACCACTATTACATTTCATACCAAGTATGTTTGCTGAACTGACAATGGTGCTATGAGCTTCCGGTGATAACGCACCTATAGACATACCTCCCGTGGCGAATCTTTTTAAAATATTTTCTTCAGACTCTACCTCTTCAATTGATACTTTGTTACCTCTTTCAAAATCCAGTAAATCCCTTATATAGGTAGGGTAGATGTTTGCAGATTTTGTGTATTCAATATAGTCATCGTAATTTTTTGATTTGAGAAACTTGTTAAGTGATGATACCACCATAGGTGACCATCCATGCCACTCGCCATCTCTTATAAATCTTAAATCTCCACCGGTGATAACATCTTTTTCCTCTTTAAAGGCCCTGTCAACATAAAACTTATGGTTTTTAAAGATATCTTCAAGATCCGACCCATTTAAGGAGTAATCTGTATCGGGGAAGAACTCCTCAACAAGATTTTTATCCAGACAGATAATATCAAAGAGCTTGCTACCAATATAGGAGTTTACACAGGAAATGCCCATCTTAGAGATAATCTTTTGCAAGCCATAGTTGTAAGCTATCCTGAGCAACTGGGGATTCTTCCCTTTTTCTCTCACTATTTCATATGCAAGGTAAGGGTAAACTGCCGATGCTCCAAAGGCTAAAAGAGAGCTTATATGATGGGAATCTCTTACCTCTCCTGATTGAATAATAAAGTTCGTTTTGTGGCTTAGTTTAAGATTTCTTGCTAAATTTACAGCTACAGAAAGGGCAAGGAGGGATGGTATATAATAATGTCCTGAGCTCAAATCTTTATCTGTAAGAACGATTATCGTTTTGTTTTCCATAAGTGCAGTTTCTACTTTTTTACAAAACTCTTTGATAGCAGTTTTGATATCTCTGTCTTCTGAAAAAATTGTAGAAACCTCGCAATATCTTTTTTGGAAATGACTTTTTATACTATTTAGCTCTCCTTTTGAAAGTATGGGTGTCTTAAGGGCTAACTTTTCTGTATGAGAGGGTTCTTCATAATTGAGCAAATTACCCCTTTCTCCGAGAAAAACTGTCAGAGACATAACCTGTTTCTCCCTTATAGGATCAATGGGTGGGTTGGTTACCTGAGCAAATTTTTGTTTAAAATATCTGAATAAAAGGGGTGGGTTTTTAGCTAAAGGTGGAAGAGGTGTATCATCTCCCATAGAGTAGGTAAACTCCATACCTTTCTCACCTGCAAAGGGGAGTATCTCTTCGATCTCCTCCTTGGTGTAAGCGAAAGCGGTTTTAAGCCTCTGAAGGTTGTTATTATTTAATTCTTCAGAATAATCCTCTATATAATCAACCTTTTTAAAGGATTTGCTTAATTTTTTTTCAAAGTTCTTTTTTAAAGATAGCTCTCTTAATATCTCCATTCTTGTTCTTACTACACCTTTAGATATGTTTAGTGAAAGGGTATCTCCCGAGTTTAGTTTGCCTTCCTTGATAATTTTTGTATCAAACTCAACCATTCCGGATTCGGATCCCACTACTATTATTCCGTCTTCTGAAATTGAGTATCTTAAAGGACGAAGACCATTTCGGTCCAAATGGGCGCCGATTGTTTTCCCGTCGCAGAATATAATTGCGGAAGGTCCATCCCAGGGCTCACAAATAAGCTCATTATACTGGAAAAATGACTGTAGTTTCCTGTCAACAAATGGCAGGTTCTCCCACGCAGGGGGGATAAGAAGGTTTATTGCAAGCTCCGTTGAGTAACCATTAAGAACAAGAAGCCTGAAAACTTTGTCTAAGGAAGCAGAATCACTTTCTTCATCGGAAAGTAAGGGGCAAATTTTTTCGTAGTAATCAGCAAAATCTTTCAGAGAGATTTTTTCTTCCAGTGTTTTGAATTTAAACCTGTTTGCCTTTATCGTATTTATCTCACCATTGTGGGCTATAAACCCGAAAGGCTGGGCAAGCTCCCATTTAGGCATTGTGTTTGTTGAATACCTTTGATGAAAGACACAATATGATGTGGCAAACTCTTCATTTTTCAGATCGGGGTAAAAGGTGTCTAAATAGGGGGCGATTAACATTCCTTTATAAACTATTGAGTAGGATGAGAGCGAGACAATATTGATATAGGGGTGGGTTTTTTCTATAAGCCTTTCAGTGATAAATAACCTCTTTTCAGCCTCATCTTTAGAGAAGTTGTGGAGTATTATTATCTGAGTTATGCAGGGAAGAGTGGTTTTTGAAATATCACCGAGGGCTGATAGGTTTACTGGGACGTCTCTTTTATATATTGACGGGAAGCCAAGACACCGGAAAAAATCTTCTAAGTTTTTTATATCTATTGGTTTTTTTGAAAAGATAACCCCTATGGCCAGGTTTTTAAACTCATCGGTGTTTATCCCTTTATTTTTCAGATAGTCTCTGAAAAACTTATCTGGTATCTCGAAAAGAATACCGCAACCATCTCCGGTCTTTCCGTCGGAACCTACCGCACCTCGGTGGGTTAGATTTTTGACTGCCTCGATACCCTTAGCTAAGATGTCATAGGATTTGATGTTTTTCAGATTAGAGATAAAGCCAACACCACAAGAGTCTTTTTCCGTCATTTATGTCTCCTAACTAAAATTTTAATCAGAAAATTAGATTAATTCAAAAAATTAGTATTTTCAATATATTGAAAAACTTTTCACATACAATTTATGATTTAATAGGTTTAGGTTGAAGTTTTCAGATAATTAATAAGCCCATTTAAAGAATTACTCTTAATTTTCTTGTATCAGAAATTAGTTTGAAGCTAATTTTTTTAAGAATAACAATAAAAAATTGTGTTATAATATTCGGAAGATGAGCAGACGTTTAGTTTTTTTGATTTTATTTTTGATTACCGGTTGTAACTATCAGGTGGCTGTTACTAATCCCTCTGCCTTCTATAAAACCGAGATTGGTCTTAAATGGCCTGCTCCACCTTCAAAGCCAAGATATGAACTGGTTAAAATTATAAACAACATAGATGATTTCACAAAAAATCTGAAGGAAGAAACCCGGACAGATAAGTTTTTTAAGTGGCTGTTAGGTGAAGAAAAGTCTCCCTTTATGGGTTTTGTAAAACCTTATGCGGTTTTCGCAAAAAATGAAAAGATTTATGTGGTTGATCAGGGGATTTTATCTGTCGTAGTTTTTGACATAAGAAAGGGTATAGTAGAGTTTTTACAGGATACAAAAGATGGAGATAAGCTGTTTTTCCCCACCTCTGTCGTTGTCGATGAACAGGAAAGAATTTATGTGACCGATCCGGAAAAAAAGAGAATTGTAATTTATGACAAAAACGGGTATCCTGTAGATAACAAAACATTAAAGGAGACTAATTGGAGACCCAGCGGTATCTCTTACTCTGAGAAGAAAAGAAGGTTTTATGTAGTAGATACCTTGAATCATAACATGAGAATCTTTAACAAAGATTTTGAGACTGTGAAGGTAATCGGCGGGCGGGGAGAAGAAAAGATAGAGTTTAACTATCCAACTCATATTTTTGTAGATGATGAAAAAGAAGAGGTCTATGTGACTGATAGTATGAACTTCAGGATTCAGTTTTTTGATTTAAACGGAAAATATTTGGGTTCCATCGGCCAGATGGGAAAGGGTGATGGTAATCTGGAAAGGCCTAAGGGCGTTTGTTCTGACAGAGATGGAAATATCTATGTGGTTGATAGCCTACAGGATTCCATACAGGTTTTTGATAAGGAAGGAAAGCTTCTTGCTGTTTTAGGTGAAGAAGGTATTTTCCCCGGACAGTTCAATTTGCCTTCTGGCATATTTATTGATAATAAAAACTATATTTATGTGACAGATAGCTTAAATAAGAGGCTTCAGATTATTAGGTATTTAGGAGAGGGTAGTTGAATAAGATACTGAAATTTATAGTTTTCTTTCTTCTTTTTGCTATCCCGACTGTTATAAAGGCGGTGGATATTCAGAATGCTCCTATTGCCAAAAGTCCACACAATCTGGCAAGTTGGGCAACTACTTCTCCAAACAGGCCAGTAGTTAAGGTCAAGGCAGTAAGTGAAACACAGATATGTAAGTTTTGTCATGTACCTCACGGTGCCATAACAGCACCCCTTTGGGGGCACAAATTATCTACCGCAGTTTACCACACCTTTAGTTCTGCAACGTTAAGAAGTCCCAGAAATCAGCCTGACAAAGGCTCAAAGCTTTGTCTTTCCTGTCATGACGGGACTGTCGCTGTAGGTGATATGATTAAAGGCAATATTCAGGTTGTTGGTATAAATTATGTTGATGTGGAGGGGAAAATTCTTCCCACTGCAGTTGGAATTTATTTCGGTACAGATATTAACGATCCTGCGGGAAATCATCCATCCCACCCCGTTTCCATTGCGGTAACTGATGCATTAATTGCAAAAAAGATAGCCGATGGAGATGTATGGAGGCTGAGAAACAGTACCAACAATATCTGTGGCACCGGTAAATACGGGTTAACCGCGGGGAGTACAAATATTGATTGTGTCGGTGGAGTTGCTGGAGAGCCCATCTATCCGTTAAGACCAACGGGCTATGCGGGTTATAATGGCAGTTATAATCCCGATGGAACTGGTGTTCAGTGCGCAACCTGCCATGAACCACATAATAATCAGTATGGTAATTTTATGAGAGAAAGGATGTCTTTTACCAACTGGTCCTGTGCTCATTTTAATGCAAGTAATTATGGTTTTTGCAATCACTGTCATAACAGGTAAGATGCTTTTATGAGTAAATGCCTATTAATGTTGATAACTTTTTTTAGTCTTGCTTTTAACGCCTTTTCTCTTACAAAAGAAGAGATTGATGTTTTAGCTCAGGCAAAAAAGCCAACCCATCTTTTATCAGAAAATAACCCCGGTGGTTGTAAGTCCTGCCACGCGGGTATCAGATACTCAGGAAGTGAGGAGGAGGTTCAGTGTTATACCTGCCATGGTCCTAAAACTAAGGCGTCAAAAAAGCTTGAAAAGATAAGAATTAATGTTAAACAATCGAAAGATGTGGCAAGTGATTTTGACAAACCTTATAAACATCCTGTTGAAAAAAGGGGATTACATAAATATGGTGAGGTCTTTCCTGTGACTAACCCTAATGTGCCAAGACATAGTGAGTGTCTCGACTGTCATAGCCCCCACGATTCATTGCCTGAGGTCCCCCATTGGGGAGTCAGCGGGGTAACAATTGATGGGAAGTTTGTAAAGAAAGCCTATTATGAATATGAGGTCTGTTTTAAATGTCATGGTGCCGATGCCAATAAGCCTGTATATCAGAGAAACAAGATCAGAGAGTTTAACCCGAATAATCCGTCATATCATCCTGTAGTTGAAAAAGGAAAAAATAATTATCTTCCAAGCCTTAAAGAGGGACTTACCTACGAAACAATAATAAAATGTTCCGATTGCCACGGCAGTGATACAAAGGGTAGCAGAAGAGCAAGAGGGGTTCATGGCTCGAACAATGATTATATTCTCGTTTCTCCTTATACAAAAAAAGAGGAAACATTAAAACCTGAGTATGATTTATGCTATGAATGCCATCGTAAGGAAAGTATTCTGAATAATGAAAGTTTTCCCTTTCATCGTGAACATATAGAAGGATTAAAGGCAAGAAACTGGAAAGGCACATCCTGCAGTACCTGTCATAACCCCCATGGTTCAGAAAAAAATAAGTTTTTGATAGAGTTTAATCCTGATTATGTAACGAAAGAAACAACTACAAACAGGCTTGAGTTTAAATCAGAAGGAATATTTAGAGGAAGTTGTTACCTTAAATGTCACAACGTGGAGCATAATCCCAAAAGCTATGCAAAATAGTTTGTTATAGGATGATAACAAATTAACTGATATTATTGGAAATTTCCATTGCTCTTTTATTTTTAAAGATAAATAGTTTTAGAATTGAATGGGTGGCTTATATAAATAATAAAAAAGAGATTTTAAAAAAGAATTTTGAGTTTGATGTAAACAAAATCTATTTTTCCTGTCATAATATTAATTATGCCATATTATAACTGCAAGGTTGCAGAAGAATCAGGTAAAGTTCAACATTTAAAATATTTTGCCGATTCTATTGATGAGATAAAGCAACTTGTTGCAAAAGATGGCTATCTTCTTCTCGATATTACAGAAGTTTATACTGTCTCAACCATTGCCAAGAGAAGGTTTAATCTGAGGGATTTTTTAACTTTTAATCAAGAGCTCTATATATTAATAAAAGCGGGTCAGCCACTTGTCAGAGCTCTGGAGATAATCCTTGAAAAGCTACCTCAAAAAAAGGGTATTTACAGGGTTATTGAGAGTATAAGAAAGGATATCGCACAGGGTTATTCTCTCTCAGAGGCTATGGAAAAATTCCCTGAATATTTTCCACTCCTTTATATTTCAAATGTCAAGGCGGGAGAAAGGGGTGGCAATCTTGTTGAAAGACTTAAAGAGTATCAGATATTTATGAAAAAAACGGAGGAGATGAGAAGAAAAATCGTTTCTGCTTCTGTGTATCCTATCATGGTATTATCGGTAATTGTCGCAGCAGTAATATTTTTATTTACCTACGTCATACCAAATTTCAGCAAGATTTATTTGGAGGCAAATGTAGACCTGCCTATGGCTACAGTGATACTATTAAAACTGACAGATATATTTAAGGTAGTGCTTCCTTTCCTTATTTTGGCGATAATTTTGGGATTTATCTTTGTTAACAGGATTAAGAACACTTTTAAGGGCAAGCTGTTAATTGATGATTTTAAGCTGAAAATTCCCTTTATCTCGACTATATATAAAAACTACCTTGTTTCCAATTTTGCCAGAACTCTTTCTGCAATAGTCAAAGGCGGAATACCTTTAGTAACCGCGTTAAAGATTACTTCTAACGTGTCAACAAACGCCAGTTTTTCTGAAAAATTGAAAAAGGCTACGAAGCTTGTAGAGGAAGGTAACTCTCTTTCACTATCACTTGAAGAAACCGATCTTTTTCCATCCATAGCCCTCAGACTTATAAAATCAGGAGAAGGGACGGGTTCGCTTTCGGAAATGCTTGACGAAGTTGCAGAATATTATGATAATCTTGTAGTAGATGCCTTAACTATGGTAACAACCCTTGTGGAGCCTGCACTGATGATTGTTATGGGTTTTGTTGTAGGTATAATTGTTATAGCTATGTATTTACCAATTTTCAGTCTTGCAGGGGCGGTAGGAGGATAATTTGCGAAAAAAGATCGGTGAGATCCTCATAGAAAAAGGTTTACTTACAGAGGAGCAGTTAAAGAGGGGGCTTGAAGAGGCTAAAAAAAGCAGGGAAAAGGTCGGTAATGTTCTTATTAATCTCGGCTATATAACGGAAGATGATTTATATAAGTCACTGGCAGAACAGTTAAAACTCCCGTACGATGACCTCTCTCAGTATATCCCGCCGGATAAACTGCCTTCAGGAATTTCAGTTGAGTTAATGAGGAAATATCAGATTGTATTTATCAGGGAAGAAGGAGGAAAGTATTATTTTGCCTTTTCAGATCCCATCAGGGTCTTAACTATTGACGAGCTGTATCTTATTTTGGGTAAGCCCATTGAGATTATCGTCTCCCCAAAAAGCAGAATAGAAAAAGCATTGGCGAAGCTTGAAAGCGCCTCAAAGATTCTGGAAGAGGTAACAGAAGATTTCAGAGTTTTACTCATTAAGGAAACGGAACAGGGAGAGGAGGTTCTATCCTTAGAAAAGCTCACCGAGGATACGAGTCCTGTTGTTAAACTTATTGACACTGCCATATACGATGCACTGCAGAAACGGGCAAGTGATATTCATATTGAATCTTCTCAGGAAGGTGTGTATGTTCGTTTTAGGATTGACGGTATTCTTCAAAAAATTTTAGGTCCCATTGACTTGAAATATCAAAGCCACATAATTTCGAGAATTAAGGTAATGTCAGATCTTGATATAGCTGAACAAAGAATCCCTCAGGACGGAAGGTTTAAGCTCAAGATCAGGGGAAAATATGTTGATTTCAGGGTTTCTATAGTGCCTACAATTTTTGGTGAAGACGCGGTAATCAGGGTTCTTGATAAAGAAAGTATAATGATTGATTTAAAGAACTTAAGGCTTGATTATTTAGGTTTTGATAATGACTTGGTGGAAGCATTCAGAAAAAAGATAAGAGAGCCCTATGGGATGGTTCTTGTTACAGGCCCTACCGGCTCCGGAAAAACAACTACACTCTATGCTGCAATAAGTGAGATTAACTCCGGAGAAGATAAGATAGTAACTATTGAAGACCCCGTTGAGTATCAGCTAAAGGGGGTTGTTCAGATTCCCGTCAATGAGAAAAAGGGGTTAACCTTTGCAAGAGGGTTAAGGTCTATTCTCAGACACGATCCGGATAAGATAATGGTTGGTGAGATTAGGGATCCGGAAACTGCACAGATAGCCATTCAATCCGCCCTTACTGGACATCTTGTATTTACAACTGTTCATGCAAACAACATATTTGATGTAATAGCAAGGTTTTTGAATATGGGTATATCTCCATACAATTTTGTATCATCTTTGAACTGTGTTCTTGCTCAGAGGCTCATAAGGGCACTCTGTCAAAACTGTAAGAGAGCTGTTAACTATGTTCCAGATTTCTTGAGACTCTCCGGTATTGATGATAAATATAAAGATTATGTTTTCTATGAAGGAGAAGGTTGTTCAGAATGTTCCTATACGGGTTATAAAGGCAGAATTGCCATCGGAGAACTTTTGGTATTGAACGATGATATAAAGGAACTTATAATTGAGAAGGCTCCCATTCAAATCCTGAAAAAGAAGGCAAAGGAGTTGGGAACGGTCTTTTTAAGGGAGTCTGCATTAAAAAGGGTTTTTGAGGGTGTTACAACCCTTAAGGAAATAAATAGAGTAACTTTTGTGGAATAAATTATGAAAAGTGTAATAATACTTGATAGCGAATATTTACTCCATCTTTGTGGTGAGTTACGGAAAGGGCAATATTTTGTCGGTGATTTACACAAGGTTAGGTCAAAGGAAAAAAAGGTCTATGAAAGGACAGAAAAGGATGTTTTGCTTAACTATGATGTTCTGAAGGGGCTTATAGAAGAGCTAAAAAATAAGTCGTTGTGTAAGCTTAAGGAGTCATGTGTAATTTTACCGCATGCCCTATCGTGGTATCATTATCTTGAAGTTGAGACCTATCCTAAAAACGAAAACGAAGCGATTGAGTTTGTAATGTGGAAGATACAAAAGATAATGCCTATTCCGAAAGATTATGTAGAAATCCGGATACAGCTTCTTAAAAAAGAGAAAGAAGTAACCAAACTTCTTATTGTCGCTACCTTCAAGGGATTTTTAAAATCTTTAGAAAACCTTCTCATAGAGCTTGGTGTAGAACCTGTTTTAATGATAACACCTTCACTTTCTTTTATGAATGTCTTCGAGAAATCCCTTCCCAGAAACGGCGTTGTTTATTGGTTAAGAGAAAAGGATTTTTCCCAGATTATTATAAAGGATGATTTACCCATCTCAATAAGAGAGGTTGATAGACCATTGGAACTTTCGAGAATAGATTTTGAAACAATGAGTATGTTAACGAATATCAGGGAGAGATTCGGTGATTTTGAACCACAGGAAATGGCAATATTTGACGAGATGGAAAGAATTGGTATAGAAAATTATTTTTCAGAAAAGGTAAAGGTTTTAAATATAAAAGAGAAGTTACTGAATCCATCGGAGGAGTTAAAGGTAGCGCCCTATGTTTGTGGTCTCGGGGTATTGGATTTATGAGATATAATATCAATTTTTCTTCGATCAACAGGGTAAAGCGAAAGCAAGCATTTGCTGTAAACATTTTCTACGTTTTTAGCATCTTTTTTTTATTAACCTTCTTTATTTTAGCTATTAGGAAGGTTGGAAATCTTTCTGTGGAAATAGAACGTGTCAAAAATGAAAAAAGGGCTATCGAGGAGATGATCCAGAAAGGCATTGAAGAAAGAAGAAAACTGGTATCTGATGAAGAAATAAGACAACTCAACGAAAAGATGACATTCTACAAGGATATTTATGAAAAAAGGTTTTTTGTAACAGTTTTTCTGACAGATATTGAAGATACAATAGTAGGAGGGATGTCGCTCAAGAGTCTCGATATGGACATACCAAGAAAAAATTTTGTCTTAACAGGCGAAAGCCTAAATCCGGAGAGTGCGGTAGCCTTTTCTAAAAAATTACAGGGTATCAGTTATATAAAAAAGGCTGAGATAACGAGACAGACCTTCCAGCGTGTGGGCGAAAAAAAGGTGCTTATCAACGATTTTGAGATTAAGGGAGAGATATATTGAAAAAACCTCTGGTTTTATTATTAATTCTATTGTTTCTTAATGTTTTAGTCTGGTTTTTTTATGTACCTAAGAGAGAAGGAGATCTTTCCAGGGAGTTATCGGAATACAAAATAGTGAGAGATAAAAAGGCAAAGGAAAAGCTCCTTACTTTTCAGGATATTTATGAGACAAAGGATAAGATAGGTGAGTATGAAAAGAGGTTGAGAACAAGAGAAGATTTCTCAAAAATCATTAATTATATCTTCGAAAAATCATTCACGGGCAAGGTTGATATAAAGACAATTAATTATAGCTTTGAGGAAAAGAAGGATTTAAATCTTACCAGATTAATCCTGACTATCGGCATAGAAGGCAATTATGAGAGCATAAAAAGGTTTTTATATGAGTTAGAGGGAGGTTCTCATTTTATAATGATTGATAATCTGAAGATTCAGAAAGGGAATGATATAATAACAGGTTCAATCATTTTAACCACCTATTTGAAGGGCGTAATTTAAATGAACAAGAAGAATATAGCTATATCTTTATTGTTACTATGGGGGGTGCTTATCCTTTACAGGGTGTTTTTTACAGAGGAGAGGGAGGCTAAATCTCCTCAAATGCCAGTAATGCAGGAAAACAGCAGATCTTTAATAGCAGGAAAAGGCACGGAGGAAAAAAATATTAAATACCCTATGATTTCAGGATATCGTTTTAAAAGGGATATCTTCGCAGACCTGATAAAAGATCTTAATGTTAATAAGAATACAGAAAAAGAAAAGAAGCCTGAGCCAAAACCTGCACCGCCTCTGCCTATTTTGCCATCTCAGCAGGAAATATTAAAAGAAGAAAAACAGGAAGTAAAGGTAGATAAGCTTAATAATATTATTTTGTTAGGCATTATGGACAAGAAAGAAAAAAGGTTTGCTTTTATAAAAAGAGAAAATGATATAAAATCTTTTAAAAAAAATGACAGATTGTTTGATACAGATTATTTTATTGAAAGAATTAGCAAAAACGAAGTAGTTCTTGTAGATGTTAAAGGTGAAAAAAGGATATTAAAATTAGACAAAGAGGGTCATAATGAGAAGAAAGATTAAAGTTATTTTACTGTTATTATCTGTTATTTTGTTTTCTTCATGCTCTTCATACAGAGCTTACAGAACTGCAGAAAATCTTATGTCTCAGGGAAAATATGACGAGGCAATAACATATTACAATAAGGCTCTGCAGGACAGTCCCGGGGATATTGAATATGTTATTAAGCTTGCAAGGGCAAAGGAAGCATCTGCTCAGCTACATTTTGACAAGGGAAGAAAGCTTCTTTCAGATGGCAAACTTGATGAGGCAGAGAAAGAGTTTAATTTAGTTCTCGTTTTAGACCCTACCTTTAAAAGGGCCTTTGAGTTTTTGCAGGATATCAAGATAAAAAAAGAGGCTATGTTAAGTTTGGAAAAGGCAAAGGTTTTTTATTCATCAAACAAGATCAAGGAAGCCATTGATGAGGCAAAAAGAGCCTACTCATTAAATACAGAGCTTGTAGAGGCAAAAACCCTTGCAGACAGGTTATTAAAAGAAAGTGCGAAGAGCCCCCTCGAGTATGAACTCAATATTAAATCAACCAAACCGGTTACTTTAAAGTTTAAAGATGCCCCCATTAAAGATGTCTTTGAGATTCTTTCCAAACTTTCAGGGGTGAATTTTCTTTTCGATGAGCAGATAAGAGATAATAAAGTGACCATTTTTATTGAGCAGGCATCCTTTGTTCAGGCACTTGAACTTCTTTTGTTTACCAATAAATTAGCCTTAAAAGTGATAAATCAGAAAAATGCCATAGTTTATCCAGATAATAAGCAAAAGAGAAAGGAGTATGATGAGTATTATATAAAGACCTTTTTCCTTAAATATGCAGATGCAAAAAAAGTTGTTAATACTTTGAGAAATCTTATAGAAGCAAGGCAGATTTTTGTTAACGAAGATACCAACTCAATAATAGTGAGATCAGATCTTGATAGCTTAGAACTGGCAGATAAGATAATTCAGGCAAACGATATGGCAAAGGCAGAGGTTTTGCTTGATTTAGAGTTTGTAGAGGTTAACAGAAATGATTTAGAAAGATTGGGGGTAGATTTTAATCCCTACTCAATCGGGGCAGGGTTTGGTAAAGGCAGAAACCCAACCGCTATAGTGGAAAACTCAAATATTAACATTAAAACAGGTGACACTCTACTTACAATCAAAGATCTTGAGATCGCAAAGATTAACAGAAATATTCTCTTTACCTTGCCTTATATTACTATAAACTTTCTGAAACAAAATGGTGTAACCAAAACGCTTGCAAACCCTCAGATAAAAACTCTTGATGGTGGTAAATCTCAGGTACTTGTTGGAGATAGAGTACCGGTAATTACGGTGACTGTGAGTGGTGCCGATCAGAGGTCTGAAAATGTTCAGTATGTTGATGTTGGTGTGAAATTTAATGTAGAGCCGAAAATTCTTTCCAATGATGAGGTTGAATTAAAAATTGAGGCAGAGGTCAGCAATATAGTGAGTGAATCAAAGACTCAGAACGGGACAACCGTCTACAGAATAGGAACCAGAAATGCGAAGACAACCCTTAGGGTTAAAGACGGTGAAACTACAGTCTTGGGTGGGTTAATACAAAACAGATTAGAGAGGGCAAGGTCTGGTATAGCCTTTCTTAGTGATATACCGGTAATAGGCTCGCTTTTTACAAGTTATACCAACAAAATAGATCAGGCAGATATTTTTATATCAATAACCCCGAGAATAACAAAAGGAGTAATCTATCCTACAGCAGATGTAACTAATATCTGGTCCGGAACAGAAGACAGGCTTTCTGCTAAACCGATGTTGAGATCGATTGTTGAAAGTCAGGAGACAACGGAAGATGTTCAGAAAAGAGAGGCCATAACAGGTTAAGTAGCAGGTCAGATTAGCGATGAGAACGCCTACATTATAGCGATTGGCCCTGAATCGGTAGGAGTTGGTGAGGAGTTTGAAGTTGATCTGCTTATTTCGGGTGTTCAGGATATTGTTGAGTTCGAGGTTACCGGCAGTATTAACGGAGTCTATACGGAGGCGATTAAACTTATTGAAGAGGATTTAAAAAGGAGTGACAATGATGTCTATAAGGCGAGTATTGATCCGAAAACCGGGGTTTTTAGGTTATACGGAAAGTTTGAAGATGAGCTACCTGCAAATGTATCGGTTGGCAGGCTCTCACTTAAAGGCAAAAATAAAGGATCAAATATAGAAGCAGTAAGCTTTAATAGCGTTAAGATAAGACTTATGAATGGCAAGATTTACTCATTAAGAACAAATGGTGCTATAATTGATGTTAGATAGTTTCAGTTTATATCATAATGAACTTATGAGTTGAAAAGAAAGTAAGGGTCACCAGCTGTAAAATTATTGGAAGGTAAACAAATTATACTTAGATGTTTATGAAGAAATCCGGTGGCAATAAATAATGGGCTTTAAAGGGGGTAATAAAAGGGGAGTTACTCTTATAGAGCTTGTTGTAGCGGTGGCTGTGCTTGCCATTCTTGCATCGGCTGTTTTTCCGGTGGCGAGAATGGCTGTCAAAAGAACTAAAGAGATGGAATTAAGATATAATTTAAGAATAATAAGAAAGGCAATAGATGATTATAAACGGGCCTACGATGAAAAAAGAATTACTCAGAAGTTAGGCGGGTCCGGTTATCCACCTGATTTGAAAACGCTCGTAGAAGGGGTTGAAGATATTACTTCACCGGTACCGGGAAAAAAGATATTTTTTTTAAGAAGGATACCAAGAGATCCGTTTAATACAGACTACAATAAATCACCTGAGGAGACTTGGGGGATAAGAAGTTACTCAAGCGAACCAGATAATCCTAAAGAAGGTGATGATGTGTTTGATGTATATTCTTTAAGCGAGGAAAAGGCAATAGATGGGACATACTACAAAGATTGGTGAAAAAGGTTTTACCTTACTTGAGTTGATAATAGTTGTGTCTATTATCGGGATACTTTTAACGATAGCCCAACCAACTTATAAAAACTCTGTTACTAAGGCGAAAGAAACTGTCTTAAGGGAAAATCTTTTTGCTATGAGAAGCGCCATAGATCAGTATTATGCAGACAATCAGAAGTATCCGGATTCTCTTGATGCTCTTGTTACCAAAGGATATCTGAGGGCTATACCTAAAGATCCCTTTACTGATTCAAATACCACATGGATCCTGGTAAACTCTCCAATACCTGACGAGCAGGGTATTTATGATGTAAAAAGTGGCAGTAATAAGATAAGTCTTTCTGGAACTCCCTATCGTGACTGGTAACAGGGGATTTACTTACATATTTGTTATAATAATTATGGTTTTTATAGGGATTGGACTTGCATCGGCAGGAAAAGTCTGGAAAACGGCGGTTCAGAGAGAAAAAGAGGAAGAACTATTGTTCCGAGGTGATCAAATAGTAAAGGGACTTGAAAGTTATTATAGTAGCGGACACGGAGGGGTAAATTTTTTACCGAGAAAGCTTGAGGATCTTATTAAGGACAACAGATTTTTAAATATAAAACGCCACATTAGAAAAATTTATAAAGACCCGATGACAGAAGACGGAGAATGGGATATAATTAGAGATGAATCGGGTAGAATTAAAGGGGTAAGAAGCAAAAGCGATAAAGAACCTCTGAAAAAGAAAGGGTTTCCTTACCAATACAGGCATTTTGAAAATAAAAACAGATATAGCGAGTGGGAGTTTGTTTTTACACCTAAAAAGAATTAGAAAAGTTAGGAGAAACCATGGCTAATATACTTGTAGTTGACGATGAGAAGCTAATTCTTGATATGATAACAATCGAGTTAGAGA
>JAOAGA010000024.1:1524-19719 GCA_026415985.1 Pseudomonadota bacterium | reverse complement strand
AAGCTTAGAGAAGGGTATGAGCTATCTTTCAGGTATGAGAGTTTAAGGAGGTTATTAATAGATAGGGGTTTTCATGAGCCTAAGAAGAAGAGGAGAGTTTATCGCAGGCGTAGGCGTATGCCTATGGCGGGTATGTTAGTACAGATGGACTCATCCCAGCATAGATGGATAGACTCAGTTAAGGAGATGTGGTGGCTTGTAACGATGGTTGATGATGGGGATAATTTTACCTATGGGGAGTTTCATTCCTCTGATAATATGTGGGCGAATATGAAAGTTCTTAGGAACTACATTGAGCAGAGGGGGATTTTTATGGCCTTATATACAGACAAAGCTTCGCATTTTAAGACTACGAGGCTTGGTGGGTTACATTATAAAGTGGACATTGAACAGAAGGAGACGCAGATAGAGAGAGCGCTTAATGAGTTAGGGATAACACTTATTACTGCGAACAGCCCACAGGCGAAAGGAAGGATTGAGAGGAAGTTTAGATTTTTTCAGGACAGACTTATAAAGGAGATGAAGCTAAGGGGGATAGATAACTACGATAAAGCCAATAAATTTTTAAAGGAAGAGTTTATTGTTTGGTGTAACAATAAATATATGATTCCCTCAGAAAGTGTATACAAGCCTCTTACTAAAGATAAGGAACTTGAACTTATATTCTCCTTAAAACATCCAAGAATAGTAAAAAAAGACAATACAGTCCAATACTCCAAAAGAGTGTATCAGTTATTTCCCACAAATGGGAGAAATAGTTATGCAGGTAAATGGGTAGAGATATGTGAACTAATGGATGGAAGGATAGAAATCCTCTGTGAGGGTAAAAGAGTAAACTATAAAGAGATAAGAGGATCAGAGGATGAAAGAAAAACTCATAAAGGTGATGAAATATTGAACTTAAGGATTAATGATGATACCCGTCCAGTACTACACAAAAATGAAAAAATTACAAATGCTATGTGACATTTTCCAGTAGTAATAAAATGTGACTTGACAGTAGGAATAACAGAAAAATTATCATCAGCCCTATAAATTAATCATTGTAGCAAAAATCATATTTAGGCTGACAATATCTTACTAATGTTTAAATTATTTTTATGGAAAAATTAAAAATATACTAAGGCTAAAATCATAGATCTTCCTTTGTGTAGTTTGACTTTTTGAAATGAAAAAAATATAATAATAACAACTTATTTCAGGAGGACATTATGGGGAAGGTTTTAATCATAGGAGCAGGGGGGGTTAGTAATGTTACAACAAAAAAATGTGCCCAATTACCATCAGTTTTCGAGGAGATTGTTCTTGCAAGCAGAACCCTTGAAAAATGCAAAAAGATTCAGAAGGAAATAGAAGAGCAATATAAAAGAAAGATTAAAGTTGCCAGGGTTGACGCAGATAATACAAATGAGCTTGTCGATTTAATCAACAAATATAAACCTGATTTGGTAATTAATCTGGCTCTGCCTTATCAAGATCTTTCGATAATGGAAGCCTGCCTCAGAACTGGTGTTCATTATCTTGATACCGCAAATTACGAACCACCGGATAATCCTCATTTTGAATACAAATATCAGTGGGCCTTTGATGATAGTTATAAAAAAAAGGGGATTTTTGGTCTTTTAGGCTGTGGTTTTGATCCCGGTGTTACAAATGTTTTCTGTGCCTATGCACAGAAACATCTCTTTGATACAATTGAATATATAGACATTCTTGACTGCAATGCGGGCTCTCATAGCCATCCTTTCGCCACAAACTTCAACCCTGAAATAAATATCAGAGAGGTAACTCAGGTAGTCAGACACTGGGCAAACGGAAAGTTTATTGAGACACCTCCTATTCTTGATGAAAACTCAATCCACTTTACCTTCAACTACCCTGTTGTTGGTCCACGGGAGAGTTATCTCTTGTATCATGAAGAGTTAGAATCTCTGGTGAAAAACATAAAAGGACTGAAGAGAATCAGATTCTGGATGACCTTTTCTGATAACTATATAAATCATCTCAAAGTTCTTAAAAACGTTGGTATGACAAGAATTGATGAGGTGGAATATGAAGGCAAAAAGATAGTTCCTTTAAAATTCTTGAAAGCGGTTCTCCCCGACCCAGCAAGTTTGGGTGAAAATTATAAAGGTAAAACAGTAATTGGTTGTGTATTTGATGGCATTAAAAATGGTAAAAGAAAAAAAATCTATATCTATAATGTCTGTGACCATGAGGAAGCCTATAGAGAGTTAAAAGCACAGGCAATATCCTATACAACCGGTGTCCCTGCCATGATAGGTGCTATGCTTATATTAAATAAGGTATGGATAGGGAAAGGGGTTTATAATATGGAACAGCTTGACCCTGATCCGTTTATGGAAGCTTTAAATAAATACGGTCTGCCCTGGCATATTGAAGAGTTCAAAGGATATTTACCTGATTAATTATGATAAAAAACGGTGAGTTTTTGATTGATTTTCCAAAAGATGTAACAGATAAGGTTGAAACGCCTTGTTATCTTATCAGCGAGAACGTAATAGAAAGAAACTGTCAGGTTTTAGATTATGTTCAGAACGAGACTGGTGCCAAGATACTTCTTGCTTTAAAAGCCTTTGCCATGTGGTCTGCCTTTCCCATAATAAATAAATATCTTAAAGGGGTATGTGCCAGTGGTCCCATAGAAGCACGATTAGGATTCGAGGAGTTTAGGAAAGAGGTGCATACCTTTGCCCCTGCCTATTCGGATAATGATATTGTTGAAGTTGCAAAGTATTCTGATTTTATAATATTTAACTCAGTTTACCAGCTTAATAAGTTTTATCCTGTTGTTAAGTCAATTAAAAAAAATATTGAGATAGGTGTTAGGGTTAATCCTGGTCACTCTGAGGTTGAAACTGATTTATATAATCCCTGTCTCCCCGGTTCAAGGTTCGGCTTACAATCTGAAGATATGGAAAAAGTTGAACTCTCACTCATTAGTGGCTTGCATTTTCATGCCCTTTGTGAACAAAATGCAGATGTTTTAGTGAGGGTCCTTAACTCCTTCGAGGAAAGATTTAGTAAATATATCCCCCACCTTAAATGGGTTAATTTTGGCGGTGGCCATCATATCACAAGAAAAGATTATGATTTGCAATTACTTATCGAGACTATTAAAAGTTTCAGAAAAAAATATAATAACATAACAGTATATCTCGAACCCGGTGAAGCGGTGGTTCTTAATGCAGGAGTTCTTGTATCAACTGTTCTTGACATTGTTGACAACGGCATGGAGATTGCCATACTTGACACCTCAGCAGAAACCCATATGCCCGATGTATTAGCAATGCCATATAAACCTAAAATAATAGGTGCTGGTGAGCCTGATGAGTTTCCATATACCTATAGATTAGGTGGAATATCCTGTTTGGCAGGAGATATTATTGGTGACTACTCATTTCCCGAGCCGTTAAAAAGGGGAGATAGGCTTGTCTTTCTTGATATGGCACTTTATTCCTTTGTTAAGAATACAACCTTCAATGGTATCAGACTACCATCCTTAATCCTCTTTAACCATGAAAAAAAAGAAACAAAGGTTGTAAGAAGATTTGGATATAAGGACTATAAAGATAGGCTTTCATAATTTTTTTTCTTGCAATTCAAGAAGTTATTTGCTTTAATATCAATCATCATGGCGTTAATAAAATGTTGTTTTAGCTTTATAATTATTTGTTTTTATTTATTGTTTTCAATAACTTGCGTTTTTTCTGAGCAAAATCAAAAAAGGAAAAATATTTCTCAAAAATCAACTGCAAAAACCAATATAGCCAAAAAAACAGCAGGCAAAAAAGGGCAGGTTGCAAGGAAAAAATCAGAAAATACTGTAAGTTATAAAATCAGAAAAGGCGATACCATAAGAAAGATTGCTAAAGTAAGGGGAGTTTCAGAAAAAGATATACTCTCACTAAACAAAAATATAAATCCAAAGATGCTGAAACCCGGGCAGGTTATTTTAATTCCTAATGTTAATATGGCAAAAGAAAATAATGGTTATAAAAATACTGCTTCCAGATCCTCAAAAAAATATTCCCTCGCTAAAGAAGAAATTAAAAATTTTGAGAAAATAAAGGAAAACAGCGCTGTAACTTCATCAATTCAGGAAGATGATTTTGATGGTGATGAAGATATCAATTCAGAAAATTTCGCTGATTTTGATAGCAAAAAGCAGGAGTATCTTTATAGTTTAAGAGACGATGATCTTAAAAAGTTAATCAACAGTGCCCTTGATTATGTGGGCGCAACATATAAATATGGTGGTGACAGCATAGCGTCATTAGACTGTTCAGCCTTTGTAAGAAGAGTATTCAGAGAAGTTAATATCAACTTACCAAGAACCTCCCGGGAACAATATACATTGGGGTCAGATGTCTCTTTAGAGGAGTTAAGAGAAGGAGATTTGATTTTTTTCGCCAAGAGAAACAGAATTAATCATGTAGGAATATATATAGGTGATAATATGTATATTCATGCAGCCAGAAAGGGAAAAGGTGTGATTGTTTCAAGTCTTGACAGCCCCTATGTAAAAAGATATTTTGTAGGAGCAAAAAGGCTTTTCACTCTCCAGTCCGCTTCCTATGATAATTTGTCAAAAGAAAAACTGATAAATTAGACTAAGAATATAAGTTCCGCTCACCGCTATAAACAGATAGTAGAAAAACACTCTTTTCTTAAATAATGTAAAAAAAACCGCCATTACAGGTATTGCTGTTACGGGACCACCTATTAAAAATGCCAATCCCGCTCCTTTACTAATACCTTTCTCAAGTAATCCATAAAGAATTGCAGAAGCTGAAATCTGATTCACGTACAAGGGAATTGATACAATAATTACCATTAGTATGTTTAAAGGATTTCCTTTGCTTAAATAGTTACCTACCCATTCGGAAGGAACATATTTAGAAATCAGTATTTCAAAAAAGATTCCTATGAGCAAATATTTTCCGATTCTCATCGCCCCTTCATAGAATTTGGCTAAAAATAATAGAAATTTGCTTCTTGTTTTCTCTTCTACTCTGTGACTTAACTGCCTATGACAGCTACATCTCAGTTCATCTATGGGGAAATCGGGATCATGAAAATCTGCATCATGGGGGATACTGTCAAGCTTCATTATCTGGTATTCTTTAAAATATTTATCTTCAAGAAAGTAGGTAACTAATCCCGCATAGATTCCCATAAATCCTGCCGATATAAGCTTTACTATGGCCCATTCAGTTCCCAACTCAAACTGAGTTAATGTATAACCTGCAGGACTCATAAGAGGAGAAGTAATAATAAGTGCCATTACGGTAGAAAAGGGAACACCTCCGAAAAGAAGTCCCAAAGACAAGGGTAAAACACCACAGGCACAGAGAGGGCTTATTAATCCAAGGGCTGTTGCAATGAAAATAGAAATAATTCCATATTTTTTAATGGTGTTTTTTATCTTTATGTGCCACTTAAATGTTCTTATCAGAGCTTCTATGGCAACACCAGCAAAGAAATAAGGTAATAGAAATACAAATTCTTTTATAAAATCGGAAAGGAATTCAAGAATGTAGTTCATGGAAGGAACGTAAAGCAGAAAATATGCCAGTTTTTTTAGATAAAGTTTTTAAATATATATTCACTAAAAAGCAATATATATCGTGACAAGAGGGAAAAGTATTACTCGAATTATTTAGGCAAAGGCTTGACAGATGGCAACTTTTTACCTTTGAAGGTAAAAATAAAGATACCCGGAGGGCTATCCTCCGGGTTTTTTGAGTTATTTTTTTGGCTGTGGTGCACCAACAGGACAAACCTCCGCACAGGTTCCACAGTCATCGCATTTGCTATCATCAATTGTATATTTGGGATCACCTTCACTTATAGCTCCGGTGGGGCACTCATCCTTACAGGCACCACACATAACACAATCGTCATTAATAAAATATGCCATTGTTATCACCTCCTTACTGTATTTTTTAATTTTTAATCAATTTTTACAAACTGTGACTTATCGGCACCACAGACCGGACAAACATCGGGTGGTTCCGGTCCTTCGTGTATATAACCACAGACTTTACATTGCCATTTCATAGATCCTCCTTATCCCCATTTATTTTTTTGAGTATGTACGTTTATCTCTGATAAAAGCATCTTTTCTATAATTTTACAACTTTCTTTTATTCTTTGAAATATGTAAAGACAAGAGGGATCAAGATTGTCTTCTATACCTGCATTAGCTATTTTTGAAAGTTCTGATATCTTATATAAGGATTCTATTAATAAGTTATTTGTCCTGCTTGATCTGTCAATTAGTAAAGAAATATTTTCCGGTATTTTTTCAAACTGCTCCTTTGGTGCCCCACATTTAGGACAGATATCGGGGCGGATTCTCCGTTATGAATATATAAACAAACCTTACATCTGAATTTTCCCATAAAATTTCCCGATTATGAAATACGCAGAAGATCTTTTACGGTAGAGATTAATTGATTTGTCTGAACAGGTTTAGTTAAATAGGCATTTGCACCTAAGGTAAGGCCTCTTTTTTTGTCCTCCTCTGCTCCTTCTGTTGTAACAATTATTATGGGCATGTCTTTATACTTCTGATCCTGCCTTACAAGACTAACAAGCTTTAACCCATCCATAATAGGCATATTAATATCAGCAATCAGCAAATCAAATTTCTGAGCCGAAAGTTTTTTCAGGCCATCAACACCATCATTTGCCTCAACTACACTGACATCTTTAAGTCTTTTTAAAGCAAAAACTATTAGCTGTCTCATTGTGGGTGAGTCTTCAACAACTAATATGTTTATACCAGCCATCTTAATCTCCTTTTTATTTTGTCAGCAGTTCAATAAATCCCTGAATGGTAGATAATTTACGTTCCGATTCCGTGTAGAGCTTTGAGCTGAAAATTGCCGTTGCTGCATGTCCAGCCAAGAGAGTAAATAACTCATAATCAAGTTCTGTAAATTGTTCTTTTTGCATTAATAATTTATATATGGCAATGACACCGATTGTGTGCTCTTTGATTTTTAAAGGTATACAAGCTATAGGGGCATCTTCATTAAACTCATCGTAGATGGGAATTAGTTCACTGAAATAATTTTCACCTGTTTTTGCACTTCTTCCGACTACTCCTTTCCCAAGTTTTATGCTGTTTGTTTTCTCAATCTCTATCCCTTCTGTCGCTATGGGAGTAAGCTCATTTGTCTTTTCATCGAGCAGATATAAGACAAAAACTTCTGCACCAATCAGGTTAATTACTATCTCCATTATAATCTGAACAACTTCTTTAAAGTTAAGAGTAGAATGGAGCTGAAAACTTGCCACATACAGGTTGGCAAGATTGTTATTCTCACTTTCAAGCTCAACATACTTGGTAGCAAAATTTTTGTTTTCTTCTTCCAGTTCTGAAATTCTTTTGTTAAACTCTGAGTTTTTTTCTTCTAAATCATTTATTTTTTTATAACATTCACTGTGAGATGATTGAGTAATTTCATCTTTTCTTGCCTCAAGCTCTTCTTTGAGCTTTTTTATTTCAAGTTTGAGCTTGGTGTTTTCATTTATAAGGTTTTTGGCGTGTTCTACAGCCTTTTTAAGGTTATAAAAAAAATCTTCTCCGATCTCTTTAACCATCCTTTTTTCCTTTTAATGCTATAATAAAATTAATAAAAAATTTTTTCAATCTATAATACCCACTTCTTTAATAATATGCAAAGGAATATCCCATAAAGGAAGGATTTTGTCAGCAATACCTGCTTTTATAACCTCCTGAGGCATTCCAAATATAACTGCACTCTCTTTTGACTCAGCCCAAATTTTTGCTCCTCCCTCTTTTAGCTTAATAGCCCCGTTTTTTCCATCGGACCCCATGCCTGTCAGGATTATGGCGATGCATCTGTTAGAATAGGGGACAAGAGACTCGAAAAGAACATTGACAGATGGAATATAAATATCTTTATTCTTTTTTTCAACTATTTCCGTAAAAAGATTGCCATTTTTCTCTTTTACCCGTAAATGACTTCCACCGGGGGCAATATAGACATTGCCCGGTTCTATTATCTCATCCTGTTTTACTTCTGATACATTCAGGGCACAACTTTTATTAAGCCTCTCTGCAAAAACCTTAGTAAAACCCTCGGGCATGTGTTGGGCTATTAAAATCGGTGCATTCAGATTGCCCTGTAAGCTTGAAACTATTCTTGTTATCGCCTGTGGCCCACCGGTAGATGAACCTATAGCAATAATCCTAAAGTTATTCTTTGGGTATGAAACCTTTTTTGTTTTTTCGGGTTTTTTAATTTGAATATTGCTAATTAATGCTGCCCTGATTTTAAAAAGCAGATCCTTTTTGATTTCCAAGAGCTGATAAGAAGCACTTTGCGTAGGTTTCATTACAAAATCTACCGCACCCATCTCAAGAGCCTTGAAGACATTCTCTGATGAGTGTAGGCTTGACACGACAATGGTTGGTATGGGTTGTTGTGCCATCATGAATCTTAAGAAGCTAAAACCATCCATCTCCGGCATTTCCAGATCAACTGTAATTAAGTCTGGCTTTAAGGTTAAAGCCTTTTTAAGCCCCTCTACACCATTAGCTGCGGTATCAATTACCTTAAATTCAGGGTCTTCCTCTATCATCTCTTTCAGGATTTTTCTGGTAAAGGGAGAATCGTCAATTATTAATATCTTTTTCATAATATAATTATATCAGGGTTTTTGATAAACCAAATCATTTTTCAGGTGTCTCATAATAAAGGCTGTTGAAACATTAATCAGTGATTCCGCATGCCCCAACAGGAGAAAACCACCGTTAGTCAGTTTATTATAAAAATTGTCTATGACAATCTTACGGGATTCATTATCGAAATATATCAAGACATTCCTGCAAAAAACAATATCCATTGACGGCAACATGGCTATCTGTCTTTTATCAAGCAGGTTAAGATGTCCGAAACTGACTAACCTTTTTATCTCATCTTTGATTCTGTATTTTTTATCCTCCGTCAAGGTAAAAAAGATGTTTTTGTAATCATCCTTTTCTCCTCTAAAGGAGTTCTGACCATAAACACCCTCTCTGGCAATCTTAAGACATCTCTGGCTTATATCACTTGCAAAGATATTGATCTTATAATTTTCCATAATGTCTTTTTTGTTATAAAGTATCATTGCTATAGTATAAGCCTCTTCTCCAGTTGAACAGCCTGCTGACCAGATCCGTAAACTTTTTGAATCGCCCTTTTTAGATAAAATTTCAGGCAGTATCTCATCAGAAAAGGCCTTTAACTGGTACTCTTCCCTAAAAAAATAGGTTTCATTAGTAGTAAGTATGTCATAGATAAGAAGTAACTCTTCTTCCCGTCTTTTATCGAACTTTAAAAAAAACAGATACTCTTTAAATGATTCAATTTTTAAGTCAACAAGTCTTGAGGATAAACGTTTTTCAAGAATATATTTAGAGTTTTCATCAAAGAATATTCCACATTTTTCCTTTATGAAATTTCTAAGGTTAATAAACTCTTCATTGCTTAACTGGGGGCCTCCAGAGATATTCCACATCAGAATGATTCCTCCAGCAGATGGGAAAACTCATCAAGAAGTCCCTTAAAACCTTTTTCACTTTCTAATCTTTTAAGAATCTGACGAGCGCTTTCTGTATCTCCCTTTTCGATAAGAGAGGATATTAGCTCACGATATATATCATAGTCATCAAAATTTTCGGCAATTTTAAACATCTTCTCAATATCAAAGGACATGCCTTCACGAAGAAGTTCAATTAAATAAAGATAGATTATCGGGGATATGTTTTTAAAGATTATGTCTTCAAATTTTTTTAATAAATCCTTTGATATATTATAGATACTGCGAATTGTCGCCTTTTTAATATTATTGCTTTCATCGTCAAGAAAAGGAACTAACAATTCTGCCATCTCTTCATCTTCGATAATATTACCGGTGCATAATATTGCTTCATAACGAACTTCTTCATTTTCATCAGTCAAAAGCAATAATACGTCATTCAGGAAATCCTTTAACCGAAACTCCGATATTAACTTAATTGCCTTAGCCCTCACCTCTGGATTGATATCCCTAAGTGCTTTTGTTATGATTTTTTCGTTAAAATAACCAATCCTTCCCATTAATGACAAAATGGCGGTTATTTTGTCTTTATCACCACTTTCAAAGATTTTTAATGCCATCTCTTCAGGAAAGTTGTCTTTTGTTATCTTCCTAGAAAGGGATTTGACCGCCTCTTCCCTTACATCTTTATACTTATCATCTATAAGTTTGAAAAGACAGTCTACCGCCTCTTCGGAAGATAATTTCCCAAAAGAAAAGGCTACTGCCTGTCTCGTGTGTCCATAGTTAGCGTTACACAAATCCTTAAGATAGGGTATGCCATCTTCAATCCTGAATAACCCAATTAGATATACAAGATAGGCCTCTTTTTTCCCTTCATGATTTTTAATATTTTTTATTATCAGATCTTTATTCTTGTAATCAGCATACTCCCCAAGGGAACCAAAAAACTCCAGTGCTTCATCGCCCGCCTTTTCCATGAATTCCTGAAAAAATCCCGCATCTTTTGATATGAATGTGAGTAAAGCAAATATTAACTCATCTTCTCTTTTACCGTTGAGTAGTTTTTTATAGTTAGAGTTAAAAACGATAATATCTTCTAAGGTGTTTTGAAAATCTTTCAGCCTTTCTGGCTTGAGGGATATAACCCTAAAGAGGGCTTTACTGGCATTTTCCTGAACAAAAAAGGCTCTGTCACAAAAAGCTTTGGCTAACAGCTCTTTTGCGGTTTTCTCATCGAAAATAGTTATCATATCAAGTATTGGCTTTCTCAGCTGGTTTACTTCCCACAGTGACAATATCTTCTCTGCATCGAAAGGTTTTCCTATCTGTGATAACGCCTCTATAATAACAAAAGATAACCATTCATTGTTTTTATCAAGTTTTTTCAGCAGAGGCTCAATTGCCTTCTCGCTCCTTAACTTTCCTAAATTTTCACAGGCTGAAATTACAACATTTTCATCATTATCGTTAAGAGCAGATATTAAAAAATCACAATACTCCGTTTTGCCAATATCTCCTACGATATCAATTATAAACTTTCTTACATCCCTATCTGATTTATTGAATGAGTCTATGAGTTTATTTATGGTCCTCTCTCCGATTTTTGTAAGGGCTTCCTGACAGGCATTTCTTAATCCAGCGTTATCTTCCGAAGCTAAGCCATTGATTAAAATATCTAAGATCTCATTTTCAGGATTTTCTATGGTTAAAGAAACCGCATCTTTTCTTACTCTCCAGCTTTCATCGGCTAAACAATCATAGATAAATTTTTTTACTTCCTCGTTAAGGGTAAAGTTTTTTCTTAACTCGTTTATCTTTTTTTTAATCTTTTCTTCTCTCTCAATGTTAGGATCCATTTAAATCTCCTTTTTTAGGAGCTCTATAAAAGCGTTATGAATATACTCTTCTGCCTTGTAAGATATCTCTGGAACTCTTGATTTAAGATGGCTTATTCCGTCAGTCACATCTAATTTAAGTAGTTCAGAATAATTATTTATAGTAACTTTTTTTATAATCTCCTGATTATATAGGGCTATGTCGGAAACTATGAGCCTTGCTAATCTTTTCGCCTTTTCGTCGACACTATTTGTGTTTGCTATATACTTGTTTTCAGCATGCTTAATGGTTTCTCTCTCTTTATCTATAATTTTGTTAATATTAGCGTCTTCAAGCAATATATCTCTGTTATCTTTAAGATTATCTTTCGGAATATCCTTTTTAATTTCGTTAACAACTTCTTTTGACCTTATCGGTGCAGATGTCAGATTGAGAATCTTTGTAATTAGCTCATCGGGAATATGATGTTTTTCTATATAATCATCAGCACCGTATAAATTTTGAGGTTTCCTTTTATATCTTGTTCTGTCATAAATTGAAGCAACAAGAATAATCTTCGTATTTTTTGTCATAGGGTTATTTTTAATCTTTTCGCAGAGCTCAAAACCAAACATTCCCGGTAAGGCCACATCGATAATAGCAATCTCAGGTTTTTCATTTTCTATGACGCTATATGCAGACATACCGTTATCTGCAGTTATAATATTAAAGCTCATCTTTTCAAGTAATTTTTTGATAATATTTATTACTCTGAAATCATCGTGGGCAACGAGAATCTTGATATTTTCTGTTTTTTCTTCGTTTTTAAGGTTTAAAGAAAACCTATGGTTACATTTTTTGCAGGTTACAAAAACCTCTTTTTTAGGTGAATCAATTAAATTCAGCTTATATTTTGTCTGACAGGTAGGGCAAGAGATTATCAAGATGCCCTCTCCTTAGTAAGTTCTTTGATAAGGTTAATATCTGTAAATATCTTTTTTAAATCAAGGATAAGAATGACCTTATCATATAAATAGAAACCGCCGGAAAAATAGTTTGAGTTTATATTTGAAATCAGGTTTGGCGGAGGTATTATTTGATTATCTTCAACGGTTATAATATCTTCTGCATCGTCTATGCTGATACCGACAACTCTTTTCAAAAAGGATACAACTACAATCTTTTTTTTCCTTTTTTTATTTTCTTCGGGCAAAAAAAGTATCTTTTTCATATCTATAACAGGAAGAAAAAATCCTCTCAGATGGATTAGTCCAGATATATATGCAGGCATATTTGGTACCGGGCTGGGACTGGAATAGGGCAAAACTTCCCTTATTTCCTTTAGTTTTAAAGCAAAAAACTCCTCATTAAGTCTGATAGTCAGAAACTTATCCATATTAAAAACTCATAATTTTTTCAATATCAAGTATTCTTAAAGTCTTACCATCTATTATTGCTATGCCTTTAATAAACTCCTTTTTGGCTCCCTGTATGTTTATAGGTGTCTGTTCTATATTTTTTGCCGATAATTTCCTGATGGCGGTTATCTCATCAACACAAATACCCACTTTATCGTTGTTGAGATTTATTATAATAAATCTTGGCCTTATTGATACAGTCTGTTCTTTTATATTGAGAAGTTTTTTTATGTCAAAAAGAGGTAATACCTCTCCCCTGATTGAAAACACACCAAGAATAAAATCAGGCGATTTGGGGACCTCTGTAATTTCTTTTGGTTTTATAATCTCGTTGGCAATAGAAACTTCCAAACAATACTCTTCTTCCCCCAGCTTAAAGCATAGATACTCTATGGCATCTTCAGACTCCTTTTTGGCTAATTTTTTGTATAGTAAGTCTTCATCGACAAAATCAAAGCTCTGTTCTATAGCATCTGTTTTTTCCGGCTCAGATACCACAGGTAGTTGCTGTGAAACTTTTTCTTCCTCAATTTCCTGCAACTTAAGAGGCTCTTTTTCTTCTGTCTTTTTTTTCTTTGCCTTTTTTCTTATCTCAGCAATATCCATTTTCTCTTATTCCTTTTATATATGAACCGATACTTATAAATTATTCCCAATACATTAACTCTTTACCTGCTTCTTCGACAATTTTTTTATCAATATACTTTTTTTCTTTTTCAAATGCAATCAGTAATGAGTTTTGAGCCAAGTGATTTATTACTCTTGGTATACCCCTCGAGATATTGTAAATTGCTGACATTGCAGGTTCTTCAAAAGGGTTATATTTCCCGCCGGCAATCTTGAACCGGTGTATGAGATATTCCTTTGTTTCTAACTCGTCAAGAGGTCCTATGTTATAAAAAAAACCTACCCTTTGCCTGAAAGCCTCCCAGTTGCCCTTTTTCATCTTATTTAAAAGTTCCGGTTGCCCTAATAATATTATACTTATAAGATTTTCTTCATCTAACTGAAAATTTGTTATAAGTCTGATCTCTTCAAATACATCCTTTGAGTTTATCAACTGTGCCTCGTCAATAATTAATATGGGGGTTTTCCCCTCTTCGTAAAATTTAAAAAGTATCTCGTAAATCTGCTCAAGAAGATCTTTTTTATAATATTTAGGTTCTTTTTTTGAAAAACCTTTAACTATGGACCTCAAAAAATTTGCAGGCGTTCCACGGGGGTTTATTATTACATAGGGTACAAAACTTTCATCAAGGGAATCAAGCAATTTCCGGGAGAGCGTTGTTTTACCACAGCCTATTTCGCCGGTGATAATAATAATCTCTTTCTCTTCGGCACCGTAAAGCATCCTTGCAAGAGCTTCTTTATGTTTTTTACTCAAGTAAATAAACTCCGGATCGGGCGTCTTCGAAAAGGGTTTCTTTTTTAGTCCAAAAAACTCATACATAAGTTAGACCTTAACTACTTCTTCTAATATTCCCGGCGGATCTATAACAAGAACTGTTTTTCCATAGCCTATTTGTGTTGCCCCCGCAATCCCTCTAACTCTTATAAATTTCCCCATATTCTTTATAACGATATCTCCCTGTCCAACTATTTCCTGAGAGATTAGTCCAATCTTTCTTTCTCCCGCTCTTATTACCACAAGGTATTTGATATTCTCAGGCCTTTCTCCGAAAGAAAAGATCTCTTCTAAATAAACCACAGGTAACGCTGAGTTTCTTAAGTTTACCGTATCTTCACCGGAAATTTTCATAATATCGGTGGATTTAATCTCAACTACCTCTTCAACGAAACTTAAAGGAATAGCAAAAATTTTTTTTGATGTTTTTATTATTATTGCCTGAACAATAATTAGAGTAAGCGGTAGTGTCAGGATAAAAGATGTGCCGCGATTTTTTTGAGTTTTTATCTCTACGGTTCCTCTTAATCTTGATATATTACTTTTTACAACATCAAGTCCGACACCTCTGCCTGAAAGCTCGCTTGCCGTTTCTTTTGTGCTGAATCCGGGGAGAAATAGGGACTGAAGAAGATAGTCCTCCGAAACTTCCTGCTCTGGAGTAATCCTGCCCATATTTATAAGTTTTTGTCTGACTCTTTCTATATCTATGCCTTTCCCATCATCTCTAACTTCTATATAAACATTATTACCTTTCTGATAGGCCAATAAATCTATCTGTCCGTACTCGGGCTTTCCCTTTGCTATTCTTTCTTCTTTTGGCTCTATTCCATGGTCAATAGAGTTCCTTATAATATGCATAAGAGGGTCACCCAACTCCTCTACTATAAACTTATCTAACTCCGTATCGCCACCCTTAATTGTAATCTTTACCTCTTTACCAATTTCGTGGGAGATTTTTCTTAAGTTTCTTTCTAATTTTTCAAAAAGCTGATTTAAGGGAACCATTCTAACGGACATAACCGCTTCCTGAAGCTCATTAATCTTTTTCTCAAGGGAGGTTACTGATTTAGAGAGATTAAGAGTTACCTCTCCGTTGTTTATCAAGGGTTTAATAACATCAATAACCCTTGCAAGTTCTGATTTTTGTGTTACTATTTCGCCAACAATATTCATTAAATAATCAAGCTTTGATATATCAACTCTTATTGTGTTACTAATACTTTTTAACTCCGTCTGTGTATCTGAAGTGATTTCTTTTTCTCTGTTATCAGCCTGCTTTGCATAGTTTCCTATTTTTTCAATGGCATATTTATATCTGTTTTTTACAGGCAGGGTATCTTCCTTTTCATCAGTGGCGAACACAATGGAAAACATTATATTTCCCGGAGTTTCGGAAGGCTTTGGTAATGTGCTTATGACCTCACCTTTGGTTTTTAGAATATTGGTAATTTCTGTAAGTCTTTCATCAAACTCATCGATGTTAAAGTTAAACTGAATTGAATATATATTTTTACCCTTTTTGATATTTTCGTAAAGTCTGTGTTCCTCATATTCCGTGAGGACATTTTTTAAATAATCAAGAGATTGTGTTATAGAAACCTCTTTTTTTGTATCCATGGTAAAAAATTTGTTTATATCTTCAAGATAATCATCAATAGGATAACCATCCTCCCCCTTTTCAGATATTTTCTTGATGATGTTTAAAATTAGTTCCTTCCCTTTAAGTATCAGCTCTATGGTTTCTTCTGAAAGATTTACCTTCCCGAGCCTTATCTTATCAAGCAAACTCTCTAACTCATGGGCAAGCCTTGATAGATTTGAATACCCGAACATTCCTGAAATACCCTTAAGGGAATGGAAATCTCTAAAAATAGAGTTTATTATATCCGGAGATTCATTACCTGATGATATAGTGTCTGAAAGCTCAAAGATCTTTCTTTCTATATTTTCAGCAAGTTCCTCTGACTCTGCGATAAACTCTTTCAGGGATTTATTTTCTTTCATATCTTATACCTTAAGAAGTTTTTTTACAGCTGATACGATTGCTGAGGAGGTAAAAGGTTTAGTCAGATACATATCCGCTCCCAATGTTATAGCCCTTTTAAGGTCCTCTTCTTTGGTTTCTGTAGATATCATTAAAACCGGTATATTTTTATAATAATCAGACTTTTTTATAAAATTCAAGAGCTCAAGCCCGTTTATATCGGGCATATTTATATCAGATATAACAAGATTAAAATTACCTTTCGGGAGTTCCTTAAGGGCTTCAAAACCGGTCTTTGCCTCAAAAAAATCAAGATCCCCTAATTCCTGAAGGCTTGCAATAATGAATGCCCTCATAGAGCTTGAGTCGTCGACAATCATGATCCTTTTTGACTCCATACCCTACCCCCTATTTTACCTTCTTTTCTAATAAAAGCCGTTCCATAGTAATCCCCGCCTGAGTAAGAAAAATCTCTAAGGCATCGGTGTCTTCAATTGGTTTTTTACCGGGTAAATTGTCTCCATAAAAAAGTATAACAGGTTTTCCACCGGCAGTAACAACTGATATAAAAACCTCCGTTGGGAAATCGACCCCTATCTTTTTATACAGTTCTATAAAAAAATCTTCCCTTTCAGGTTTACCCTTATAAGGTAGCTGAAGATCCATAATTTCTTTAATCTTATCCTTAATATCAAAAACCAGTGTTTTAACCACCCTTTGCGGTGTCTCTATAAATCTTTCCAGGCCAAACTGTCCCAAACCAAAAAGCCTATTGTTTTTAATTGCAAAAACAATTCCTCTTGGCATAATCTCGCTTGCTAACCTAAGGATCATTAAAATAACGTCATTGCCTGAACTTGCCTGGGTTAGCTCAAGCATCATCGATTTTAGTATTGTAAGACCCGGTGTAGTTATAAGATTCTTATCTTCTTCTACTATATTAAACTCTTTTTTAATATCACTATCCCAAGTTTCATCAACTGAAACGGTTTTATCATAGGATTTCTCATAAATCTCTTCTATCGTCTTTTTTAAGGTTTTTACATAAAAATCCAACTCTGCCCTTACGTTATCCCTGTTAATCTGTGATTTTTTAGGTTTTTTGATTAAGGGGATATTAAGTTTTTGTAGCTCATCTTCGGCATCTTTTATAGAATAGTCTGAGACAACAAGAAATTTTAAGTTATTTCTGTCCGATAATTTTTTTAGTATTTCAAGTCCGCCAAGTATTCCCGATCCGTCAGTTTTAGGTATTATCAAAGAAGTAATTACAAGAGTAGCCATACCATTTAAAGATTCTATAAAATTCAATGCCGAATCTACCGATTCACAGGCATAACATTCAAAACCTTCTTCTTCAAAAAGTTTTTTAACACCGACTCTAAAAGGGGCAAACTCGTCTAAGTATACTATCTTGGGCCTTATTTCAACTAATGGTTCAGTTTTTATTTGTTCCTGTGGAAGCTCCTCCTGACTGGCAAACTCTGCGTAACACTCCTGGGGAGTTACCCCTTCTTTCCTGCATTCATCGAGTATTCTTGAGCCCTCCATCGCTAAAAACTGAGGATTGAGCCCCCTTCCCTGAGTTAAATCATATTGTAGTAAATCAAGTTTAATTGCTTCGCTCTCTATTTCATCGGTTAACTCAAAACGAAACTCTCCCTCTGTCCAGTAGAAAAGACTGAAAACGGTTTTTTCTATAAGTTCTGTAACACACTCTTCTATCTTTTCTTTAGGAATATGAAAATCATTGATAAGTATAGTTCCTAACTTTTCTCTATAATTAAACTCTCTCTGTCTTTCAAGGGCCTTTTTTATAGTTTCTCCGGAAACAATCCCTTTTCTTACAAGTAGTTCCCCCAAATTAACCCTATAGGCATCAGAAAAGGCTTTAATGACCTTGCCTTTATAAAAATATATCTTACCAACCCTGTTATTGCTTTTAATATGAAGGATGCCAGACTTGCCACTTAATGCAACTATCTGTA
>JAOAGA010000024.1:0-1424 GCA_026415985.1 Pseudomonadota bacterium | reverse complement strand
AAAATATATCTTACCAACCCTGTTATTGCTTTTAATATGAAGGATGCCAGACTTGCCACTTAATGCAACTATCTGTAATATTTCACCTAATCCTAAATCCTCAAGTCTCCCGACAAGGCTCATAAAAAGAATTATATCTTTTAAAAAAGTTTTTTAAAACAAAAAGTTTAGGCAGTAGTTTATATCCAATAATAGTGGTTTTTAACAATCTCAAAAAGGTGATGGGTTTATAAAAGATTATAAGGGTCTATGTCAAAGATTATCTTAATATCAGCGGGTTCTTTTATCCCCTTTTTGAGTTTATCCACAGCCCTTATCAAAGTTTTTGGTTTTTCTGACTTGATATAAACCTGATATCTATATTCTCCTTTTTCTCTCAGTATTGGCGCAGGCATTGGCGGGTATATGGTTAAAACCTTTTCTCTGTTTATTTTCTGAAGCATGAAAAATATATCGGAAGCAAATTTTTTTATTTTTTCTTCATCTTTCCCTCTCATTTTAATAACTAAAAGTCTTGCAAAGGGTGGGAAATTTGCCAGCTTTCTCGATTCTGTCTCATAACTATAAAACCCTTCATAATCATCTGTTAATGCAAACCTAAATACGGGAGAGTCGGGTATATTTGTTTGAATTAATACTCTGCCTTTTCGTTCCCTTCCAGACCTTCCTGTTACCTGAGTAATAATCTGAAAAACCCTTTCCTGTGATCGAAAATCGGGGATACTTAGTCCCTGCTCACCCAGAATAACTCCCACAAGTGTTAATCTCGGCAGATGAATCCCCTTTGTAATAATCTGAGTTCCAACTATTATCTGATATTCACCATCAATCAGATCGTTCAGGTGTTTTTTGAAAAAATCCCTTTTTTCAATACTATCTCTGTCTATCTTTAGAACCTTTGCCAAGGGAAAAATATCCTTTATCATCTCTGTAAGCCTTTCTGTGCCCGCTCCAAAATAGCTTAATGTTCCGTTAACACAATAGGGACAATGAGTTAGGGGTTTAACAGATTTCTTACAATGATGACAGATTAATAAATTTTTTGACTTATGATAGGTCAAAGGAACTGTGCAATTTTTGCACTGAAGAAATTTTTTGCACTCATTACAGAAAACATAAGGGATATAACCTCTTCTGTTTATAAAAAGCAGGGTTTGTTCGCCACTCTGCAAATTTTTCTCAATCTCATTTATAAGTCTTTTTGATAAAAATGGGTTTAACATCTCTTCTTTTTGAGTATCAACGATTATCGTATCCTTTTTTTCCTGATAGAGCCTTTTTTCCAGATTTAAAAGCTCTATGTCTCCTTGTTTTGCCTTGTAATAGGTCTCAATAGAAGGGGTTGCAGAAGACAGTATTAATGGTGTTTTGTAGATTTTAGATAAAACGAAGGCGAGATCTCTGCTGTTATAGGGAAACGATGT
>JAOAGA010000023.1 GCA_026415985.1 Pseudomonadota bacterium | reverse complement strand
ATTAATCACATACTTCTTGTTATTAATAACTGTCTGCTTTACCAAAGGGTAGTTGACCTATCGACAATTGATGAGTTGACCAAACTTTTTAACCGAAGAAAAATTATGGAGATACTTAAAACTGAATTAGAGAGGGCACAGAGATATAATTTCGATCTCTCAATAATTATGGCGGATATTGATTATTTTAAGAAAATTAACGATAATTATGGCCACAAAATGGGAGACATTGTTCTTAAGAAGGTTGCGACAATACTAAAAAACTCCCTCAGAAAGGTAGATTATGTAGGGCGTTTTGGCGGAGAAGAGTTTCTGATAATATCTCCTCAGACAACTTCAGAGAATGCGAGAATACTTGCCGAAAGAGTTAAGAATATCTTTAATACCTTAAAGATAGAAGGTCTGGAAGAAAAGGTTACCTTAAGTTTTGGGATAAGTTCCTTCAGGAATAAATTGACTATTGATGAGTTTATTCAGGAAGCAGACCTTGCCTTATATGAGTCCAAAAACAAAGGCAGAAACACCATAACAGTTTTTGGAGGTAGTAAATGAGACTTCTGATAATTGGAGGGGTGGCAGGTGGTGCCTCTTCTGCGGTAAAGGCAAGAAGGACAAGAGAAGATATTGAGATTATAATTTTTGAAAGAAACGATTATATCTCCTATGCTAACTGTGGAATGCCCTATTACGTAGGTAATATCATAAAGGATAGAGATGATTTGCTTGTTGTAACTCCCCAATATTTAAAAAAGAGGTTTAATATAGATGTCAGGACAAGAAATGAGGTTATTAAAATTAAAGGGGATGAAAAAAAGATCGTTGTTAAAGATTTAGTAAATAGCAAAATCTATGATGAGAAATATGATAAGCTAATCATATCAACGGGTGCTTCACCAATACTACCTCCGAGTTTTAAGGGAGAAAATGTCTTTACCCTGTATAACCTGGAAGATATGGATAAGATTAAAGGCTTCATAGAAAATAACAGACCTAAAAAAGCCTTAGTTCTGGGAGGAGGTTTTATAGGAATAGAGATGGCGGAGAACTTTCAAAACTTAGGTATGGATGTAACTATCTGTGAGAAGGCAGATCAGATACTACTGCCCTTTGACAGAGAAATGGCAAAAATTGCTGAAGAATACATTGAAAAGACATCGGTAAAAATTATCAAAAACAAAGGTGTTGCCAAGATAGAAGAAGGTATGGCCTATTTTGAGGATGGAACCCATCTTGATTTTGATATTGCCCTTGTTTCCTTAGGTGTAAAGCCTAACAGTGGCTTAGCAAAAGATGCTGGCTTAGATTTAGGTATAAGAGATACCATCAAGGTTAATGAGTATATGGAAACCTCTGTTAAAGATATCTATGCAGCGGGGGATGTGGCGGAAAATTTTTATGCCTTCGACAAATCCAAGACATGGATACCATTGGCAGGTTCTGCCAATAAACAGGGGAGAATTGCGGGATACAACTCTGTTTCTTCAGGAGAGAAAAAAATTTATAAGGGAACATTAGGGACTGCCATAGCAAAGTTTGGAGAGATTACCTTTGCATGCACAGGATATAATGAGAAGACATTGAAGGAAAGAGGCGTTGATTATATAAGCTGTTATCTCGTTTCTGAAAGTCATGCCTCCTATTATCCCTCTTCAAGGGAGATTTATATTAAATTATTGGGTGATAGAGACGGAAAGGTATTAGGCGCTCAGGTGTTGGGGTTTGATGGTGTAGATAAAAGAGTTGATGTCTTTGCAACTGCAATCTATAGCGGACTTACCTTTGAAGATTTGGAGTCTCTTGATTTAGCCTATGCTCCTCCCTTTTCATCGGCTAAAGACCCGGTAATAGTTGCGGGAATGATTGGCAATAACATTGCAAGAAAAGAGGTTTCTTCAGTGACTTCTATCCCTAAAAACTCCGTAATCCTTGATGTGAGGACAAGAAAAGAAAACACAAAAGGAAGCATAGAAAACGCTATCAATATCCCTATAGACGAGATACGGGAAAAGGCTGATGAGTTGAATAATCTAAAGGATAAAAAGATTATAGTCCACTGTGCAACCGGCTATAGAAGTTACATAGTATCAAAAATGTTAAAAAACAAAGGCTTCAGGGATGTTTCCAATCTTTCCGGTGGTTACTTTTTTTATAAAAAAAATATAACCTCTGAATGATAAGTAGTATATGGAAGTTGTTAAAGAGTACAAATTAGATAACGGATTAACACTAAAGCTTTTTGATAAAACCTACAGATATTTCGGGGAGTATTTTTTCATAGAGATAGAAGCAGTCTGTGAGATACCTATATCTTTGATTGACAAAAAAAAACTCCCACAAGAGTTAGTTCCACTCATTCCTGAAAAACTTATCTATAGTAAAACGCTATCAAAGAAGGGTGTCTATGAGTCGAAGGTAAAGGAAGAAAAAGATCATCTCATAGAAAATTTTGAGAGAAATAGCCTGCCTTACCTTGATAATGAGAGCTTTCCTTTTAAGTTTTATCTTAAAGAATTACAGAAAATTAAAAGAAAAAAAGAGATCGAGGAACTAAGAAGAAAACTCAGCGAAGGAAAAGATACCACCGCTTTCTAAAAGTCTTAAAAACTTTATAGTATTTTCTATCTCCATATTAAAGGCATCAAGCATTATAAAATCTATTCCGACAGACCAGAGAAGGGTGATTAATATATTTTGAAAGTATGATTTTTTAATTCCGCCTGCTGATTTTGTGGTAAGGTTTGAGATACCTACAAGAAATCTCACGCCTTTAAAAAGATTTTTCCCTTCTTTAATAAACTCTAAATTTGCTTTGTTAGACTCAAGTCCTCCCTCCCAGCCTAACGGCGCAATTATTGGGTCTAAAATTATTTGATCTTTTCTTATACCCAGTGTCTCTGCCTCTCCTATCATTTGCTCTGCCATAAGGAGTTTTTCGTCCAATGTTTTTGGTATATAGCTTTCAGACATAAGCAGACCAATGATTGGAAGATTATATTTCTCTGCCAAGGGCAGGATCTTCTCTGTTTTTTTTTGCTCTAAGGAAAATCCATTGATAATAGGCATCCTTTTAGAAAAATTGATTGCCAACTCGATCAGTTCTGCGTCGGTGGAGTCAATAACTATGTTAAGATTGGAATATTCTTCAATACCCTCTATAAAGAATTTAACAATTTTCTCCTTTTCCTTTTTTATTGGTCCGGGATTAAAGTCGATATATTTAATTCCCTTTTTTTCAATCTCCGATAAAAATTTTGAAAGGGCAGTTTTATTGAAGGAGAAAATTTCTTTAGCGTTCTTATCAAATGGTTGTAAATTTTCTGCGATTGGGATAAACATAAATCAAAATACGTGAGGGATAACCTCTTCCAAGGTCTCCACGGTTATAAACTTAATGTCTTTCTTAAGATACTTGGGTAGGTCAAGGAGGTCTTTTTCATTTTTTTTGGGAATAATAACCTTTTTAATACCGGATCTTCTTGCTGCGAGAGATTTTTCTTTAATACCCCCTATCGGTAATACTCTACCGGTTAAAGTTATCTCTCCCGTCATTGCTACATCATTCCTAACAGGTTTACCGGTAAGAAGAGAAAGCAAAGATACTGCTATGGTTATTCCTGCAGAGGGACCGTCCTTGGGAATTGCCCCCTGTGGCACGTGAATATGAATATCAAATTTTGAGAAGATGCCGTCATCTATCTGAAATTTCTCTGAGTTGCTCCTGATATAGCTTAATGCAGCCTGAGCCGATTCCTTCATCACCTCACCCAAATAGCCTGTGAGTATCAACCCCTTTCTACCTTTCATCTTCGTTGATTCTACAAAGATTATATCACCACCTGTCTCAGTCCAGGCAAGTCCGATGGCAACACCACAAACCTTATTATAAAAGCTCTGTTCATAGTAGTATTTTCCGGGACCTAAATATTTTACAACTGAATAATCGGTAATTTTAAACTCCCTTTTACCCTTTTGAGTTATCTCACGTGCTATTTTTCTGAAAACCTGTTCAATTGCCCGTGATAAGTTTCTTAGACCTGACTCCCGGGTATACTCTCTTATTATTTTTTTGATGGCATTTGTTGTAAACTCGATTTTATAGTTTTCCAAACCATTTTGGGACTTGAGTTTTGGTATTAAATGTATTTCTGCAATCTTTAATTTTTCTTCTTCCGTATAACCCGGTATTGATATCACCTCCATTCTGTCTCTTAAAGGTGCAGGTATGGGATCTAATAGATTGGCTGTAGTGATAAATAAGACATTACTTAAATCAAAGGGAACATCTAAATAATGATCTAAAAAGGTGTTGTTCTGCTCAGGGTCAAGAACTTCCAATAGGGCGGATGCGGGATCACCTCTAAAGTCTGTCCCTATTTTATCAACCTCATCGAGTATGAATACCGGGTTATTTGTTCCCGCTCTTTTAATTTCTTGAATTATTCTGCCGGGCATGGAGCCAACATAGGTTCTTCTGTGTCCCCTGATCTCAGCCTCATCTTTAATTCCACCTAAAGACATTCTTATAAACTTTCTCCCTAAAGCCCTTGCTATTGATTTGCCAAGAGAGGTTTTCCCGACTCCCGGCGGACCTACAAGGCAAAGAATGGAGCCTTTTAAGTCCCCTTTAAGCTTTTTTACAGCCAGAAACTCTAAAATTCTCTCCTTAACCTTTTCTAAATCAAAGTGATCTTCGTCAAGTATCTTTTGTGCATTGTTTATATCTAAGTTATCTTCTGTTGATATACTCCATGGCATTGATATGAGATAATCAAGATAGGTTCTAACCACTGTAAACTCTGAAGATGCAGGGTTCATTTTCTCAAGACGTGATAGCTCCTTAAGTGCTATCTCTTCAACCTTTTTAGGCATCTTTGCTTCGTTAATGGCCTTTTTTAACTGAGAAATTTCCTGAGCTAATGAGTCATCATCTCCCAACTCTTTTTGTATTATCTTCATTTGCTGGCGCAGGAGATAATCTCTTTGGGTTTTTCCCATTTCCTTTGCTACCTCGGACTGTAGTTTCCCCCTAAGCTGGAGAAACTCGACCTCGGTGCTTAATATTAAAAATACCTTTTTAAGCCTGTCAGATGGTTCAACGGTATTTAATACTTCCAGCAGTTGTTGGAAATTCAGGCCAAGGGCAAGTGCGATAAAGTCTGCCAATTTACCTGCATCATAAATCTTTTCAACCGTTGGAAAAACTTCAACTGGAAAAGTTTTTCCTAAAGATTGACTGATTTTAAGCAAAGAGATAACACTTTGAACAAGAGTCTCATTTACAATATTTCTTTCATAGACTTCTTCAACCTCTTCAAAGACCCCAACGGGATAGGGATGGTGAGAAATAATTTTTTTAGGCCGTACCCTAAAATGCCCCTCCATTAAAACCTTAATACCACCTTCTGGTAAATGTACTAACTGATTAATCTTACAGGCACAACCAATGGGATTTAAGTCTCCTAAATTAAAATATTCTGTTTTGTAAGTATCAAGAGGAGATATTAAAACAACAGTTTTATGAGAGATGAAAGCCCTCTCTATGGCATTGATTGACTGGTTATCAATAAAAAACAGGGACTGCATTGCCTGTGGAAGCACTATGTACTCTTTATTGATAATTATGGGAACTTCCTCAGGCAGGACGATCCTCTCCATAAAAAGATCAAATCTTACAAGCATAATATTTAAAATAGCAAACTAACTGCTCTTTTGCAACAAATACTATTTTTCTGAGATATCATCTCTTCGGTAGATTTTATTTTTATAGTAAATAATTAAGCATAGTTCTGAGAAGCTTTGAGGGTTTTTTATATGCTATGTTTTTTAAATGTTTACGCCATGTTATAAAAATCTGTTATTCCTACTGTCAAGTCACATTTTATTACTACTGGAAAATGTCACATAGGATTTGTAACTTTTTCATTTTTGTGTAGTACCGGGCAAGTATCATCATTAATCCTTAAGTTCAATATTTCATGAAAACCCCTATCTATCAATAACCTCCTTAAACTCTCATACCTGAAAGATAGCTCATACCCTTCTCTAAGCTTATCTCTAGAATGAAGAATATTAAATCACTGTATCGCGTCTCTCTTAAATTTGTTATCCTATCTTTTATCTCTTTTGTAAGCTTAAGTGCCTGTAGTACCTTAACCTTCCTCCTCTTCACCCCCTCAAAACCCTCCTCAACAACCCTCTTCTTTATCCTCAAAACCTATCTGTAACTTAACCCTAAAAGCTCCTCCGCTTGCCTTAAACTTATATCCCTGATATAACCCTACTCATCACCTCTATCCTCTTCAAATCCCCTCCGTTAATTGTAGTATATCCCCTTCATTATCCCACCTCCTATTAAAATGATTATATAAAAGAGGTAGGTTATAACATATATGTGACATCTCTTTTTAGTAATTAAATGTGAAATTTTATTATAGTAACCACAGATTAAATTGACTTTTTTTAAATGAGAGTATATAAAATTAATATGGATAAATTAAAGTTTATAATGGTTTTCCACAACCATCAACCCGCTGGCAATTTCGATTATGTTTTTGAAAAGGCCTTTAATCAGGCATATAAGCCATTTTTAGACGTTTTCAAAAATTTCAGTCTCAAGATGACCCTTCATATATCTGGGCCGTTGTTTATGTGGCTCAAAAAAAACAGACCTTCTTATATTGACGATATATCAATGCTTGTAGATAAGGGTTTAATTGAAATAATCGGTAGCGGTTTTTCAGAACCGATCTTGGCAGTAATACCCAATAAAGACGCAGTACAACAGATTAAATTTTTCAACAAAATTCTCGAGGAGAACTTTAATTGTAAAATCTACGGGGCCTGGCTGACAGAAAGGGTCTGGGAGCCTCATCTTCCTGAAATATTTAATAGAGCAGATATAAAATATATTATTGTTGACGATTATCATTTTCTAAGATCTGGTTTCAGACTCGATGAGCTTGACGGATATTATATAAGCGAGTTTGAGAATAAGAAGGTCGCCATATATCCCGGCAGTGAAAAACTGAGATATTATATACCCTTCAGAACGGTGGAAGAAAATAGTATCTTCTTCAAAGAGGTCTATGAAAAAGGCATTAAAACCCTTATCTTTGCAGATGACGGGGAAAAATTTGGTATCTGGCCGGAAACACACAAATGGGTATATGAAGAAAAATGGCTCTATAATTTTTTTGACTTTATCTCAAACTCTCCCTACATTGAGACCGTAAGACTAAAAGACCATTTTGAGAACAATCCACCAAAAGGAATCTGTTATCTTCCAACTACATCATATCCTGAGCTTGGAGAGTGGGCACTTCCGCCTGATGCATCTTTCAGTTTCAAAAAATATTACGACAGATTTAAAAATCAGTCTGAGTTTGAAGAAATTAAGCCATTTTTTCAGGGAGGCCAGTGGAGGAATTTTCTCTCAAAATATAGAGAAAGTCAGGTCATTCATAAAAAGATGATCTTTATTTCTGAAGAGATGAAGGATTTCAAAGAAGATGAAAAAGAACCACTCTACTTAGCCCAATGTAACGATGCATACTGGCATGGAGTTTTTGGCGGTCTGTATCTCCCCCACCTTAGAAGAGAGGTAAACACAAACCTGATTAAATCTGAAAAAAAGGCTTTTCCCGATAATATAATAAAACCTTATGATTTTGATTGCGATAATATTGATGAGATTTATTTAAAGAACAACTATTTATCTGCAATAGTTGACCCATCCGACGGGGGGGCTTTACTATCTATCTGTTTTATGCCAAGAGAGATAAACATTAGTGACACTTTAACAAGAAGAAGGGAAGCTTATCATTTAAGGCTTATGGAGGCTAACAATAATATCGAGGGCACTAAAACTATTCATGATATTTTTAAAGTGAAAGAAGAAGGGCTCCATAATTTACTTGTATATGACAAGTATTATAGAGCATGTGGCAGATTACATCTCTTTAAAGATATTGATTTGGATAGATTCGAAAAGATGGGTTTTGAGCCTCATGGGGTAGCCATAGACGGTTATGTAATTTCAAGTACAGGTAATAGTAAGGAAAAACAGGAAGTCATTTTGTCTAACAAGAACATTACCAAAAAATTTGTTTTTATAAAAAACAGCATAACAACCGAAATCAGTATAAATAGCCTCCAAGACTATAAAGTTGTTGGGATAGAGTTTAATGTTAATTTATTTGCACCTACCGCTAATGACAGATACTTCCTTTTTGACAACAAAAAATCATATCTGAGTTTTAAAGGAGAGATAAACAATATTGTAAACTTGTCAATAATAGATGAATGGTTAGGGGTTAAGATAACTTTTAATTCCGATTTTTTCAGAAACATATTTATCTACCCGGTATATACGGTATCGCTCTCTGAAGATGGCGTCGAAAAGACATATCAGGGTAGTAGTATTTTGTTCTTTGGCCAAATTAACAACACTTCACTCAATGCGGATATCACACTTACATTAGAGGAACTTAAATGAAAAAAGTTTTTGCCTTTTTTTTATTTTTCTTATTGTTAACCGGTATTAGTTTTGCAAAATATTTCAAACAACCTCTTTACTCTGATAAAGAGTTAGGGAACATAACAATAAATGATGAAAAAAAAATTAGAGAGATTTTAAAAGACAGCGAACAAAACCTAAATGTTGTTTTAAATTATATAAAGACATTGATTTTTACAGCAGGTTATGTAACAGCGGAACAGGATAAGGTTTTTAAGGAAGTTTTGGCAAAAATAGATGAAAAAGACAGAAAAGCTCTTCAGGATATCTTAAAAAGTCATCTTTCGGAAAATAAGATTGAAATAAAGGTTATTGACATTAACTCGAGGGAATACTATTTACCCATTGACCCCTTGGAAAACGGTGCAAAATGAGGATGGAGTTTTCCGCAGGAGGGATTGTGGTAAAAAAGGATGGCGGTAACTATAAGATACTGCTTTGTCTTCAGGAAAAGCTTTCCGGTCAAAAGGTTTATTGCTTACCAAAAGGTCATATAGAAAAAGGCGAAACACCGGAAAACACTGCCCTTAGGGAAGTATATGAAGAAACAGGCATTACCGCAACAAATCCGAGATTTCTTGACAAGATAGATTATTTTTTTATGCACAATCAGGAAAAGGTAAAAAAGACAGTATACTTTTATCTTATGGATTATAAGTCCGGTGATTTCCAGCCCAATAATGAAACAATTAGTATAGGCTGGTTTGACAAAAATGAGGCTATATCGCTAAATCCTTACTCAACAGAGAAAAAAATTATAGAACTTGCCTTTCAGTCATTACAAAATTATCAGATAGCATAGGCAAATAAGTTTCTTCTAAATATTCAACAACCCTGAAATCCTTTCTGTTCTCGAAAAGTTCCTTGCAGAGCATATTATTTAGATGATGCCCCGATTTGTAAGCGATTATCCTCCCGACAACGGGATAACCAAGAAGAGCAATATCTCCTAAAAGATCAAGTACCTTATGCCTGACAAACTCATCTTTGTATCTTAGACCTTCTTGATTTAAAATTCCTTCCTCTCCAAGAACAATGGCATTTTCTAATGAACCGCCTAAGGCGAGCCCCTTTGATTTCAGGTATTGTACATCTCTAAAAAAACCAAAAGTCCTGGCTCTGGCAATATCTCTTTCAAAACTAAGGGGAGAAAAACGAAAAAATATGTGTTGCTTACCGATTGCAGGATGAGGAAAATCGATGGTAAAGTCTATTTCAAAGTTTTTTGATGGCTCAATTCTTACAAATTTATCACCATCTCTAAACTCAATGACCTTTGATACCATTATAAACTTTTTATATCTTCTTTGCTCTCTAAAACCAATTTTTTTTAATATATAGACAAAGGGAGCACAACTGCCATCCATTATAGGAACCTCTCCACCCTCGGCTTCGATGATGACATTATCTATATCAAGACCTCTTAGTGCAGATACCAAATGTTCTACTGTTTTTACCGATACACCATCGACACCTATGGTTGTGGCAAGGGTTGTATCTATAACTTTATCGAAAAGGGCGGGTATCTCAGAAGGATTATTAATATCTTTATTTATAAAAAGATAGCCCGTGTTTTCTTCCGCAGGTCTAAGTGTGACTTTTGCCCTTTTGCCACTATGTAGCCCTACTCCTGCGATACTTACTATTCCAGCTACGGTTTTTTGAGTATACCTTATCATTTTCTGAAAAATATATTCATTATTATTGTAAGGATTAAGCTGATAATTATCATTGTAACAACAGGGAAATAAAAGGTAAAATTATCCCTTTTAATATATATATCTCCCGGAAGCTTCCCCAGAAAGGGTATCTTACCGGAGAGATATACTATTATCCCAATGAAAATTAACAATAATCCCGCTAATATTAAAAACTTTCCCAAGCCACCTAAATTATCCATTTCCTTATACCATAATTATATTTCTTTGTTTTCTAAGGCTTCTCCGAATCTTTCCTTATAGGAAAAGATACATCCGCAATAATTCTGCCTGTATAGTCCAAGTCTCTTGCTTTCTGCTATACCCCTGTTCCATCCTTCCCTGAAATCTTCATAGTAAAACTCTATATCATAAATATTACTTATTTTACAGGCAATCTCTTTAATCAAAAAGTGTTTCTGCCTTTTACTGTACAAAAGTGTTGATGAGAATAATCCTATCCCAAGCTCTTTTGCCTTTTTTGCTGACTTTTCTAATCTAAGATAATAGCACATTACACATCTATCCTCATTTGATTTATATTTGTCAAAGAATGTTTCCATATCGTAATCATCAACAATTAAATCTAATTTTTCTGATGATCCATATTTTTTAAGTGTTTCTTTTCTTCTCACATACTCATCAGGAGGATGAATATTGGGGTTATAAAAATATCCCTTTATCAAAAGGCCCTTTTTTTTCAAACTCTCAACGGGATAAATAGAGCAAGGAGCGCAACAGATATGTAAAAGAATTTCCTTCATATATCATTCAAGTTCTTTGATCTTTATGTTAAAAACACCTGTCATCTCATTCAACATATAACCAATGGCGTTATGAAGAGCTCCGACAAGTATTATTTCTGTTGTGGCATATCTTGAATTAGGCAGGAAATTGCTTCTACCTTCTCCCTGCCAGACAATCTTTCTCTCTGCTATAGAGTAAAGCTTCCCTCTAACCTTTACTTTTCCGACATATACGAAGTCTTCTCCCAATGAACCGAAATTCAAAATTTTCCCTATATCTTTTTTTGATATACCTTTCTTACTGGTTTTTATAATCTTTGCTTCCGTAATATCCCCTGCAAAGATATAATCAACATCTTTATTTTTAAGAAACTTCTCCACTTCCTGTTGATTTGTTAAATCAGGAAGCTCAAAAGGGCTTATTATGGTAATTGAGGAGAATGTATTGTTTTGCAACAGAAGCTCTTCTGCAAGTTTAGTAGAGAACTCTCTGATTGGTTTTTTCGTCGATACAAAGTCCTCTCCCAATCTATCAAATTCTGACCTGCTATCTGAAAAATATAATAACCCTAAAGAGACCTTTTTGGGTGGGAGATAGAACTTAAAATTTTTGATATCTCTATCGTAGCTTACCTTTCCTTTATCTACTCCACTACATCCGTGGAAGATTGTAACTAAAAGAAACGGCAATAGACTAATCAATAAGGATTTCTTTAACTTCACCATCTTTACCCAAATCTTTTTTAACAACCCCCTTAACAAGTAGCTCAACTCCCCCTGCATTTCCTAATTTTAATCTCATCCCCTTTTTGTAAGGAAAATCCCTCTTCTCACCTTTAAATAATAACCCCTGAAAAATCTTATTATTATCAAAAATCAACTCCACCCATGAGTCATTATTAACCTTTATTGTAATAATATCTTCTTTACTTATATTACTTGAATCTGTAAGTATTCTTTTTTTCTCCTCATGAAGAGCCATTTCCTTTGCGGTTGTTAATGCATTAAAATTACTGGCCTTTCTTTTTTCTATCTCAATATTTTTTTTATAATTTATATGATAAACCCTCGCCCAGGAAAATATTATCAAAATGGCGATAAAGGCAAGAAAAGAAATCTTAATAATCCTTTTTTTATTCTCCTCTCTGGAAACGCTCTCTTCAAAGGGATACTCCCTGTCATCTTTTTCCCTCAAAATATCTTTTGTTAATATATTTACAAGCTCTTCACCGTCTAAACCCAGATAATTCCCGTAATTTTTAAGAAAACCTTTAAAAAAAACCAGAGCAGGAGTTTTTTTAATATCTCCTTCTTCGAGGCAAGAAAGATAAGCAGGGTTTATTTTTAAGTCCTTTGAGATCTGATCAAAGTTAAGCCCCCTTTCTTCCCTCTTTTTCTTTAAAAGATTTCCAATCTTTTCTATGTACAGATCTTTCATTTGATTTCTTCCAAGATCTTCTTGGATGCTTTTGCTAACTCACTTCTTGAATCGATATTTATAACCTTCATCAGATATCTTTTTGCTCTGTCCTTTTGGCCGGTTCTTACTAAAAAGCTACCCAATGCAAAGTTTACCTCCAAATGATTTTCAAAGGCTGTCAGAAACTTATTTAATACTTCTTCTGCTTCTTTATACCTTCCCTGCTGTTCATAAATTCTTGCTAAATTTATATAGGCAGGGCTAAAGCTTGGATTAATAGATATGGCTTCCTTGTAATTTTTTTCAGCATTTAATTGATCATTTAATTTTTCATAAGCAAATCCCATATTGTTATAAGCCAGCTCAGGGGTTGTGTAAAAAATATTTTTTACCGCCTTCTCAAAATATCTTATGGATTCTTTATACTTTCCCTCCTCAAGATACAAAACACCTAAATTATTATAGGCTTCCGAATAGTCTCTATCTATACTTATAGCCCTTTCAAAGGCATCTTTCGCTTCTTTTAAAAGCTTTCTTTCTTTGTATGCCAGCCCTAAGGCATTCCAGACAAACTTATCAGAATCATTTAAATCCTTCGCCCTGACAAACTCCTGAAGAGCCCTGACATAATCACCTTCCTGAAAGTAAAGGATACCCATCTCATAATGGATCTTTGATTGCTTTATTGAGTTCTGATTAGGAGCACAACCTGTAAATAAACAGAACAAAAGGATATATGTAAAAACTCTTTTCATAAAATTTTTCTACCTATTTGACAAAATTGAAATATAATGTTTTATTATTCTCTATAGAGTATATACTAATATAAAATAAAGAAGTTTTAATAGTCAACTCAAATTACTTTTACGTTTTGTTTCAGAAGGGGAGAGCAGTTTATGGCAAAGGCAAAAAAAACAATTTTAGTAGTAGACGATGAAAACGATATAAGAACCCTTTATAAAGAGCTGTTGTCTAAAAGTTATAAGATAATTTCAGCAAAAGATGGCGATGAAGGGCTGAAGCTAATCTTCAGCAAAAAACCAGACCTTGTAATTCTTGATATAAAGATGCCTAAAATGAACGGCCTTGAAGTTTTAAGAAAGGCAAAAAGCTTCTTTCCAACGATGCCTGTTGTCCTGTGTACAGCCTTTTCATCTTATAAAACTGTCTACGCCTCTTCTCTTGCCGATGCCTTTGTTGTAAAATCACCTGACTTATCGGAGCTTTTAGAGACCGTACACTCTCTCCTAAACAATCACTAAAGGGAGAGTAATTGTAACTTCCGTTCCTTCATTTACTTTAGACCTGATTGTAATAGTTCCTTCCATATCTTCTATAAACTTCTTTGTTATTGCAAGTCCAATACCTGTTCCATCTTTCTTGGTGGAAAAGAATATATCAAAAACTTTGTCAAGTAGTTCTTCCGGAATACCACATCCTTCATCCTTTACTGAGATAATTGCCTTATTGCCCCTTTTTCTTGCATCGATATATATACTCCCGCCCTGAGGCATCGCCTGAATTGCATTTAGAATAATATTTACAAATGATTGATGGAGTTTTTCCTCATCAGCCCTTACGATGAGGTCTTCTATATCAAGTTTAGCTTCTATCTTTTTAAAGATCTTCTGAAAGGAAAAATCTTTTATAATACCTTCTATGAAATTTTTAATTTCAATATCCTTAATCTTGCTTTCCTTAGGTTTTGAAAAGTCAAGCATGCTTCTTAAAATATTTTTAATTCTTTTTGACTCCCGTAAAATCGTTTCTATATCTTCTTTGTGAGGATTATCTTCTTTCATATCTGCCATCAAATACTCGCAATGACCTATAATTATCCCTAAGGGGTTATCTATTTCATGAGACATTCCCGCAGATATCTTGCCCAGTGCAGCAAATTTTTCATAATTAATTATCTGCTTCTGAAGATATAAGGCTTCTTCCACCGCCTTATTAAGCCTTTCATTTTTTAATACAAGTTCCTGCTGATTCTTCTTCAACTCTTCTATCATTGTGGTTAAAGCGGAAGAGAGCTCACCTATCTCATCTTCAAACTCTGGCAACCTTTGATTTAAATCGCCTTCTTTTATTAAGCTTGCCTTTGATGTTAATATCTTGAGGGGAACAATAATTTTTCTTACATAAAAATAGGAAAGAGAAAGGGCAAAGATTAAGTAAAAACAGCCAATTATAAAAATTAAGATATTAAGGTTTCTAATCTGATACTCCACATCTTTTGAAAAAAGGACATATTTTACATAAAATCTTGTTTTTCCTAATGTTTCAAAGGGAATAGTAATGTCAAGATAGATTTTTTTATCTATCTTTAACTCTTTGTAATAAAGCTCCCTGTAAGTCTTATATTCTTTTATGTTAAATGTTTCCTCACCGATAAGTCCCGATTTAATGATTATCTTACCGTCTTTGTCTAAGATGGCAAAACCCTTGATATCTTCTTTATCCTTTATAACCCCTTCTATAAGAGAGATGCTTTCTTCAACGGACCCCCTTCCGATCCCCTTTGATAACTCCCTGAATATTACTGGATTCAACAGCTTTAATTTATTACCCGATTCTTTCAGTACATAGTCTTTCCAGAACTTCTTTTCAAAAAAGGAAAGAGCAAAAATAAGACTTATTGTAATTATAACAAACAAAAATATCTGATATATAAAAAGTTTTTTTAAAAGCCCCTTTGACTTGATTTTAAACATAATATTATAAGGTTATTTCCAAAAAATTTTCTCTTTTTATAACCATTATAGAGCCATCTTTTAAGAATGGATAAAAGCTTAGAGAGATACATAACAATATAGACCCAAGCCATAAAAGCCATTGAAAAATATCCCTCGATATCTGAAATCCTGCATAATCAAAGCCAAACTGGTCTTTCCCTGTCTCGATAAGATAAATGCGGTAATTATTATAGATAAACGGATCGTTTATACTTATTCTCTTTTTTATGACCTCACCATTTATTTTTACTGACAGATCACAGTAATACTGTTTTACCACAGGATCTATATAGGCTCTTAACTTAACCTTTATACCATCTGTTGGGCTCTCATTTTTGTAGATATCAACGTTATTATTGATTTTAAAAAAAACCGATGCGGAAAGAGGATCTGCTTTTTCAATCCTTATAAGCTTTTCCGAAAATTTTATTACTTCTTTTTCTTTGGTTACAAACTCTCTTGTCTCACCGGTTTTAATGTTCTCAATTAATACCTTGATATCCATAGGGTAATAGTCTATAAACAGGTTTTCGGGTTTTATTATAAAGGGTATCCTGACATCCTCTTTTTTATCCCAATCAAAGACCGTGTCTGTTTCATTACCAACATGAATATTTACCGTCCCTAAAAAAGAGGTCAGATTTGAAAGCCCTCCCGCAATAAGAATAATTATGATAGAAAAATGAATGGTCAGTATTGCTATATACCTTGCCTTACCTCTTCTCGCAAAAAATCCGTCATCCCTATCTTCTGTCCTATATCCCTTTTTTATAATTTTATCCTTAACATCCTGAATATCTGCCTTAACATAAAATATTTTTTTTCCGGATATGCCTTTTATGTATTTGACTTTTAACTGTCTGAAAACTCTAAAAAATGTGCAATAAGTAGTGTTTAGAGCAAATAAAAAAAGAAGGGCTATAAAGTATGGCGTTTTGTAAAGATTAAAATCAAAGGGCCCTCTCGCGGGAAAGATTGTACCATATATACTTGCAATTGCAATAAGTAGCATAAGAAAGATTGAAAACTTCACTGATTTTAAAGTATTATCGATAAAACTCAGTATCCTTTTCATAAGGTCCTTGAAAGCTCCTTTTTCAGATAAAAACCTGTGTAAGATTTCTCATTGTCAATGATATCTTTAACTGTTCCCTTTGCTACTATATAACCACCGTTATCACCGCCTTCAGGACCTAAATCAATTATCCAGTCAGCAGTTTTAATGACATCAATATTATGCTCTATTACAACAACGGTATTGCCTAAACTGACAAGCCTGTGAAGTATCTGAAGAAGCTTTCTGATATCATCAAAATGAAGCCCCGTAGTTGGTTCATCAAGAATATATAACGTTTTTCCGGTATTCTTTTTAACAAGTTCCTTAGCAAGCTTAATTCTTTGTGCCTCTCCACCGGAAAGCGTTGTGGCGGGCTGACCCAGTCTGATATAGCCTAAACCGACTTCTTCCATAACCTGAAGCATTCTGACTATTTGGGGATGATTCTCAAAAAATTTTAATGCCGATGAAACTGTCATATTGAGAACTTCATATATGTTTTTATCTTTATACCTAATCTCAAGGGTCTCCCGATTAAATCTCATGCCATTACAATGGTCACAGACAACATAAACATCGGGCATAAAATGCATCTCTACCTTGATATATCCCTCACCCTTACAGACCTCGCAACGTCCACCGCTGACATTAAAAGAAAATCTTCCTATACCATACCCTCTTACCTTAGCCTGCGGAACCATTGCAAAAACTTCTCTTATAAATGAATAAACACCAACATAGGTAGCGGGATTGCTCCTCGGAGTTCTTCCTATCGGTGACTGGTCAACATCAATTACCTTATCTACATATTCAAGTCCTGTTATCTTATCATATTTGCCTGCCTTTTCTTTTGCTGACATAAGCCTTATAGCACAGGCTTTATATAAAGTATCTATAACAAGACTGCTTTTACCAGAACCAGATACACCAGTAACACAAACAAAAGATTCCAGCGGAATCTCAACATCAATGTTTTTTAAATTATTTTCTTTTGCACCAAAAATTTTTATAACCCTGTCTTTTTTAAATACCCTTTTTTCCTTCTCTACAGATATTGAAAGAAGCCCTGATAAATATTTTCCTGTCAGAGAGTTTTCATCATTGAATATCTCTTGAGATGCCCCCTGAAAAATTACATTGCCACCATTTTCTCCTGCATAGGGTCCCAGATCAATAACCCAGTCTGCCGATTCAATCATTTCTTTGTCGTGCTCAACAACAATAACAGTATTACCAAGATCTCTGAGATTTTTCAGAGTATTTATTAGCTTTGTGTTATCTCTCGGATGTAAACCTATTGTAGGTTCATCGAGAACATATAATACTCCCATAAGTTTAGACCCGATCTGAGTGGCAAGATTTATCCTCTGAGATTCACCACCAGAGAGACTTTGGGCACTTCTTTCAAGAGTCAGATAAGAAAGCCCCACCTCTAATAAAAACTCTAATCTTTCTTTTATTTCTTTTAAGATCTTTGCAGAAATAACCTCATCTTTGCCTTTAAATTTTAATCCTTGAAAAAATTTATAACAATCTTCGATATTCATGGCTGTGATTTCGGAAATATTTTTATCACCGATTTTAACAAAGAGGCTATCTTTTTTTAGCCTTTTACCCTGACAGGCAGGACAGAGCCCGTATGATACATACCTCTCATAGATATCCCTTTCGCTACTATAATAGGTCCTCTGATATCTTTCTTCTAACCAGGGAATTACACCCAGGAAGTGAGGAACCTTTTTTTCCAACTGAAAATTATAGAACCCGCTTTTTCCGTAAAGGATAAACTCTCTCATCTCCTCTGGAAATTTTTTAAAAGGGGTATTTCCCTTAACACTGAAATACTCGGAAATTTTTAGAAGATCCGAGAGAAACAAGATGGTCCCGTTTGAGCTTGTCCAGGGAGTTATTGCGCCTTCTCTCAGCGAAAGTTCTTCATTTACAATTAGCTTTGGATCAAAAAATTTTTTTACACCTAATCCATCACAGGTAGAACAGGCACCATAGGGGTTATTAAAGGAAAACATCCTCGGTGTAATCTCTGTAAAGGTAAACCCACAGGTGTTGCAGGCAAAGTTCTGATTAAAGGAAAATCTTTCTCCGTCAACTACCTCTACCTCAAGAATTCCGCCGGATATTTTTGTGGCCATCTCCACAGAGTCGGCAAGTCTTGAACGAATCCCTTCTTTTATAATTAACCGATCAATAATCAGATTTATATGGTGTTTTATGTTTTTATTTAGCTCAAAATCTGTATTCAGATCTATTATCTCACCATCTATTCTGGCACGACTAAAACCTTTTCTTTTATAAAGCTCCAGCTCCTTTTTGTATTCCCCCTTTCTTCCTCTGACTATTGGTGATTCGATAATAATCTTTGTACCAACAGGAAAAGACAGAATCTCATCGATTATATCTGTTATTGTCATAGCCGATATGGGGATATTACAGGTAGGACAAAAGGGCTTACCTACCCTCGCAAACAAAACTCTTAAATAATCATAAATCTCTGTAACCGTTCCTACAGTAGATCTCGGATTTTTACTGATAGCCTTTTGCTCTATGGCAATAGCAGGAGAAAGCCCCTCGATAAGATCAACATCAGGTTTTTCCATCAACTCTAAAAACTGCCTCGCGTATGGAGAGAGTGATTCTACATATCTCCTCTGTCCTTCAGCATATATTGTGTCGAAGGCAAGGGAAGATTTTCCTGAGCCTGATACACCTGTAATTACTATAAGCTTATCTCTCGGTATTTTAAGATCAATATTTTTTAGGTTATGTTGCCTTGCACCTTTAACAAAAATAAATCTTTCCTGCATTTACTCACCTATATTTAATTTTTCAAGTTCTGCAATTATTTCATCTACATGCCCTTCTGCTCTAACCTTATGCCATATCTTTAGAATTCTTTTATCAGGTGCGATGATAAAGGTGGAACGAATAATACCTTCAACAAGCTTTCCGTATAATTTTTTTTTACCCAGTGCCTTATAGAGCCTGATGACCTTCTTTTTTGGATCAGAAAGCAATAAAAAATTCAGCCCATACCGATCCTTAAAGCTAACGTGGGATTTTATGCTGTCAGAAGAAACACCAGCCACGTTAACCTTACCAAGTAGTCTGTTCATATTATCTCTGAAATCACAGGCTTCCTTGGTGCAACCGGGCGTATTGTCCTTAGGGTAAAAATATAGCACCAGATGTTTTCCGTCTTTCAGAAGATCATCTAAAGAATATTCAGAGACAACATTTTCCGGAGTAACCCCCTCTAAGATAAAATCCGGAGCCTTTTCCCCTTCTCTTAGCATATTATAATACCTCCACCTTTTTAATTCTTTCGCCCAACAGGGCGGTTCCAACTCTAACCATTGTTGAGCCTTCCTCTATGGCTATCTCAAAATCAGAAGACATACCCATAGAAAGTTCCCTTAACGGTTCTTTATAACAACTTCTGCTATTTAGATAATCCCTTAGCTCTCTGACCTCTTTAAAATAACTTCTTAGTCTTCCAACATCTTCCAAAAAAGGGGGCATAGACATCAACCCCAAGAGGTTTATGTTTCTAAATTTATTAAGATTTTTAATAAGATCTTCTGCTGATGAGAGAGGAACCCCTCCTTTTGTATCTTCCCCCTGATTTATCTGAACAAGAACATTCTGAATAACACCTGCATTTCTGGCACGTTTATCTATCTCTTCTGCAAGGGAGATACTATCTAATGAATGAATTAAAAATACCTTTCCAATTATATATTTGACCTTGTTTCTCTGAAGTCCTCCAATAAAATGCCACCTTACAGG
>JAOAGA010000022.1 GCA_026415985.1 Pseudomonadota bacterium | reverse complement strand
CATTGATTACTCCTTTTTGATTTTTTGTTTTAAAAATGGAGATTTTAAACACATTTAAAATTATAACTTAAAAATGTTTTTTATTGAAAAAATTTTTTGCTATGCTTTTAGAAAAATTTTTTATAAAATATCGTTTTAAAACCACTTTACGTAAAGTGGAAAAATAAATTTGGAGGGAGATGTTATGAAAACACCACTTTGGGTACCATCGAAAGAGAGAAAAGAAGCTTCAAACATGAAGAAATTCATGGATTTTGTTAACAAAAGATACAACAAATCCTTTAGTGAGTATTTAGAGTTATATCAGTGGTCTGTTGACAATATACCTGATTTTTGGGAAAGTGTTTGGGATTTTGTGGATATTAAGTATTCTAAGAAATATGATTTTGTAGTGGATGATCCTTATAAGATGCCCGGCACAAAATGGTTTGGTGGAGCAAAGTTAAATTTTGCCGAAAACTTGCTGAGATACAGAGATGACAGAACCGCATTCATATTCATAGGTGAGACACAGGAAAGAAGAGAGATTACCTATAAAGAGTTATATCACTATGTTGCAAGGATATCAATCCCATTGAGTGAGCTGGCGGTTAAGGCAGGCGACAGGGTAGTTGGATACATGCCTAACAT
>JAOAGA010000021.1 GCA_026415985.1 Pseudomonadota bacterium | reverse complement strand
CGGCAGCGTCAGATGTGTATAAGAGACAGTTCTCAAGCTTTGGTACTTTGCGTTTTTATGGGCGGACTTACTATCGGCTCTTTGGTTATAGGGTATTTTATTAAGAAGATAAAAAAACCGGGTACCTTTTATTTCTATATAGAGATTGCCATAGGTGTTTATGCCATCTTATTTGATGTGATTTTTAAAGAGTTCATAGCTATTTCCCAAAATTATGTAATACCTTATATCACAAATCCGGTAGTTGTTGATCTCTATAGAATGGTATCGTCTTCTTTGTTAATTTTGCCACAGGTTATACTTTTGGGGACTACCTTCCCATTAATCAGTTCCTTTCTTTTGAGAGCAGGGATAAGTGAAAGCGGAAAGATTTTTTCTTATTTATATTTTACAAACACAATAGGTGGTTGTGCCGGGATTTTTCTTTCCGGGTTTGTTTTGCTTGATTATCTCGGGCTTTCTGAAACCATTTATCTTGCAGGTGCTGTTAATGTTTTAATAGCCCTGTTTTTCAGATTTTTCATACTTAAAAGGCATGTTGAAGATAATATGGAGTATCTTCATACAGTAAAAGCTTCAGAAAATATCCAAAATGTAGAGGATTTTTATTTGATTGTTTTTATTGCTCTTCTGACAGGTCTTTCTTCTTTTATTTATGAGATTTGCTGGATTAGAATGCTGTCTTTGGTTTTTGGTAGCTCTGTCCACTCTTTTGAGATTATGCTTTTCTCATTTCTTTTAGGTCTTGCACTGGGTGGTTTTTATATCAGAAATAAGATTGATAAACTGTCTGATGATATATCATATCTTGCAAATATCCAGATCTTAATGGGTTTTTTTGCGGTGGTAACTCTACCACTTTATAATCTGTCTTTCAATATTTTCCCCTACTTTTTTAAAAGTTTACCTAAAACAGAGTGGGGGTATCATTTATATAATTTTGTCACTCAGAGTATCTCAATTATGATTATGTTTCCTGCTACGTTTTTTGCGGGTATGACTTTGCCTCTGATAACAAATCATCTTGTGAAAAACGGTCATGGAGAGAGATCTATTGGATATGTTTATGGAGCAAATACAATCGGGGCAATTTTTGGTGTGTTGTTAACGGTAAACATTCTTTTCCCTATCACAGGCCTTAAAGACTCGCTGATTATAGGAGCTTTAATTGATATTCTCATAGGTGTCGAGCTTCTTATAAAATATAAGATTGAGAAAGGCCTGATTTTAAATAAAAAGTATCTGGCACTTTCATCAGGCTTAATAATAATTCTTCTTGGTTATTTTTTTGACCCTAACCCTATGAAACTCGTGTCTGGTGTGTATAGAACCGGTGAGATGATTGATAAAGAAACATCTCAAGTTTTGTATTACAAGGAAGGCAAGACCGCCAGTATTTCGGTTGTTAAGATTGATAACGCCTTAAGTATCAGAACCAACGGGAAAAGTGATAGTGCAATATCAATAGAACCAAATTATCCACCTGAGATGGATGAGTTTACCATTTTCCTTTTGGGTTATCTTCCCATGCTTCATAACAGGTCAGCAAAGAATGCAGTAAATATAGGGTTGGGAACCGGTGTTACCAGCAATATATTGTTGAGTAACAGGAATATTAATGAGGTCTATACAATAGAGATTGAGAAAGAGGTCGTTAAGGCAGGTAGATTTTTCAATCCTTACAACGAGTTAGTGTTCAAAGACAGAAGAAGTAAGATAGTTATTGATGATGCGAGAAATTTTTTTATAAGAAGCAATAAAAAGTTTGATATTATTGTTTCTGAGCCTTCCAACCCCTGGATTAGCGGGGTGGCAAGTCTTTTTACAAAAGAGTTTTATAAACTTGTGTCTGAAGACTTAAATGATAATGGTATATTTGTTCAGTGGCTTCAGCTTTATGAGATAGATATTCCCCTTATGGCTTCGGTTTTCAAGGCACTGTCAGATTATTTTGATGATTATCTTATTTATGCAACCAACGATAATGAGGTTTTGATCTTGGCTAAGAAAAGAGGAAAGTTGGGGTGTCTTTCAGAATTAATTATAAACGATGAGGTTAATTATTTTCTTGAGAAGCTGGGAATTAGCTCCATATATGATATTGAGATCAGAAAGATTGGAAGTAAAAAGGCTATGCAAAGATTTTTCGATAAAATCATCGTAAGACCCAACAGCGATTTTGAACCTGTTTTAGAAAGAAAGTCGCCAATGACAAGATTTATGAATACAGGGGCGGGAGATTTTTTAAGGTTGGCAAATTATTATGTACCAATAATAAAGTTTTTTGATAGGGATATGTTTAACTATGAAAGTTACCAAATCAACAAATCCCTATATTTTTCAAGGGCAAAAGAGGCATTTATAGCAAAAGGTGTTAGAGATATGCTGATTGAACAAAGGATTAATAATGATCTCCCACAGGAAGTTATTAAAGATTGCTATAAAATTTTAGATTTTATGGAAAAACCTGAGATGATTACCGACACGAATGAAAAGATGAATTTATTATTTGGTCTTGCTATAATAATCATTCCTTATTTAAACGAGAAAGATTTGATTGTTATATGGGACAAAATAAAGGACAGCAAAGCATACAGATTGATGAGCGAGGCAGAAAGGAACTGGATTGATCTCTTTCTAAGTATCAGTAAGAGAGATATAGCTTCTATGGGTATTTATGCGGAAAAGATCTTATCGGAAAGTAAGTTTCTGCCACCTATTGCAAAGGAGTACTTAATCACCGCATCGTTTTTAAGCAGTGTGCTTGGGAATAAAGAAGATGTGGGATTGAGCAGAGCCAAGATGACGGATTGGTTTGGAGAAAACAAAATAGTCCATGAGTTTATAAAAGGAATGTGTGAGTAAAATATTAGGTAATTACTATTGGTAAGGAAAGAGTAAAAATTTATGGAAATTAAAAGATGCAGGGTTTGTGGAAACGAAAATCTTCAGGAGATATTATCTTTAGGAAATTTTGCCTATACAGGGGTCTTTCCAAGAAGAAATGAAAATGTTCCTATGGGGCTTTTAAGACTTGTTAAATGTGAAGGAGATTTTGAAAAGGCTTGTGGTATAGTTCAGCTAAGGGATAGTTTTGATCTAACATTGCTTTATGGCGATAACTACGGGTACAGGTCTTCTCTCAATATATCTATGGTTAATCATCTGAAAGATATAGTAGATGATATAAAAAAAACGGTTAGCCTTAACAGAGGAGATATTATTGTTGATATAGGAAGTAATGACGGAACCTTGCTTTCTTTTTATGATGACGGATATTCTTTAATAGGTATTGATCCTACAGCGAAAAAATTTCTTGGGTTTTATAAAAAAGATATAGTTGTTATATCTGATTTTTTCAGTAAGAGACTTTTTTTAGATTATTTTGGGAGTAAAAAGGCGAAAGTTATTACATCAATAGCAATGTTTTATGATTTAGAGGATCCTGTTAGGTTTGTAAGAGATATCTCTGATATCCTGACTGATGATGGTATATGGGTATTTGAACAGAGCTATACTCCTAATATTTTTAAAAAATGTGGGTATGACACGATTTGCCATGAGCATTTATTGTATTACTCCTTAAAGGATATTTTATTTATACTTGAAAAAGCGGGTATGAAAATTATAAATATTAAACTCAATAATGTGAATGGGGCAAGCATAAGAATAACAGCAAGCAAGTTAGAAAGCCAATATAACCCCGCACTGAAAAAAATTGGCGGTATTTTAAGATATGAAGAAAAAATAGGTTACAATAGACAAAATTTCTGGGAGGATTTCAGAAAAAGGGTTTTTGAACATAAAGAAAAACTTAATGATTTTATAGACAGGGAGTTAGGTAACGGAAAGAAGATTTTTGGTTACGGTGCGTCTACAAAGGGAAATGTGATATTACAGTTTTGTGGTATTGACAGCGTTAAAATACCTTATATAGCAGAAGTAAACGAAGATAAGTTTGGTGCTTTTACTCCCGGTACCAAAATACCGATAATTTCAGAAGAATCAGCAAGAAAAATGGCCCCCGATTATTTTTTGGTTCTTCCCTGGCATTTTAAAAGAGGGATAATCAATAAGGAAAAGGATTTTCTCAAAAAGGGAGGAAAATTAATATTTCCTTTACCAGATTTAGAGGTAGTTAATGGATAAAATCTTTGTAGTTGGTGCGGGGGGACAGGACGGAAGAATAATTTGTAACCTGTTAGGTAAAGAATCAATAATAGGATTTCATAAGGATTTTGTTGTAAATTTCGGTGAAGATAAAAAAATATCAGTAAAAACTTACGAAAAAGAGTTAATAAAATCCCTTGTAAAAGAGTACAAACCAAAATTTTTGTATTATCTTGCCAGTTATCACCATTCATCAGAAGAAGCCCCTGAGGATGATATATCACTGACGGAAAAAAGCAATTTTACACATTTCATTTTGTATAATTATTTTTTAGAAGCCATAAGATTATATTCACCTGAAACAAGGGTTTTTTATTCTGCCTCATCTCTCATATTCGGTAATCCACCCACGGATATTCAGGATGAAAAAACTCCTATTAACCCCGTCTGCATTTATGGAATAACTAAAGCGAGTGGTTTTTTTTTAGGGCGTTACTATAGAGATAATTACCACTTGTTTGTTAGTAATGGTATATTATACAATCACGAGTCTGAGTTTAGGAGTGACAGGTTTCTTTTCCCTAAGATAATTAAGAGTGCTATTGATATTAAAAAGGGAAAACTGGATAAAATTATTGTAGGTAATCTTAGTTCGGTAACTGATTGGGGTTATGCCTATGATTATGTTGACGCTATGATAAAAATACTTCATATTGACAAACCAGATGATTTTGTGATTGCTACCGGAGAAGGTCATACAGTCAGAGATTTGGTGGAAGTTGTATTTACAGTACTTGGCCTTGATTATAAAAATTATGTCTGTGAAGATAAAAATATCTTAAAGAGGAACAAGCCCATACTTATTGGTAATCCAAAAAAATTATCAGAAAAAACAGGCTGGAAAAGGTCTTTAGGCTTTAAAGAGATGATTATAAAGATTATGAGTGATATGAAAAATGAATAGGCTATTGATATTTATTCCTACCTATAATGAGAGTGAGAACGTAGAAGAAATGGTAAAAAATGTTTTTGAGTTAGGGATAGATGGTGATTTATTGGTAGCAGATGACAACTCTCCCGATGGGACTGGCGAAATACTTGAAAAACTCAGAAAAATTTTTCCAAAGCTCATAGTAGTTCATAGAGAAAAAAAATTAGGGATAGGAAATGCTCATAAATTCGGCATTTCTTATGCCTATGAAAAAGGCTATGAGTATCTGCTTACTATGGATTGCGATTTTACCCATAGTCCTTCAGATATTCCCTTATTTTTGGAAAACAGTGAGTATGATATAGTCATAGGAACAAGATATACAAAAGAAGATAGTCTTAAAGACTGGAATATTTATAGGAGGTTTTTAACAAAGCTCGGGCATTTTTTAACCAAATATTTATTAGGTATGGACTATGATGCTACTGGTGCCTTCAGATTGTATAATCTGAAAAAAATAGACAAAAAAGTTTTTGACAAGGTAAGGTCTGACGGATACTCATTTTTTTTTGAAAGCCTCTTTTTTCTCAATTTAAACGGTTATAAGATAAAGGAAATACCAATAGTTCTGCCAAAAAGGACCTATGGTCATTCCAAAATGACGATAAAAGAGATTTTTAAAAGCCTTTATAAATTGTTTAATCTTTTTTTATATCGGCTCGGATTGAAAAGATAATGAACTGGGAAGAATACTGGGAAGCTAAAAGAGATAAAAAGAGAAAGATTTATGATACTATTGCATCTTTTTATCGTAACAGGATTATAAAAAGGTCTCTTAACCATTTTATAAAAAAATATTCAGGTCCAAATACCAAACTGCTTCATGCAGGTTGCGGAAGTGGCGAAGTAGATAAAGATATAATAGAAAGTTATAACATAACCGCTTGCGATATTTCCCTGACTGCTTTAAAAATTAATATGGTTGACAGAAAAAAAATAAGGGCAGATATATTTAATCTTCCCTTTAAAGATAATACCTTTGATGTGTTGTATAATCTCGGTGTGATTGAGCATTTTAATAAGGATGAGATTATAAGGTTATTTTCAGAGTTTAAAAGAGTGATAAAAAACAGCGGTTTTATAATAATTTTTGTCCCGCCGGAGTTTGGGTTAAGTGTTGTTTTTTTTAAGATATTACTGTTTTTCTGGAAAATAATTTTGAAAAAAAATCCCGATTTTTATCCCGAAGAGCCGTCGAGGCTTAAATCTAAAAAAGAAGCCATAGATTTTTTAAACAAAACTGATTTAAAATTAGTAGAATATTATTTTGGTATAAAAGATTTGTTCACATATTCTGTACTGGTTGCCCGAAAATGATTAAGGATAAAAAAAAGATATTTCTTTTTTTGCTTATTGTAATAAATCTTATCTTTTATGCGAAGGCTTTAACCCTTGGATTTGTCTGGGATGATATACCCCAGATAATAAATAATGAAACAGTAAAGAATTTTAAGCTAATTGATATTTTTACTAAAGATGGCGAATCTGGTATTGTAGGCAGAGAGTCCAAAACCCCCTATTACAGACCAGTTTTTTTACTTTCTTTGGCAATAGATTTTCTTTTCTTTAATGACACACCCTCCTTATTTCATCTGACAAATATAATATTTCACGTACTTCTTACCATTGTGCTTTTTCTGACCTTACAGTATTTCTTTAAGGATGATCTTTATGCCTTTATAGGTACACTTATTGTGAGTATATATCCTGCAAGATCAGAGGCAGTTGTCTATGTTAGTGCAAGGCTACATATCTTAGGAGGTTTATTCTCTTTACTTACCTTCTATTTTCTTAAGAAGCAGGAGGAAGAAAATAATAAAAAATTCTATTATCTTTCTGTTTTTACCTATCTTTTAGCTGTTTTTAGCATTGAAATGACTATTTTTTTACCTGTATTTATTATTTTTGAACAGGGTTTTTACAATCTAAGAAAGACTTTAAAACTATTAATTCCTCATATCTTAATAATAGTCGTCTATATTCTTATTAGATGGATGGTTTTAAACAGATTTATCTGGCTTGATGTCCCTTTCCCTACGAGATTTTTTACCGGTCTCTCCACTTTTATTAAATATTTGGAGATTTCACTTTTCCCTTTTAATCTCAAGGTTTTTTATGAAAACTTTTCCTATTTTAAAAAATCTTTTGATTTAAATGTTTTGGCCGGGCTTGTTGTCCTGCTATCATTATTTTATGGCCTTTGGGTTTCGGCCAGAAAGAACAGGAATGTTTTTTTAGGTCTTCTCTGGTTTTTTCTTACTTTCTTTTTTGTATCAAACATCCCCTATATTATGTACCCAAGCCTCATTTCCGAAAGATATTTATATATTCCGCTTATAGGGCTCTCCTTTCTGATACCGGAGTTTGTAAAGCTGTTCGTTGAAAAAATTGAGAAAAAACAGATATTTATATTTTCTTTTATTATTATCTTTTCAATACCTGGTTTTTATACCATATACAAAAGAATGTTGCCATATGAGGATAATCATCTGTTCTGGCTGAAAGCAGTTGAGTCCGCCCCTACAAACACATACGCATTAGATCAACTGGCGCAGGTATATCTTGGTAAGGAAGATTATCTCTCTGCATTAATGGTTTATGATAAGATTACACAGATTAGTCCGGGAGATTACGATAACTACACAAAAATTGGTAATTTTTATCTTAGGTTTAATGACTACATTACTGCAGAAATCTATTATAACAAAGCTTTGGAGTTAAGCGAGTATGATGAGGCATACTGGGGGCTTGCAAGGGTTAATTTAATAAAAAATAATACAGAAAAGGCAAAGGAGTATTTAAACAGGGCAATAAAAATTTCTCCCCATAAGAAGAAATATAGAGATATGTTGCAAGGGCTGAACTGATGTTTTCTTTCAGAAAAATTAAGCATGAAGGATTGTTGTTATATTTAGTATTTATAATAGCCATTTGTTTTATTACTTTTGCCAATAGTCTTTTTTTTGATTTTGTATGGGATGATGTTCATCAGATAAAATATAACCCGTCGGTCAGAAACTTCAGAAACATATTTGATTTCTTCTTACAGCCTATTCCTGAAATGCCACTGTATTACCGTCCCATGTTTATGCTGTCTATTTTGATTGATTATAAAATATGGGGAAATAATCCTTTTGGTTTTCATTTAACAAACATTTTGATAAATATCTTTAATAACATTTTAGTTTTTATAATTGCTGAAAGGCTTTTTAAATCGAGAACCGTTGCCTTTATTGCCAGTATAGTCTTTGCTGTTCATCCCACCCATTCTGCCACAGTATCTTATGTATCTGCAAGAAATGAGTTACTATGTGGCTTTTTTTTGCTCCATTCTTTCTCTTTTTATACCAGGTTCAGGTTTGAGAAAGATAAAAAAATTTTTTTATTTTTAAGCCTTTTTTTTTATTTTCTGGGGCTATTATCCAAAGAGATGGCAATTACAATGCCATTTTTAGTAATCTTATATGAATACACCTTTCACAGAGAAGAGATAAAAAAACATATAAAAACTACTCTGTTTTTTATAATTACCTCATTAATATATTTTTTTATCAGACTGGCAATTGTGGAATCTGCTGAAAATGAGTATCCCATTATATGGCGACTGGCCACATTTTCTAAAGTAATATTGTATGACATATTCTTGCTTTTTTTCCCATTTTTTCATAAAGCCTTCTATAGAGTTGAAATTTTTCAGAGGTTTTCAGACTGGTATTCTATTATCTACTTAATTGGATTTTTAACAATACTTTTTATAGTTTTTTCACTTAGAAAGTATGACAGGCGTTTATTTTTTTCCTTTATGTGGATTATAGTTACACTGATTCCGGTTACAACAATAGTGACTCTCATATATCCCGCTTTGATTGCAGAGAGGTATCTTTATATACCATCTTTTGGGTTGGCAATGTTTATAGGTATTTTATATGCTGACATTTACAGAGCCATCTCTGCCTATAATCGCACGAGGGCATTAATAGCTAAAGCTTTTTTTATTATCGTAACTATAGTTTTTTTAGCACTTACCTTAGAAAGAAACTTGGAATACAAAGATGATTTAACTCTTTGGAAAACATCTGAGGAAAATGAGCCCTATGAACCTTATGTTATGGATAAGTTAGCAACTGCATATATGGAGAGAAAATATTATTCACAGGCAGAAATAGAACTTAAAAGACTTGAGGTAGCAGATTCACAAAACCCTCAGATACATCACAAGCTGGGCAATTTATACAAAAGATGGGGTAAGTATAAACTTGCTGAATCAAAATATTTTCAGGCCTTAAAGTTAGATCCCTATTATTATCTTGCTCTTAATGATTTAGCTGATTTATACCTAAGGATTGGTGATTTGGACAAAGCTTTGGCTATTTTTTACAGATCCCTTGAGATCAACCCTAACGAACCAAACGTTTTATATGAGATAGGGGAAATCTTTTTAAGAAAAAATGATTTAATAAATGCCGAGAACACCTTTAAAAATGTTTTGGCATACAACCCCGATTATTATAAAGCCTATGCTAAACTGGGAGACATATATGCTATGGTAGGCAATTTTAAGCTGGCAAAAGAGATGTACGAAAAGGCTCTATCTTTAGATACAGACAATGATGAATACAGGATAAAGCTACAAAAACTGGGCGGTAAATAAGTTCTTAAAAAGTGTAGGTATAATCTGGCATTTAAAATATCTGAAAAGCTACAATTAGTCCCCAAAATAAACAAAGTTCTATGTTAGATAAAAATCTGTTAAAATTACTTTATGAAAGTTGATATATCTGTCGTTATTCCTGCTTATAATGAAGAGTTACTAATAGCTGATACGGTTAAAAACATAGCAAAATATTTGACTGACAACAAATATACATGGGAAATAATTGTTGTAAACGATGGTTCTAAAGACAGAACAGAAGAAATCTTAAAAGAATTATCTCATAAAATTAATCAGCTAAAGATAATCAAACACAAAATCAATGAAGGCAAGGGCAAATCTGTAAAAGACGGAATCTTTTTATCGGAAGGTCGAGTTATTCTTTTTACAGATGCAGATTTATCTGCTCCTATGGAAAACCTAAAAGGCATGAAAGAGGAATTAGATAAAGGATCTGATATTGTTGTTGCCTCAAGACTGGCAGAAGGAGCAAAAATTAAAAAGAGGCCACTGCACAGAAAGATTATAGGCAGAATGTTTAATATAATAATTGGCGTTATTGGTTTCAGGGGAGTAAAAGATACTCAATGTGGATTTAAACTTTTTAAATCAGATGTTGCAAAGGAAATTTTTAAAAAATCAAGAATAAATGGTTATGCCTTTGATGTAGAAATCTTACACATCGCTAAGATAAGGGGTTTCAAGATTAAGGAATATCCCGTTTTGTGGATTGACAGGGAAGATTCGAAAATGAAAATTATAAGAGATGCCTTTAGAATGCTCAGGGAAGTTTTAAAGATTAAATATTATGATAAAAAAGGTCTTTATAAATAGTGTTAAAGAGCGGAAAGAAGTTTTTATTCTGATTTTCATAAATCTGATTCTATATTTCAATACGCTTTTTTTTGATTTTGTCTGGGACGATATAAGACAGATAGTTTTTAACGACAGGTTAATATCGTCAGTAAAAGACCTGTCCTTCTTAATTTCCAGAGTAGGAGAGAACGTCTCCTATTATAGACCTGTCTTTTTTCTTTCTCTGGCAATTGATGCCCTGATTTTTAATGGCAGTGCCTTTGGTTTTCATTTGGGGAACTTGCTTTTACAAGTTTTAGTAGCTTATTTTTTATATAAGGTAGTTTTATCTCTAAAGTTTGATAAAAGAACCGCTCTTTTTACCGCTGTTATTTTTTCTGTTCATCCAACCCATTCTGAGGCGGTTTCATGGATCTCGGCGAGAAACGAGCTTTTATACAGTCTTTTTGGGTTTATATCTCTATACTTTTATATTAAAAAATCTTACTGGGGTTATTTATTTTATGGTTTTTCACTATTGTCAAAGGAGACAGCGGTAGTACTTCCGCTTTTATATATTTTCTGTGATTTGTTCATAAATGTGAAAAACCTCAATGATATTAAAAACTCAAAGCTGATTTATTTTTTTCCATACATAGTAATATCGTTTTTCTATATACTTATCAGGAAAATTCTTTTACCGGAGCCCTTTGGTGAAAATGTGCCTGTTATTATAAGGTTTTTAACCATTATTCATAACGTAGCCTTCTACTTGAAAAAATTTTTTATTCCTTTTAATCTTAAAATTTTTTACAGCGGATTAATAAAAAATTATTTTGATATTGAGATTTTATCATCCCTGATTATTTTAATAATTTTTTCTGTAATATCTTTTTTAATCGTCAGGGTTGAGAGAAGGCTTGTTTTTTTTGTTTTATGGTTTTTGATACTAATCCTGCCTGTTTCGGGCGTTGTTATAACCTCTACCATTACCTTCGGCTCAGATAGATATTTATATCTGCCTTCTTTCGGGTTAAGTTTTATTCTTTCATATCTGATAAACAGGTTAAGCCTAAGAAGGGCAACATTTATTTTACTGATAGTTTCACTTGTTTCAGGTATCTATACTGTCAAAAGGAACTATTCCTATGAGAATCAGGAAAAATTTATATCAGAAGCATTGAAAGATGCACCTGATGATCCATTGGTCTGGAATGAGATAGGGGTTTACTATTATTTTATCGGTGATTTAGACAGAGCAGAAAATGTTTTCAGAAAGGTAATATCTATATCACCGCAGAGTTACGGCGGTTATTATGATTTAGGGAGAGTTTTATATGACAAAAATTTTCTTATAGAGGCAAAAGAAAACTTTTTGGCCTCTTTAAGATATAAGCCCAACTTTGGACCTTCCTATTATTTTCTTGGGGAGATAGCCCTGAAAGAGAAGGATATAACCTCTGCAGAATGGTTTTTTAATCAGGCCCTAAATTTTGACAAAAACAACGGAGATATTTATAACAGATTAGGGGAGATTGAGTTTATAAAGGGTAATTATATGTCTGCATTGTCTTTTTTTGAGAGGGCCTATAGCATGACAGGGGATGAAAAATATCTGAAAAATATAAAAGATGTAAAAGGGATTATAAAGTCTTCTCCCCGGTATAAGTAAGCCATCTGTAAGCACGTTTAAAGATATAGTAAAAATGTTGTAAGTTTCTGATACCTTTCAGAAAATGCCACATTATTCGGGGTCTCAGATAAAATTTAAGAAGGGCCTTTCTTCTGTACCAGGCAAGTTCTCTCACTGTAAATCCCGGTGCTGACCATATCGTTGATTGAAGAGATGGGCTGAATTTCTCCCAGTGATCTATCTTAAGCAGTCCCTCTTTGATTAAATTATAATATGATTCTGTTCCTGGAAGTGGCTGAAAATTTGCAAAGGAAGCCCTTTTGAGAGGTAGTGACAGGGCAAGATTTATCGTTTTTTCAATATCTTCCTTTTTCTCTCCGGGATAGCCAAGTATAAAAAAGGCGTTTATATCAATATCAAACTTTTTCAACATTTCTACCTTCTCTTTTGTTTTTTCGACTGTTAATGATTTTTTCATTAGTTTCAATATTCTGTTACTCCCCGATTCTATGCCTATTGACAAGGCATAACAACCCGATGACTTCATAGCAGAAATCATCTCTTCGTCCAGGGTATCTATCCTTACACCGTTAGGGCAGGTCCAGGTTATATCCGGAAAATTTGATTTCAGTTTTGAGCAAAATTCAAGAACATAATCCTTTCTAAAAGTAAAGTTATCGTCTTCTATATGAATCTCGCGGACCCCATAGTTTTTGTAAAGTAACCCGATTTCTTCTATGACATTATCAACGCTTCTCTGCCTGATTTTTCTTCCTGAAATTATATGGCCACCACAAAAAGTACAATGAAAGGGACAACCTCTGGAAGTAATTATTGGGGCAATGGGAAATTGTTTAAAGAATGCTCCGTGGGGTGCCTGAGGATAGGAGTCTGGAGGAATTAACTGCCATGCTATTTTAAAATTATCAATGTTTTCAATACATATAGGTGTATTTTTTTTGATACTTCCATCTTTAATATATACAAGTCCTTCAATCTCATTCAGTTCAGGCTTTCCAGACTCAATAAAATTAATTAGTTTTGGGAAACCAGTCTCACTTTCCCCAACCAGAAGATAGTTGACTAAATCTTTAAAAAAAAACATTGTTTCTTCTGGTAAGGCCGATGGGTGTGGGCCACCGAGTACAGTAATACAGTTTGGGTTGGCGGATTTTATTGTTTTTAAATATTTTTTGCAGAGCGAGAGGTCTTTTGTAAAGAGAGTTATGCCTGCTATATCAAACTTTCTTACTTTTTCTGAGATTTCTTCTAAAGAAAGTTTTTCCTTTAAATTGTCAAGGATGGTTACGTTATGCCTGTCAAGAACACCTGATGCTAAATATCCGAGAGAAATAGGCGGAATTATCTCATCGGCGGGACTATTCATCTTAATGAGTAGAATATTCATAATATTTAATTTAGCATATAAGACCGGTTGTTTTCCATAACTATGAAAAGAATAAAATTTTTTTCATTATCAGAAAATGTTGAATTTGTTTTAAATATCTGATATATTTGCCTTAAAGATTATGTCTTTCTATGTCGAAAGGAGAAAGTGATGACGACAGGAACCACTCTTACCAAGTTTATCCTTGAAATGCAAAGAAGTTATCCCGAGGCAAAAGGAGAGTTTACTTCTCTTTTAAATGATATTGCAACAGCTGCAAAAATTGTTACGAGAGAGGTAAGAAAGGCTGGCCTGGTGGATATTTTAGGCGGGACAGGAAAGGAGAATGTTCACGGTGAAAAGGTTCAGAAGTTAGACGTATTTGCCAATGAGACCTTTATCAAGCATCTGGAACATACCGGCTATTTGGCTGCCTTCGCATCGGAAGAGATGGATGATTTTTGTCCTGTCCCTGAATACTATCCCAGAGGAAAATACATTATGGTTATGGATCCTCTCGACGGATCTTCCAATATTGATGTAAATATTAGTATCGGAACAATATTCTGTATCTTTAAAAGGGTGAGCAAGGGAGACCACCCTGACGTTAATGATTTTCTTCAGTGTGGTAGAAATATTGTTGCTGCAGGATATGTAATATACGGCTCAAGCACGATGCTTGTATACTCGACAGGTCAGGGAGTTCATGGTTTTACGCTTGATCCAAGTGTGGGTGAGTTTTTGCTTTCCCATGAGGGTATAAAGGTTCCTGAAAAGGGGAAAAACTATAGTATTAACGAAGGGAATTACGCTATCTGGGATGACTGGACAAAAAGATATATAGAAAAAACAAAGGAGAAGAGAGAGAAATCCTTGAGGTATGTGGGCACATTAGTTGCCGATGCCCATAGAACACTTTTAAAAGGTGGTGTATTTCTGTATCCCGGTGACAAAAAAAATCCAAAGGGCAAGCTAAGACTTCTTTATGAGTGTTTTCCTATGGCATATCTTTTTGAGCAGGCAGGCGGTATAGCAACAGATGGAAAGATGAGGATTTTGGATAAAACTCCATCGGAGTTACATGAAAGGTCTCCTTTGATTATCGGAAGCAAAACTGATGTGGAAGAAGTATTAAATTTTATAAAGGAGGGAATGTGAAAAAAGCGATATTACCAATTTTGATCTTTATATTATCGGCCTGTGCAGGCTCTTCCGACAGGGTCCAGACAGAGTACTTCAAAGATTTTCAGTCACAGCTTGTTGCTCTTTCCCAAAGAGTTGAAGCTCTGGAAGTGAAGGCAAAGAGAGATACAAATATTAAGTTAGAGGTAACAGAGAGATTGGATAAGATTGATGAAAAAATAGGTTCCTTAGAGAAAAACCTTGAAAGAATTAAAACAAATCCTCTTTTAGAGGTTACCGAATCAGCCAAACTTACCCCGGTTCCTGCGTCGAGCGTTATTAGTATTAAGCCCGAAGGAGTAATTAAGGTTTCGGAAACGGCAGAAAAACAGGCAACACCGGAAGTTAAAAAAGATGAAGCAAAAACTGAGACACCTAAAAAAGAAGAAAAACCTCTTGAGGTAAAAGAGGTAACTCAAAAGGAGACGAGTCAGACCCTCTACAACAAAGGCTATGAGATGTATAGTCAGGGAAAATACCCCCAGACGATATCTATATTCAGGGAGTTTTTACAAAAGTATCCTAAGGATGCACTGGCAGATAATGCACAGTACTGGATAGCAGAAAGCTATTATTCTCAGAAAAATTTTCAGAAGGCTATAGAAGAGTTTAAAAAGGTTGAAAAATACCCCGATGGTAATAAGGCTCCTGATGCCTACTATAAAATATATTTGGCCTATACTGAGTTGGGCAATAAAAAGGAAGCGGAAAAATGGAAAAAGGAGCTCTTAAAAAAATATAAAGATTCAGAACCAGCGAAAAAAATTAAGTAATTTCTGGAAAATATTATGAAAATAAGTAAATATAAGCTTTTTTCAAAAATTTTTCTTTCGTTCGTTGTAATTATTACCCTTCCACTGATGGTTAGAGGAGAAGAGTATAAGGAACATATTGTAAGAAAAGGAGATACCCTTTGGAGTCTTTCTGAAAAATATAAAAAAGATCCCTATAAATGGATAAACATCTGGAAATTAAATCCTAAAGTGACAGATCCGCACTGGATTTATCCCGGTTGGACCTTGAGAATCTATAAAGATCAGATAGTTATTGAGAAGAAACAGGAAAAGGCTGAGGTTAAGGAAGAGCAGGTTATTCCGGAACCAAAGGTTGAGGTAGAAGAAAAGGTTATATACGAAGAAAAGGCAAGAGAAGTTGGCATAGAGGAGAAGAAAGAAGAGAAAGAAAAGGTAAAAAAGTTCGTATTGGACCTCAGGGAGTTAGACAGGCTTGGTTTCATATTTCCAAAAGAGGTGGATAGTAAGATTAAGATTCTTACTTCTGTAGATACCAATAAAAAATTGGGAGAGAGTGGTACAGAGTATTTTATAGATGGAGGGGATATTAACTCCGTCAGTTTAAATGATGTATATACAATTATCAGATATCAAAAGGATATTGTGGATGAACTGACGCAAAGATTTTTCGGCAAGTTTTATATAAAGATAGGTAAGATCAAGATTACAGAAGTGTATCCCAACATGTCCGTTGGCAGGGTTATAAAATCATACAGAGAAATAAATGAAGGTGATATATTAATTAAGGAGAAAGATACGGAGAATTACGAGATAGTCCTTAATAAATCTGAAGTTTTTCTTGAGGGAAGGATTATAGGCGGTGTTGAACAAAGCTTCTTTATATCTGATAAAAGCTTTGTTTTTATTGACAAGGGAAGTCTGGACGGACTTACGAAGGGGAATATCCTGAAAATAGAAAAGATGCTTGGCGGGAAAAGAGAGCGCTATCTTGATTTGGGGAGGATGGTTGTTGTAAAGACATGGGATAATATCTCCTGTGCCTATGTAATTGAGATAAGAGATATTGTTGAGGCAGGCTACAGATTTTCAACCTTCTGAGTTGAAAATTATGATATACAAGAAGAATTGTATTATTGATTTAACAACGTGATTTGTTTAAAGGAGAAGAGATGAAAAAGGCGATAATATATTCAGTTATCATATCTTTGCTTCTCATAGGGGGAGCCTATTATTATCTGTTTATTCTTCAGTCAGAGCCTTCTGCACCTGAAATGCCATCTAAGGTTAAAATCGTGATGCCAAAAATAACATCTTTACAAACAGCCAAAGAAACGGAAAAGCCAATGAGTAAGGATGGTAAAAAGGATGAAGTAAAGAAGCAAGAACCCAAAGAGATTGCAAAAGAAGACAAAAAGGTTGAAACTAAAAAAACTGAACAGAAAAAAGAGGAGCCAAAAAAGGTAGAAACGAAGGAAACTGCTAAAGATAAAAAGGAAGAGGTAAAAAAGGATAAGGAAGTCAAGGAAGAAGTTAAGAAAAAAGAAGAACCTAAAAAACCAAAATTTTATCAGGTTGTCGCTACCTATAAAAATGATGATGAGGCTGTCTCGGTTAAGGACAATCTTATTTCATTGGGTTATCATACCGCAAGATTGTCTAAAAAGAACGGGCTAAATTATATAATATTATCACCCTTTACCGATTATTATGAGGCAGAGTTTGTGAGAAAAAATATAGAGATAGAAACCAAAAGAAAGGAGTTCAGGACAAAAGGGGTCTATTAATCAAATGGATAAGAGTAAGTTCATAAATTATATTAGCGGAGATTTGGGTTGATAGTAGTTTTTAGCCTAAAACTCAAAATTAAACTTAATCAAATTTTATAAAGGAGTAGGATATGAGTATTGTGGCGATTGATATTGGTTTTGGTTTTACGAAAGCAACAGATGGCACAAAAGATGTTATTTTTAAGTCTATTTTAGGGGAGGCTACGGAGATTCAGTTTCAGGATGAGCTTTTTCCCAGAAAAAAGCAGGATCTTTTGAATATTAAAATCGAAGGTAAGAACTATTTTGCGGGAGAGCTTGCAGAAAGGCAATCCAACGTCAGGCTTTTTACCCTTGACCAGACACAGTTTATCACACAGTTCTCAAAGGTTCTTGCTCTGGTAACGCTTGGCAATATTGTTGACAATTATGATAATGTCAATCTTGTAACGGGACTTCCTGTAGGATATTACAAACAGTACAAGGATGCATTGGCAAGCAGTCTTTTAGGGGAGCATAAGTTTTCCTTAATAAAGGGCTCTAACGAAGAGGTTGAAAAAATTTTTACCATAGGAAAGATCAGGATTATCCCACAGCCCTATGGAAGTCTTTTAAATGTCTTTCTTGATGATGAAGGCAAGGCAAAAAATACTGATTTGTTTAAACAAAAGATAGGAATCATAGACATTGGCTTCAGGACAACCGATTATATTATATCCGATAAGCTTCAGTATTCCGAAAGGGGAAGTAAGACCACAGATAATGGAATTTCAAAGGCCTTTTCAGTTATAGCAAATAAGCTAAGGGAAAAAAGCGCTGTTAATGTAGAGATATTTAAAATTTATGAGCCCATACTAAAGGGTAGTATAAAGATTAAAGGCAAAGAGTATGATCTGACCTCTGTAAGAGAGCAGGTGTTACAACAACTTGCCTCTCAGATTGCTTCAGATACGGAAAGGTTCTGGATTGATGACTGGGACATAGATAGTATTCTTATAAGCGGAGGTGGAGGGTCATTGCTTGAAAAGTATCTAAAACCCCTTCTTCCTAATGCACAGTCAGCCTTTGATAGTTCCATCGATGGCAGGTTCTTTAATGTTAAGGGCTATTTAAAATATGGTAAAAGTATCTGGTTTGGAGAAAAGTAGTGTTAAAAATCATTGATAAGCTTTTCTTCAAAGGAAGAGAAGTAAATATTATGACAGAGATAGAAGGTGGCTTAGCCACCTTTTTTACTATGTGCTATATAATTTTTGTTCAGCCTGCGATCCTTTCTAAACTGGGGATGGATTTTGGCTCTGTCATGGTAGCAACCTGTCTTTCTTCTGCCATTGCAACGATATTAATGGGTATTCTGGCAAATTATCCCATAGCATTGGCACCGGGTATGGGACATAATTTTTTATTTGTTATTACCGCTTCTGCATTAGCCATAAGTTGGGAAAAGGCTTTAGGGATAATTTTTATATCGGGAAGTCTTTTTATAATTCTTTCTTTAGTGCCCTTCAGGGAAAGGATACTTAATGATATGCCAAATAGTTTGAAATACGGCATCTCTGTTGGCATAGGACTGTTAATAACATTGATAGGATTAGAATGGTCAGGTATAGTGGTGCAAAAACCCGGAACATTTATAGGACTTGGTGAGTTAAACTTTTTACCGGTTTTAATCACCTTTTCCGGACTATTAGTGATTATCTTTCTGCATTTAAGGGATGTCAAGTCAGCCATATTATGGGGGATACTTAGCTCTACTTCTTTATCTCTATTGGCTGGTCTATCAAAGTTTCATGGGGTGGTCAGCCTTCCACCTTCCATTGAACCAACCTTTTTTAAGTTTAAGCTTCTGGATGTCCTTTCTTTTAACTATCTTGCTCCAATTTTTGTCTTTTTATTCCTTGATGTGTTTGATACCGTCGGAACCCTTGTTGGTGTCGGTGAACAAGGTGGTTTTATCCATCAGGGAAAGTTGCCAAGAGCAAAGTCAGCCTTTTTGGCAGACGCAATCGGGACATTGACAGGTAGTGTTTTAGGTACCTCAACAGTCACAAGCTACATTGAGAGTGCCAGCGGGATAAGTGTTGGCGCCAAAACCGGACTGGCAAGTGTTATTACCGGCTTGCTTTTTATCATCGCTCTCTTTTTTTACCCCCTTGTGCAGACTGTTGGTGGTGGCTATGAAAGTAATGGCTTTTATTATTATCCCACGATATCGCCTGCTCTTATTTTTGTTGGTTACTTAATGACCCAGAATGTTAAAAAGATAGATTTTAAAGACTTTGAAGAGGGGTTTCCAGCCTTTCTCGCAATGATTATGATACCTCTTACCTTTAGTATAACCGATGGAATAGCCTTTGGATTTATAAGCTACTCTCTGATAGGTCTGTTCAGAGGCAAGATTAAAGAACAAAACAGACTTGTGCTAACTGTATCTCTTATTTTTATCTTGAAATACATCTTCCTCAAATGAAAGATAAGACCATCAACCTTTTAGAAAAAAGATTCGATCGTAAAGATTTTTTTATCACTTCAATACCGGAAAAATATTTTTATGATGAATCTACCATTTACTATGGAAAGCCACTGGCAGTTTTTCTGCCCGATAACTGTGAAAAAGTAGTTGATTTTATAAGATTTGCCAAAGAAGAGAATATAAAGATTACGCCGAGAGGTGCCGGCACCGGTGTATGTGGCGGGGCGGTAACAACAGAGAAAGGTGTTGTTATTTCTTTAGAAAGAATGGATAAGATTATTGAGATAGATGAGGTAAATTTATCTGCAACGGTGGAAGCGGGGGTTATAAACGGCATACTGAAGGAGGAGCTTAAAAAAAATGGTTATTATTATCCTCCCGATCCCCAGAGTTTTGAATCATCAAGTATCGGTGGAAATATCGCCACCAATGCAGGCGGACCTTCTGCAATAAAGTATGGCACAACAAAGGATTATGTAATGTCCCTTTCTGTTGTTACAGGTGCGGGAAAGATTTTAAATACAGGTGGGAATGTCTATAAATATTCTTCCGGTTATAATCTTAATGAGCTTTTCATCGGTTCTGAAGGGACACTTGGGATAATTCTAAGAGCCACCTTAAATTTTATCAGATTACCGGAGAGAAAGATTTTTTTCCTTGTTCCCTTTAAGGGTATAGAAGATGTAATGATTTTTTTCAGGGAGAGCATAAAAGGGCATCTTAACTTTGCAGCCCTCGAGTTTATCGACGAAAGCGCAAAGAACTTAGTTG
>JAOAGA010000020.1 GCA_026415985.1 Pseudomonadota bacterium | reverse complement strand
AAACAGGGTCCCTCCTCCCACATCTGACAGATGCACTGTATTTATGGAAAAAGACATAGATCTCCTTATTGCAAAGGGTGTTCCTAAGGAAGATATTGCTGGTGCAGTTTTATTTGCAGTCAGGGATAATTATTTAAATAAGGTTGTAGGAAATGTTCCTATTGGAGATAAGGTCTATTTTCAGGGTGCCACAGCAAGAAACAGAGCGCTCGTTTCAGCCTTTGAAGAAAGACTTGACAGGAAGATAATTGTCTCTCCCTATTGTCACCTTACCGGAGCAATGGGATCAGCCCTATATGTAATGGATAGAAAGCCTGCTAAATCAAGGTTTATCGGATTGGAGTTTTCAAATAAAGATACTGTTATAGAAAAAGAAACGTGTGATTTGTGTGTTAATAAGTGTGCCCTGTCAATAATATCAACGGACGATATAAAGGTTGCCTGGGGACTTAAATGTGGGAGAGACTATGATTCAAAAAAACCAAGGGCAAATACCGCTAATCCTTACCTGAAGGAAAGGGAGAATTTTATCAATAAGAAAAAAACTATCTACAAAAGAGGGAAAATATACATACCAGACTTTTTGGCCAATTCAGAAAATATTTACTTTCTTAAAAGCTTTTTTGACTATCTTGATATTGAACCTGTTATTTTGTCTCCCTCAAAAGATGATTATGAAAGAGGGCGTAAAATAGCTCACTTTGAGATTTGTGCGCCCTGTGTAATTACTTTTGGGGCAATGAGCAAGTTGAAAGATGAAAAAATATTTTTCCCTTATTTTCTTAAAAACGAAGTTCCGGAAAATATAACAGAATGCCATCTTTGTCCCTTAACCCAGACGATCCCTTCAATTTTAAAAACTCAGAAAAAAGATATATCGTTTATAACCCCTAAAATATTAAAAATAAGTAAAGATAAAAAATATCTGGATAGCTTGTTTGAAGAACTCTCAAAACATTTTGAGATAACATATAAAGAGATTTCCTCCGCCTTTAATTACGCTGAAAAAACAGTGGAAATGGAAATGGAAAAAAAATATTCTCAGGGAGAGGAGTTTTTAAAAAACCTGAAAGATGATGAGATAGGCGTAGTCTTTTTGGGGCGCCCGTATATTTTATACAATCCAAGATTCAATCATCGCTTAATTGACAAGATTGCCGATTATAAGATTAAGTCAATAACAGTTGATTTTATAACACCCGATATAAATTTTATAACTGATAAATTTTCTCATGTTTACTGGCAGTACGGTCAGATAATTCTTTCAACCCTTAAACTTTTTAAAGAAAAGAGGAATCTTTTCCCGGTATTTCTATCCTGTTTTTCCTGTGGGCCCGATTCTTTTATTCTTAACTATTTTTACAGAGAGATGGAGTCCCTTAAAAAACCCTATCTGGTTCTTCAGTTAGATGGTCATAGCTCGGCAACAGGTTATATTACAAGACTTGAGGCAGGAATTGACAGTTTCAGAAACTACCTTAAACTTGATATTTCCGGTGATTTTACTAAAGACAGTTATTCTAAAATTGAGGATATTCCTGATAGAGATCGCACTGTTTTAATACCACCTATGGAAGAAGATGGTGCAGAATTAATTGCAGGTGCCTTCACAAGAAGATATAAATCAGCGGAGACACTAAAAGAGTCTCTCGATTCTTTTAGAGAAGGTTTAAAATACTCAACAGGTTATGAATGTTCTCCCTTCCACTCAACCTTAGGAGCGGTTCTAAAAAGAACCAATAACGGAGGGGGGAAATATGCATACTTTATGCCCACAGGAATTGGTCCTTGCAGATTCGGACAGTATTCACTTTTTCAGAGAATAGTTCTAAGATCCTTAGGCAGAGATGTATCTTTAATCTCCCCTTCCGACAGAAATGCCTATGCGGGATTATCTGATGACCTGAAAAAAACAATCTTTGACAGCATAATCATTAATGACATCCTCAAAAAGATTGTTCTGACAATAAGACCCTATGAAATAGAAAAGGGGGAAACTAATCATACCTTGCAAAATGTGTATAGAAATATAAAAAAGGCAATAGAAAGCAAAGAAAATTATATAAAGGTGTATAAAGAAAGTGTTAAAAATCTTGCTAACATAAGAATAAAAAAGGTAAATAAACCTCTTATTGGAATAGTTGGTGAGATTTATGTGAGAAGTAATAGTTTTTTAAATGATAATCTTATAAAGACCATCGAAGCCCTCGGCGCAGAGGCAAAAATTGCCACTATATCAGAATGGTTTTTTTATACACTCTTTCTTGAAGGTTTGGATATAAAACTTAAAAAAAGCGGATGGGAGAGCAGATTAAAACATCTTCTCAGGAAATTTTTTTATTTTTCAAGGGAACATAAATTATTCAATTATGCAAAGGAATATTTTCCAGATATTTTTGAGCCCAATATATACGATGTAGTTGAGAAGGGAAGTAACTATCTTCCTGAAGAGTTTTTAGGGGAGGCTATATTAACCATAGGCAGAGCAATAATCTTCTTTGAAGAGGAAAAGGTTGATGCAATTGTTAATGCTTCACCAACCTTTTGCATGCCCGGAACAATCTCAAGTTATATCCTTAAAGACATTGAAAAGAAATATAAAAAACCTGTCATACCGCTCTTTTACGATAAATCGGGCAAGCCCAATCTTGATTTAATACCCTATATAGAGATTTTAAAAAATAGTGCTATCCGAGCCTCCTGAATCTTTGCCAGTATACAAAAAGGGAATAAACAGAAAGAGATGTGGAGACATAATAAAGGGGGGTATAAAAAAGATAAAAGCTAATATCTGCATAAGTATGATCTATTAATACAAAAAGGGTTATAAAAAAAATACAAAAATTTACCAACTTTCCTGTAAGGTGCGGTCTGATCTCTTTCATTCCTACCTTGTCAATATATATTACCGAGCCAATTGATACAAGTATATCTCTCAAAAGCAGAATTCCAAAAAACCAGAGAGGAACAAGGTTTTTATAGCTCATTATTGAAAGAGAGAAAAGAAAGAAGAGTTTATCTGCTAAAGGATCGAGAAACTTACCTAAGGAGGTAACCTGATTTAACCTTCTTGCCAGTAAACCATCTAAAAGGTCAGATAATGAGCCAATAATAAAAAGAGCTAATGCTGACCAAAAGTTGTCAATCATTAGCTCATAAATATAAAAAGGAATTAAAAATATTCTAAAAAGAGTAATTAGGTTTGGTAAATTTAGATACATTTTCTACATATTTTTTATAATCTCTTCGGCAAACTGTGAACATTTAAGCTCTTTAGAGCCCTCCATCTGCCTTGCTAAGTCATAGGTTACAGTCTTATTTTTAATTGTTCTCTCAATAGCTTTTATAATTAATTCCCCCACAGCATCCCATCCTAAATACTCAAACATCATAACACCAGAAAGTATTACCGATGAAGGATTTACCTTATCAAGACCAGCGTATTTCGGAGCGGTTCCGTGAGTGGCTTCAAATACTGCATAACCGTCACCAATATTCGCACCGGGTGCCATTCCTAAACCACCTACAAGAGCAGCTGCTGCATCGGACAGATAATCACCGTTTAAGTTTGGAGTAACTATTACTTTATACTCATCGGGTCTTAGAACTATCTGCTGAAACATGGCATCGGCAATCCTGTCATTAACAAGAACTTTATTTTTTTCCTTTTCACCTTCACCTTCAATTACGACATATTGGCCAAACTCTCTTTTAACACAATCAACTCCCCAGTTTTTAAAAGCCCCTTCCGTGAACTTCATAATATTGCCTTTATGAACAAAGGTTAAGGTATCTTTTTTGTTTTTAATACAATATCTCATAGCCATTCTTGTTAATCTTTCAGTGGCAAACCTGCTGATTGGCTTTATTCCGATTCCAACATAGTCTGGTAATTTTTTCCCGAACTCTTTATATAAAAAGTCAGAAACCTTTTTTGCTTCTTCAGAGCCAGCCTGCCACTCTATGCCGGCATAAAGGTCTTCTGTGTTTTCCCTGAAAATAACGAAATCGACTTTCTCAGGATATTTTATTGGTGAAGGAACTCCTTCAAAATATCTTACCGGTCTTATGCAGGCGTATAAGTCAAGTTCCTGTCTCAAGGCAACGTTGATACTCCTGATACCCTTTCCGACAGGGGTGGTAAGGGGTCCTTTTATTCCGACTCTCAGCTCTTTAATTAATTCAAGTGTTTCTTCAGGAAGATAGCTTCCTTTCTCTTTAAAAGCCTTTTCGCCTGCAAAGCCTTCGATCCAGATAATCTCTTTTTTACCGTTAAAGACCTTCTTAACAGCAGAATCAAAAACCATTTTTGAAGCATTCCAGATATCAGGACCTGTCCCATCTCCTTCAATATAAACAATGTAGGGTTTTTCTGGTACGAAAAGATTTCCATTTTCAAACCTGATCTTGTTTTCTTCCTTAAATTGCATCTTTAGTGCTCTCCTTTCCATATTTTAATGATAACATTAATATTATTTACCAATAGCTTATAAGCTATCAGGCAAATTAAGTTAATCTTCGGTCTTTGCCAGATGTTCAAACTTAATATCAAGACCAATCACGCCTACTATCTCATCTTTTTCATTTCTGATAGGAGCCGATACGGTTACACATAAGGCACCGGTAATTTTTGAGCTGTAAAGATCGGTAACAAAAACCTTCCCGTTTTTAACTGGCTCTATAAACCATTCTCTATCGGAAAAGTCTTCATTGAAGCCAATCTTCTCATACTTGGGCTTGTCTTCTATCTGAGTAATGTTTTTTGTGATTTTAATGCCCTCTGCATTAGTTATATAGGCAAACTGGATAAATGGATTTTCTTCCACTAACTTTTTGAGAACCTCTTCCTGCCTCTCAGGAACCATAGATGCAACATCAGGTATTTGAAGGAGTTCTTCAATAAGATGAAGAACCATATCTTTAGCCTTTGCTTTAATCCTGTCAAACTCTGACATAAATAACTCTGGCAGATATTTTCTGCAAAGCTTTTCCATCTCTTCATCAGAAATAGAGGTTGTTCGGCCTTCGTTATATTGCTTTTCAATCCAGGAATAAATTTTTATTATACTTGGATGTCTTTTATCAATCTTTTGGTCATCTTTAAGGCCAAGTCTCTGGTTAATCCAGTAAGCTATACCTGCTGTACCGGACTTATCGGTGATTGTAACCTTGATGGGTCTGTTTAAAATTTTTAGTGTATCAAATATATTATAAATCTCTTCATTTTTAATAACACCGTCTGCATGAATACCCGCTGAGGTGGCGTTAAAGGCATCTCCTACAAAAGGATAATTTGGTGGTATCTCAAAGGCGAGCTCTCTTTTAAAATACTCTGCAATCTCGGTTATTACGGTTGTGTCAATCTCTCCGTTGTTTCCTTTAATACTGAGATAATCAATTATTAAAGCCTCGATGGGCGGATTACCGGTCCTCTCGCCAAAACCAAGTAGGCTTCCGTTTATTGAGCTGACACCGTAAAGCCAGGCAGATAATCCATTTACAAGCCCTCTGTGGAAATCATTGTGCCCATGCCATTCCAACTGCTCAGAAGTTATGCCTGTCTCTTTTTTCAGAACATAAATTAACTTGGGAATGCCTCTCGGAATGTCTGCCTGTGGAAAGGGCAAACCATATCCCATTGTATCACATAGTCTGACCTTTATCTCAATTCCGCTTTCCTCCACCAGCTCCATTATTGAAAGTACAAAGGGAACTACAAATCCATAGATATCTGCCCTTGTAATATCCTCAAAATGACATCTTGGTTTAACACCTATGGAAAGGGCATCTTTTATTACTCCAATATAGCTATCAAGGGCTTTTTTTCTGTCCCAGCCTAATTTAAGGTAGATATGGTAATCGGAAACAGAGGTTAAGATTCCTGTCTCTTTTATTCCCATCTCTTTCACAAGCTTCAAATCTTCTTTGTTTGCCCTTACCCATGCTGTTATCTCCGGGTATTTATATCCTAAATCGATACATTCTCTGACAGCTTCTTTATCTTTTTCACTATAAAGGAAAAACTCTGACTGTCTGATAACGCCACTTGCTCCCGTAAGTTTATGAAGCATTTTGAAGATATCAACAATTTGTTTGACTGTATAAGGTGGTCGTGCCTGCTGACCATCTCTGAATGTTGTATCAGTTATAAAAATATCTTCTGGTATATCCATCAAGATAACTTCGTCACAATAGACCTGTTTACAGACCTCTGAATAAGGAAACATCTCTCTTAAAAGATTTGGCTTGTCAGGGTTTATAACATGAGAGTGGTTTCTCTGACCTGCCTTGGTTATCTCAAATCTATTCTTCTTGCTGTTCCAGTTAATCACCTTTATTCCTCCGCTAAAAGTTCATCTATAAATTTTTTATATTTTTCCGGTGTAAAGGCATTTTTAGGAAGACTTCTGTTATTTTTCGCTCCCGCCTCCTCTCTTGCCTTGTAAATCTCCTCAAGAGATATATTTCTCGGTATCTTTAATATCTGTCCAGCATATAACTTCTTTGGGTCTCGTATCTGGTTTCTGTTATATTTATACAATAGTGGCCAGTAATAGCCATCATTATAAATAAAGGGATAAGATGAAATTTCCTCTAATGTTTCATTTTCTTTTACAGTATAAAAGGATGGATATCTTTTTTCAATCTTAAACCTGACGTCTTCTATGGTTTTTTGCCTCTTTTTCTTTTCAACGGGCCTTTCTTCCGGTTTTTTAGATTCAATAATTAACTCTTCTTTTGCTTTCCTTTGTTTCTGCTCCTCTTCCTCTGCCTTTTTTCGTTCCTCAATCTTTTTTATTACTTCCAATCTTTTTTCTTCTATTTCTCTCTTTTTTGCATCCAAACTTTCAATTATTGTCTTAATTTTATAATTGCTGTACAAAAGAAATCTCTGTGCTTCATCAATGTTTCTTTCTCGCTCTATATCATCTAATTTTGTCCAGATATTTCTGATCTGATCCCACTCCTCGGGTAAATATTCCGGTAAATCTTGATAATATAAATTTTCTATATCAGCCTTTGTTTTTTTTAGTTCTTCTTCTGGAAATTTAGCACAGGAAAATAAGAGTGCCACAAGAAGAAGACCAAATAAAAATCTCATTGCTTAGGTAAAATCCTTTTTATATATAGTTCTCTTAACTGTAAATCATCAACCGGTGACGGGGCATCGGTAAGCAGACAGGTGCCTTTCTGTGTTTTTGGAAAGGCTATTACATCTCTGATAGATTCCTTTCCAAGCATTAACATAATAATTCTGTCTAGGCCCAGGGCAATACCACCATGAGGAGGTGCACCAAACTTTAATGCTTCAAGAAAAAACCCGAACTTCTTTTCGGCATCTTCATCTGATAATCCGATTAGCTCAAAAATCTTTTTCTGTAAGGCAGGCTGATAAATCCTTAAGCTACCACCTCCTATCTCATTACCGTTTAATACAATGTCGTAAGCCTTTGCTCTCACGTTCAGAGGATCCTTTTCGAGAAGATAAATATCTTCATCTTTCGGCATTGTAAAGGGATGGTGTACCGAAACGAGTCTTTTCTCCTCTTCATCGTATTCAAAGAGCGGAAAATCAGTTACCCAGACAAGATTAAAGGTTTTTTCATCATATAAACGGTATTTTTTTCCAAGCATAACCCTGATTTTACCAAGGATAAAAAGAGCCAGCTTTGGTTTATCTGCTACAAAGATAATTATATCTCCGTTTTCTGTCTGAAAAATCTTTTCTACCTCTCTTTTTTCCTCATCAGTTATAAACTTGGAAGCAGGTGATTGCCAGCCGTCATCCTGTATCTTTACCCATAATAGCCCTTTGGCACCTAAATCCTTTGCAAACTCTATCAGCTCGTCTAACTCTTTCCTTGACAGAGGCAGTTTTTTTAAGTTTATACCTTTAATGACACCACCGCTTTTTATCGTGTCTGAAAAAACCTTAAACTGTGAGTTTGATAGGCAACCGGTAATATCTTTTATTGTTAAATCAAACCTTGTATCCGGTGCGTCCGTTCCATAATTTTCCATGGCATATTTATAGGTTAGCCTTTTTAACGGAAGGTCTATTTTTAATCCTAAAACCCCGGAAAAAAGCTCAGCCATCATTCCTTCAATTAGCGAGATTATATCTTCTTCCGATATGAAAGACATCTCAATATCTACCTGAGTAAACTCAGGTTGTCTGTCTGCCCTTAGGTCCTCATCTCTGAAGCACCTAACTATCTGGTAATATTTATCTAAACCTCCAATCATAAGAATCTGCTTAAAAAGCTGAGGAGACTGTGGTAACGCGAAGAAACAGCCGGGATTTAATCTGCTTGGTACAAGAAAATCCCTTGCCCCTTCCGGTGTGCTTTTGGTAAGAAATGGCGTTTCTATATCAATAAACCCTTTGTTGTTTAGATAATTTCTTATAAGAGACGAGATTTTATGTCTGAAAATTATACTGTTTTTAAGATTTTCACTTCTTAAATCAAGATATCTATATTTAAGCCTGATATTCTCCCCTACTTTTTCAATTTCTCCCTCTTCTAAACTAAAAGGCATCGGCAGAGACTCGCTTAGTATCTTAAGTTCACTTACAGCTAACTCAACCTTTCCTGTTCTCAAATTGGGGTTCTCAGTTCCAGCGGGCCTGTTTCTGATTACACCTCTTACTGCAATGACATATTCTGTTCTAATCTTTTCTGCTTTCTGGTGAACATCAGCGTTTATTGTCGGGTCAAAGACAATTTGCAAAAGCCCCTCTCTGTCTCGTAAATCAACAAATATAACTCCACCGTGGTCTCTTCTCCTGAAGACCCATCCCATAACGGTAACTTCTTTATCAATCCAGTTTTCATCAATGTTCCCGCAATAATCGGTTCTTTTCCAGTTCCCTAAAAACTCCATTTAACAAAATCTCCTTTCCACAGTTTATTTATTTCAACAACCTCTTCCTTGCCTTCTTTCATATCTTTCAATATAAAAACTCCCCTTTTAATTTCATCTTCACCAAGGATAATAGTTTTTTTTGCCTTTAGCTTATCTGCCCTTCTCAGCTGGCTCTTAACACTTCCAAAGAAGGTATCGTATTCAACAGAATAACCAGCTTTTCTAAGACGATCTATTACAGTCAATCCTTCTTTTTTTGCGCTTTCTCCGATAATAACAACAAAAAAATCTATCTCCTCGCTATAATCAGAGCTATCAGTAATAAGTGAAATAAGTCTTTCTATTCCCATAGCCCAGCCAAAGGCAGGCAAATCAAAGCCTCCTAAATCCTTAGAAAGTCTGTCGTACCTCCCGCCTGCGCACAGGGCGCTTTGGGCACCTAAACTCTTTGAGTGAACTTCAAAAACAGTCCTGTTATAATAATCAAGCCCTCTCACAATCTTTGGATTTTCTTCAAAAGATATATTATACAAAAAAAGTAGATTTTTTAACTCATCAAAATGATTTTTGCAGTTATTACAGAGAAAGTCAGTTATTTTAGGAGCCTTTTCAAGATTTTCCTGACATTTGGTGCTTTTACAATCAATAAGACGCAAGGGGTTTTTAATCTTTCTCCTTTTGCAGTCTTCACAGAGGTGCTCTTCTTTGTTATCAAAAAAACTAAACAGAGCCTCCTTATAACCAGGCCTGCATAAATCACACCCTAAGGAGTTAATATAAAATGTGGTATCGGTTATTCCTATCCTTGATAAAATATATTGTAAGACCGATATTCCTTCCAGCTCAGCAAGAGGATGGGGGAGACCAAAAATTTCTATGCCAGCCTGATGAAACTGCCTGAGCCTGCCTTTCTGAGGTCTTTCATAACGAAACATAGGACCAATATAAAAAAATTTAAGATATCTGTCTGACCCGTATAGCTTATGTTCATTCAGAAACCTTACAACACTTGCGGTTCCCTCGGGGCGCATAGTGAGAGATTCACCGTTTCTGTCATAGAAGGTATACATTTCTTTTTCAACTATATCGGTATCATCACCAATACCTCTCTGAAAAAGCTCCGTTTTTTCTAAAATTGGTAATCTTACCTCTTTAAAATTCCATAACTTTAAAATCTCTCTTAAAAGAGACTCAAGTTTCTGAAAGATTACCGATTCTTTTCCGTAAATATCATTAAATCCTCTTATTGAATGAATCATCTTTTTAATACCTTGTCTGTGAGATATACTACGTTTCTTGTGGTTTCTTTGCCTTTATACATCGCCTTATCCGCGAGCTCAAGTAAATCTGTCTTTGTAGTTGCATTAACAGGATAGGTTGCTATACCTATTGATGCAGTTATTTTAATATTCTTTCCTTCTTCCTTCAGAAACTCGGTAGTTTCAATTCTTTTTCTTATTCTCTCTGCAACTTTCAATGCCAGTTCGGGGTCAGTTTCTGTGCATATTATAACAAACTCATCTCCACCGTATCTGATTACTATATCAATGCTTCTTACGCATCTTTTAATCTCTTTTGCTATCTCTATCAATAATTTACTGCCCGTCAGATGACCATAGGTATCATTAATATTCTTAAAAAAGTCTAAATCGAGAAATAAAACGGATAAAAAGCTCCCAAACCTCTCAGCTCTTTTTATCTCATTTTCGAGGGCCACGTGAAGATATCTGATATTGTAAACCTTAGTCAACTCATCTATAAAAGCCATCTCCTGAGCATTGATATATCTGATGGCATTTTCTATAGCTAAATTAATATGATCCCTTATAAAAGTAAAGAACTCCCTTTTAGAGTCCTGAATATAATCGGCAAAGACAAAAACTCCTCCCTTGACTCTGTTGTCAAAGATAATGGGGAATGTTATCAAATAATTTTTGTCAAACTTTTCAGGAAAATCCAAGTTAGATAGCTTAAAAATGCTTATATTGCCATCAATTGTTTCGTCTGTTTTATAACAAACCCTGTCATTTAAAAAATCAACAAGTTTTTCTTTAATATTAGCAAGTTCACTTCTGTCAAAGTTTAAAAAAGCCCTTATATCATAGTTATCTGATACATCTGAAGAAAACACAACCACCTTAGAGCCTTTCATTATATTATCAAATAAAACCAGAATATTATCATAAACCTTTGGTAGCTCTAAATTGCTGGTAAGCATCTTCCCAAGCTCATAGATGTTTAAAGACTCCTTAAGCTTTCTGTTTTCTTCGATGATCGCCCTTTCTCTTAGACATTTAAGAATAGTAAATTTAAACTCCTCAGGTACTATTGGTTTTTTAATATAGTCAAATATCCCCTTTCTCATTAGATTTATTACCGATTCAACCGTTCCAAAGGCACTAATTATTATCACATCTACATCCGGATTTTTCTTTTTTGCAATCTCCATTACGCTGTCGCCTTTCCCGTCAGGCAATACAAGATCAAGGATAAGAATATCAATTTTATTTGATTCAATAATATCACTGGCTTCTTTGCAGGAAGTTGCTAAATGTAAATCCCCCTCTACATCAATTAGCATGTCAACACACTGTTCTAAAAAAAGCTTATCATCATCAACTATCAATATGTTCGGTTTCATAAACCCCCCTTATTTAATAGGGAAAGAAAGAAAATCCTCTATAACTGTTCCTTTTTTCAAATTTTTTTCAAGAAATTTAATAAAGTCTTCTTTACTCAGAACAGGTGTAACGCAAATATCTTCTTTTTCAAATAATTTTATAAAAAAATCTTGATCTTTACTTCTGAAAACCCTTTTTAATTTTTTGTACAAAGCATCCCGGTTTCTATCTGAAAATATATTATCATTATATTTTATTTTTAATATTTCAAGTAGTTTTCTTGCAAACTTCTCTTCCAGACTGCCTACAGCCATTAGTTTACCATCTTTGCATTCGTAAACATTATAAAAAGGGTTTAAACCATAAAGAAGTCCTCTGTCTATCTTTCCGTCTTTTTTGGAAAAATAAAAGAATGGCATAAAAGATATAAGAGACGTAAATAGAGATAAATCTAACTCGCCACCCCTGTTTTCTTTTTCTCTCCTTGAAAGCATAAGGAGGATACCAATAATTGCCCAGAGAGCACCCGCCATATCTGCTATCTGAACAGGTAAGGGTTTATTAAAATTTTTCAGATGATCAAATATCCCTGATAGTCCGAGAAAATTTAAATCATGCCCCGCCTTGTCTTTCAGACTTATCTCTTCAGGATAGCCATAGAGGTTTATATATATAATTTTTCTATTTTTTTTTGAAATATCATCAAAACCCAACCCTAAGTTTTCCAAAAAGCCTCTCCTGAAACCATTTAAGACTATATCCGAAGAAAACATGATTTTTTTTAGTTCTTTTATGTCTTTCTTATCTTTCAAGTCAAGATAGACAATATTCTTATCACCGTTAAGTGCCTTATAAGCTGACGGATCAAGTCCTTTTAAGGGATCCCCCTTTTCAGGTTGCTCAATCTTTTTAACATCAGCTCCCATCTTGGCAATGAAAGCCCCTGCATAAGGCAAGGGTAAATACATTGCAAGTTCCACTACTTTAATGTCTTCAAGTATTTTCATTATTTCACCAAAAGCCTCTCTATAGCCCTCTTTAACTCTGTCAGATCGTGGCTCTTAACTATATAATCATCGGAAGCCCAGCTTGTAAAATCCTGCTTAAACTCTTCAAAGGCGGTACACAGTATGACTGGTATATGTTTGTCTTTATTTAAGTTTCTAATCTCCTGCAAGGTTTCCAATCCGCTCATTCCGGGCATTTTAATATCGAGGGTTATAAGATCAAAATCAAAATTTTTAACCTTTTCCAAAGCTTCCTGTCCACTTCCCGCCAACTCCACTTCATATCCTTCCTCTTCTAACCCTAACTTAAAGAGGATTCTAATGTTTTCCTCATCATCTACAACGAGAATTTTCTTTTTATTCATGGATACCTCCTGAAAGTTTAAAATTGGCAGTTCTAACCTAAAGGCATTTTCAGAACAAATCTTGCTCCCTTAGGTTTCCTGTTTTCCGCATAAATTAAACCATTATGTTGTTTTATAATCTTATAACTTATTGCCAAACCGATTCCGAAGCCGTTAAACTTGGTAGTAAAGAAAGGGTCGAAAATCTTTGGCAGATCATCTTTATTGATACCCGGCCCTTCATCTTCTACGGTCAATATAAAAAAGTTCTCATCTCTTCCGAGGGTAACATCTATGTTTCCGCCCCCCGGCATTGCCTCAACTGCATTTTTTATAAGATTTTCAACTATAACTGAAAACATCTGTTTATCAATATTTGCTGTTATGTTTTCATCGGAAAAATGAAAATTAATCTTAATATTTCTGTCTTCCGGAATACCTAACTGTTCAACACAGTTTATAATAAATTCTTTTAGATTTATCAGTTCTTTTTTGAAATTCCTGTTTTTAGAGAGATATAAAAAGCTATTAAAAATCTTCTCCATTCTTTGTGCCTGTTTGTGAATCTTTTCTGCCAGCTCTCTAAGATTTTTATCTTCAATCTTTTTGCTCAGTATATCTGAAAAACCGCCAATTGTAGTCAACGGATTTCTGATCTCGTGAGCAAGAGTTGTTAACATCTCACCAACTGCTGCTAATTTTTCCTTCATGAGGATCTCTTGCTGAGCTATCTTTAACATATTGTTTGCATCTTTTAGCTCGCTTAAAGTATTGGAATTTTCAATAGCTATTGATGCCTGCGAACCAAAAATCTCTAATAATCTAATGTATCTCTCATCTATTTTTTTATTGGTAAACTTATTATCAACATAAATTATTCCTAAAAGATTTTCTTTGCCAATTAGAGGCACAATGGCATACTCGCTTATCTTGAATATCTCTTTAAAGAAATCCTTTCTTTTTTCGTCAGAAAAATACACCTTGCCTTTTTTTAGCGAACCGATCAGTTCGGGAATCTTGTTAATATTAAACCTTAATGCTTTAATCTTCTCATTGAAAGGACTATTGTCATAAAATCCAAGTCGTGAAAACTCCTGTAACCATTTTATAGAATTAATATTTTTCGGAAGCTTTTCCCAGACTTCTTTTGTCTCTTCTATGTCTTCACAGCCAACACCAAGCATTCCCTGAAGAGTTTCTGTATTGAAGTTATAGGTAAATATGGCAGCTCTGTTAAAACCAATATCCTCGCCAAAAGTAAGGGCGGTAAGAATGATATATAGTAGTTCATCAATCCTTCGTGGCTGCATTATAATCTTGTTAATTTCTGTAATTAATTCCAGATCTTTGAGATAGATATTAATAAGCTCTCTTAAGTTTCTTTCTATTTCCAGGGCATCGGCATAAGATATGATTGGTGATATCAAACTACCTATAACTTCCAAAAAAACCTTGTCTTCTTCAGTAAAGGTTTCATTATTAAGTTTTTCATATACGCTAAGAGTTCCTATGACCTCATTTCCAAAAATAAGGGGGACACAGATAAGAGAACCAACTCCCAATGTTGATTGGAGAAGCTCCTTTGATTCTTCCGTATCTGGCGTAACAAGTCTTGGTTTTGCCGATTCCCATGTTTGGCCTGAAACACCACTTCCCTTTTTCACGCCAAACCTTCTTATGTTAACATTTTCAAGACCAAACTCTTCTACTACCTCTAAAAGCCCCGTTTTTTTATTTACAAGCCTTATAACAGTCCCTCTGCAGAAGAGAGATTTAGTAACATACTCCGTAACTATATGCAAAAGTGTTTTCAGGTTATAGAAAGTAGAAACCTTTTCAGATAGCATTTTTATAGTATTTATTTCGTTTTGTCTTTTATTTAGCTGAAGGTAGTTCTGATAATTTTTTATCAGACAGCTGAACTCCAGAGAAACAAAATCTCTTATATCATCATCAAGAGAAAGAGGATAATATAAAAAATATCTGAAATTAATCGTTTCATCATCTATCTTGATTACCCCGAAATCGTTATTATCCAGATTAATTCTGTTTAGTGGATAGTCTTGAAGCTCCCTTTTTAAAATGCTGATATTTGCGGGGCTTGGAGTAAAATCGCCAAGAATGTTTTTTATCTCAAATGTTTTATCGTTTATAAGAAAGGCCTTCTCAACTTCATATTTTTTTAAAAAATCGCCGATCAGAACAAATTTTTTTTCAAAATCTGTAAAAGTATTAAAATCTCTCAGAAAGGATATAATTTCAGAAACCGCAAGCTTAGACATTTAGCACCTTTTTGTATAACTCAAGATATTTTTTAGCAGAGTTATCCCATGAAAAATCTTTTTTCATGGCTCTTTTTCTTATCTGATATAAACTTAAAGGTTTGCAGTAAACATCTATAGCCCTGTCTATGGCATCTATGAGTGACTCTGTATCATAGGACTGGAACTTAATTCCTGTTCCGCTTCTCTCATTAATATCTGTTACAGTATCTTCTAAACCTCCCACCGCCCTCACAACCGGTATAGTTCCATATCTCATGCTTATCATCTGATTTAATCCACAGGGCTCGTATTTAGATGGCATAAGAAAAAAATCAGCCCCTGCTTCTATCTGATGAGCTAAGGGGTTATTAAATTCAAAAAAACAGCTAATCTTGCCTTCATATTTTTTGACATAATCCATCAAAGCCTCTTCGTATCTTTTCTCTCCTGAGCCAAGTATTATAAGACCAATATCTTTTTTCAATATTTCATCTAAGGCAGGTATTAAGATATCAAAACCTTTTTGATCGGCGATTCGGGTTATCATTCCGAATAAAGGTGTTTTTGAACCAAGATTAAGTTTTCCCGTTTTTATGAGTTTAGTCTTGCAAATTTTCTTCCCTTCAGTAAAATTGTTTTCCGAATAATTCATGGCGATGTATTTATCCTTTTCCGGATTCCATTCATCGTAATCAATTCCATTTAGAATTCCGTATAGCCTATCCTCAACATCTTTTAACACGCCCTGCAAGCCAAAGCCGGACTCTTCCGATAAGATTTCTTTTGCATAGGTAGGACTAACGGTAGTAATTGCATCAGAAAAATAAATTCCTCCCTTTAAAAAATTTATTTTTCCCCAGAACTCAAGCATCCGGGGATTGTAATACTCCCAGCCTAAGTTAGTCAGATGCATATCAAAATGCCAGAAAAGTCCCTGATAACCTAAATTATGAATGGTCAGTATAGTTTTCCCGCCAAATTTATAGAGTGATTTGGCGTAAACAGCAGACATAGCGGTCTGCCAGTCATTAAGATGGATTATATCAAAGGAGTTTTTAACGGCAAACTCAACAACTGCCCTTGAGAAGAAGATAAATCTCTCAGCATTGTCTAAATAATCACCGGTCTTTGTTGTATAAAGCTCATCGCGGTTAAAATATTTTTTACAATCTAAGAAAAATACAGGAACACTGTTAAGATTACCCAAATATATCTCTCCGGAAGAAGTTTTATCGGAAATTTTAATCTCAAAATGGTTTTCAGTTTTTATTAAGTTATATTTTTCACTTATTCCTTTATAAAGAGGAGTTATGATAGAGATATCAACACCTAATTTTTTTAAGGCTACAGGTAGGGCAGAACTAACATCTGCAAGCCCACCTGTTTTGGAAAAGGGAAAAACTTCTGAACTTGCAAAAAGCACTTTCATATTAATCTATATCTCCCTCAGATATTTTGCTGCCTCTTCAGGTGGAGTGGGATTGATATAAAAACCTGATCCCCACTCGAATCCAGCCACTTTTGTTAGTTTCGGTATAATCTCAAAATGCCAGTGATAATAATTATTGTGTATGTCTGTAAAGGGAACGGTATGCAAAACAAAATTATAGTCGGGCTCTTCTAAAACACTATCTATTTTTTGCAAAACATTTTGAAAAATTATGCTGAGGTTCTCTAACTTATCATCCTTTATATCGTCATAGGCAGATTGATGATATTTCGGCAGTAACCAGACTTCAAAGGGGAACCTCGGAGCATAGGGACAAAAGGCAATAAAATCAGTATTTTCTGCGACAATCCTTGCACCTTGCTGAATCTCCTGCCTTACAATATCGCAGATAAGGCATCTTTCTTTGAAATTAAAGTATCTGCTGCAATTTTCCAATTCTTCTAAAACCCTTTTGGGAACAATCGGTAGAGCAATAAGCTGAGAGTGGGAGTGAGATAACGAAGCACCTGCCTGCTCCCCATGATTTTTAAAAACCAGGACATAACGAAATCTGACATCCCTCTTTAAATCTATCATTCTTTCCCGGTAAGCAAAAAGAACATCTTTAAACCTGTCTCTGCTCATTGTGGATAAAGTCTCATCATGGTTAGGGGTTTCAATTATAACCTCGTGGGCACCGATACCATTCATCTTGTCATAAAGCCCTTCGCCTTCCTTGTTTAAATCACCTTCTATCCTCAAGGCAGGAAACTTATTTGGAACCACCCTTAATGTCCAGTTTGGTGAGCCCTTAGGAGAGCCATAGGGTCTTATGGCGAAGATCTCATTTGGTGTTATATGTTCATTACCGTAATCAAAGGGACAAAAGGTTGTGTGTTTCTTTTCCGGTTTTTGGGGGACAAAACTATGAGGTCTCTGTGCTCTTTCAGAAGATATAATAACCCATCTGTTTGCAACGGGGTCTTTTCTTAATTCCGGCATTTAACCCTCCTAAAAAAATTATAACTTCAAATATCTATTAATCAACTTTTTGAAACTTTTCTTTATATGGTAAATACCCTCCTATTTTATGAACCTTCATCATATTTGTATGTCCCTTTTCAACGACAGGTAAGCCAATGGTCATTATTATTAGCTCGTCATCTTTAAAACCTATATCAAGCAAAAGTTTCTCCATCTCAAACATTAGCTCATCGGTAATCTCACTTTTTTTAATTAATAAAGGCTTAATACCGTAAAAAAGAGAACATTTTCTTAATGTCTTTATATCATAGCTTACAGCAATTACATCTTTATCGTATCTAAACTTTGACAAGATGCCCGCTGTCTGTCCTGAAGCGGTAAAAGAAATAATTGCCTTTGCTTTCAAAGTAATAGCTGAAATATAGGCCGAGAAGGCAATAGTAGAAGTTATATCATCTTTTAAAAAGTTATATTCTTTCAGATCAAAACTCTTGTTGAGTTTAATATTTTTTTCTGTTTCCTTTGCCACCCTGTCGAGTATTTGCAAAGATTCAAGAGGAAAACTGCCGGATGCTGTCTCACCGGATAACATAAGAGCATCAAATCCGTCAAAGATTGCGTTGGCAATATCAGATACCTCTGCTCTCGTTGGCTCCGGTTTTTCAACCATTGTCTCTAATATCTGAGTGGCAACTATAGAAAACTTCCCCTTGTTTTTGCAAAGCTCTACAATCTTTTTCTGGATAATAGGAACTTTCTCAAGGGAAAGCTCTATACCCAAATCACCCCTTGCTACCATAATACCGTCTGACACTTCAATAACATCTTCAAGAACTTTAATCACTTCAGGTCTTTCTATTTTTGCTATAACAGATGTGCTGACTTTTCTTTGATCAAGCTCTTTTCTGAGCATAAATATATCTTCTTTTTTTCTGACGAAAGAGAGGGCAATAAAATCGGGGTTTAATTTTGAGACAAAATCGAGATCTTTTAAATCCTTTTCTGTTAAAGATGGCAGTGGTAGTTCTGTATCGGGAAAGTTAAGCCCCTTATTTTTTCTAATAATGCCATCGGTAAGTGCTTCAAGAATAACTCCATCTTTATCAATCTCTGTTACCTTAAACCTTATTTTGCCGTCATCTATATATACCCTGTCACCAATCTTCAGATGATTTATTATTTCCGGAAAATTAATAGCTAAGAAAAGATTTGTTTTATCAGAAGTTTTTTTTATAAGAGCTACTTTAGATTTTTTCTTAACTTCTAAGGGTATTTCAATATTGGTTACTCTGATTTTAGGACCTGAAATATCAAAAAGTATTGGTATATATTTATTTTTTTCTCTTTCGATCTGTCTTATAAAATTAGTAATCTTTTCATAATCTTCATAGGAACCATGAGAGAGATTTATTCTTGCACAGTCAAAAAAGTCAGCCATTTCTTTAATCTGTTCATAGGAAAGCTTTGCTGAAAGAGTAGCGATTATTTTTGTTTTTCTCATTTAGTCTCTTTTTCCTCTTGATCAGTCTTGCAGTCTATACAGAGGTTTGTTACAGGTCTTGCAAGCAACCTTTCAAAGGGTATTTCTGCACCACACTCATCGCAAATGCCATAATCGCCCGATTCAATTCTTTTTAAAGTTTCATCAATCTTAAGAAGAAGTTTTGATTCTCTGTTTTTAATTTTTAGCAAAACCGCTCTATCTTCTTCATAGCTTGCCCTATCTGTTGGATCTGAAAATGTTCTGTCTTCCATATCTTCGGAAATCTCTTTAACAGCCTGTTGTTGAGAGGCAAGAATCTCCTTTCGCCAGTTTATTAAAATCTCCTTAATTTTTTCAAGTTCTTCTCTTTTCATACAAAAACTCCTAAAATTAGATTAATTTATAAATTATATTTTATTTTTGAGAAATAGAAAAGATTAGTTTTAAATCAGATAATTGAATATAAGATATAGATTCTGAAAAATAGCTATTAAAATCTCTAAAAGCTCAAAGATGCTTTTGAATAAAAAATGGAATGTATTTATTATCATTTGAAATTTTCTGATGAACTTAGTCTGTTGCTTCGCCCCTGATTGTAAAAGTTATGTAACCGGCCGATTTGTTAACCTTTACAAGTATTAACTTTTCAAACTTTTCTTTACTGCAGGGCTTATACTCAACCTCTAAAATTATCTTTTCTCCTTTTTTGGCTACTTTACCCGAAAGTAGCCTTGTATAAACACCTCAGCCTCCCTCAATATACTCAACTATTAAAGGTTCATTCTCATTATTCTCAATCTCAAAGGTGCAAGTGGCAATCTGATCAGCTTTTACTTTACCGAAATCGTGTTCATACTTAGGCACACCAATTTGAGCGGTAAAAATAAAAAAGAACCAAGCCAAGATTAAAAAACGGATATATTTCATAATCATTTTTTATCATATTTTTTAAAAAAAATAAACATATTTTGCAGATTGTTATGTGCAAAAATTGCATAGTTATTTGAAATAACAACTATATTTCTGCTAAAAAACTAAACTAAGACTTATTTTATAGTTTTGGCAAAAATATTGCATACAGCAAAACGTGGAAAAGGGATTAACCTTAGTGGAGTTATTAATAGTTATAGCAATAATTACTATTTTGAGTGCTGTTGCGATCCCGAATTTTGTCAGATATAGAGAAATTTATATAACAAAAGGTGATATGCAAAAGGTTGTATCTTTTATAAATTTAGCCAAGTCAGTATCTCTTAAATATAATGAGCAAGTATGCCTATCTTTTCCCAAAGGGAAAAATCCATCTATTTCCATGTTCATTGACAGTGATAGAAGTAAAACCTTTACCTCTGGCGAAAAAATAGAACAAACTCTTAAACTCAATGAAGAAATGGAAATAACATCAGATAATTTAATAGTTTGTATTCCGCCGACGGGAATAGTTTTAGGAACGAATAACACTATCGTGTTCAGGTATGGTCAACAGCAAAGGAGAGTAATAGTTTCAGGTTATGGGAGGGTTAAAGTTGAAAGGCAATAAAGGATTTTCTCTTATTGAAGTATTAATTGCTATGTCAATACTCACCATTGGTATTCTGGCAGTTGTATCTATGCAGACTACTGCTTTGA
>JAOAGA010000001.1 GCA_026415985.1 Pseudomonadota bacterium | reverse complement strand
CCTCCATTTTTAACATAATCTTTTATGTAGCCCATCATATTCTTGTTTTCAGAAAGTTTATCCGCAAAAAGCTCGGGATAGCCACCTGGCAAGTAGATAAAATCAGGCAAATCAAGAGATTTATCCATGAGTGGTGAAAAAAATCTCACATCACCTGCCTCACTCAAAAGCCTGATATTTTCCTTGTAGCAAAAACAAAAGGCTTCATCAAAGGCAATATAAATTCTTTTCTTGCTCCATTTAAGAGATATCTTAATCTCTCCGCCAAGGTTTAATTCCTCTGATATATCCTCAATCTTTTTCTTATCAAGACCTTCCTTTGCAGATTTCAAAGCATCATCAAGCTTTTTATCCCTTTCATATCCCATTGAGATACCTAAATGTCTTGAAGGTATTGATAGTGATTCATCTCTTTTTATATAACCGATAGGCCTTGCATCCGTTTTTTCTAAACTTTTTTTCAGAAGATCAAAATGTTTCTCTGACCCTACGTTATTTAGCAATATACCGGCAATATTAACTTTTCTATCCCAACCTTTAAAACCTGCAACCAAAGCCGAGACTGACTGCCCCATCCCTTTTGCATCAACAACAAGAACAACAGGCAGATTCAATAATTTAGCCAGCTCTGCAGTACTGCCTGCTCCTTTTTCCCCGTAACCATCGAAAAGCCCCATAGCTCCCTCAATAACAATAAAGGGATTTTTAGCCTTCATCTCTTTAATGGCATCCATAATATTCCATAAGATAAAACTTTTTTTCATAAAGAAGGTGTCAAGATTTCTGCCATCTAACCCACAAACATATTTATAATGAGAAGTATCTATAAAGTCTGGACCTGTTTTAAAGGGTATTACATCATAGCCCGCCTCTTTAAGCAAATTCATCACAGAAAGGCTTGCGATTGTTTTTCCTGAACCACTCTTGACAGCAGAGATAATCAAACCTCTTATTCTCATAACCACCTTCTGATAAGATACTCACCTAAAAACCCAATGGCGAGAAAGATTAACACAGTGAAATAGGATAACTTAACGGCCTTCTTAACCAAATCAACAGAAGGTTTTTGCCTTTTTAAACCAATCATTGGCTTATCATAAACCTTACCAAAGTAACTAACCTTACCACCAAAAGAGATCCCTAAGGCACCCGCCATTGCAGACTCGGGATGACCACTATTTGGGCTATCTGTTTTGTTTCTGTCCCTTAACCATGCTTTAAAGCTTTCAGAAACATTTAGACCCATAATAAAGCTTGATATAAATATCAAAAAAGCTGTTATCCTTGCGGGGATAAAGTTAAAGAGGTCATCTAACCTTGCAGAAAACTTACCAAAAAAGAGATACTTCTCATTTTTATAACCCACCATTGAGTCAAGAGTAGAAGCCATCTTATAAGCCATGGCAAGGGGTATACCTCCTAAAAAGAGGTAAAAAAGCGGAGCAATTACCCCGTCACAGAGATTTTCAGAAAGTGTCTCTATTGTGGTTTCACAGATCTTACTATCATCCATATCTGAAGTATCCCTTGTAACAAGCATAGATAAGGCTTTTCTCGCAGGATTAATCATTTTAAGCTCAATTAGTTTTGAGATCTTAAGACATTCAAAAAAGAGAGAGCCCCCCGCAAAAATAGCTATGGTAAAAAAGGTTCTGTAAAAAAACAGTAAATATTTATTTGTTATTAACTTCTCCAAGTAATAAAAAAACACAAAGGTCGAAAAGACACAGATTAACCCCAGAAGAATCCCTTTTAAAAGTTTTATATTGTTACTGTCTGAATCTTTTAGTAACAGAGCCTCGCCACCTTCTATTATTTTCCCCATAACTCTGATTGGATGTGGTAAAAAGGAAGGATACTGAAAGAATAGCTCATAAAATACGCCGACAAATATAAAACTTATTTTGTAATTTAAAATTTCTTCTATTGTAAAAGCCATAGCTATACCTTAAAAAACTTCCTGAAAGTATTTAAAAGAATTCTATTTTCAGGCCTTTTTTTTACCGCAACTCTTATATAGGTATCATCAAGTCCCAAGAAACCTGCACTAGTTCTTACAGATATACCCTCCTTCTCAGCAAAACTCACAAAATCCTTTGCTCTTTCCATCTTTATTAAAAAAAAATTGGCATTACTATTAAAGACATTAAGAGGTAGCTCTTTTAAGCCATTAAGCAAAAATTTTCTCTCTCTTTTTATTAACTCTTTTGTTTTTTCAATTATTTCTCTATCCTTTAAGATCATCTTTGTAGCCTCAATGGCTATAGCGTTCACATTCCAAAGGGGAAGTATCCTTTTTAAATTATCTATAATGCTTTTATTACCAAGCATGAAGCCTATTCTTAAACCTGCGATTGAAAAAATTTTTGTGAAAGATTTAAGAACTAACAACTTCTCATAATTATTTAAATAATTTATAAGACTCTCATCTCTTTCTGAAAAATCCATAAAGGCTTCATCAACAAGCATATAAACACCCCTTGACAAAAGATCTAAAAGGGTTTCTTTAGGAAAAATATTACCAGTAGGGTTGTTAGGGTTGCAAACTATTACAAGATCACCATTTTTAACAGTGTTCTTCAGTTCTTCAAAATCCCACGAAAAATAGTCTTTGTTGTAAATGGGAAGATGTATGATGCCGTAAATCTCTGAAAGGTACCTATATTCGCAAAAGGTTGGCTCAAGTGTAACTATTCTTTTAACTTTCATTACTCTTGGAATGTAATATAGAAGTTCTATGGAGCCGTTACCAGCAACAATTTGTTCATTTTTTAACTTATAAAAATTTGCCAGAACTTCTAAAAGGCTTTCTGATCGTTCTTCCGGGTAGCTTATGGCATACTGTGAGATAGAAGAAATAATTTTCTTAATATATTTTTCTGAAATAAAGGGGTTTAAGTTTACGCTGAAATCGTAATGAGACTTCTTATTCCCACCATGAGCCCTTTCAGTCATCACTATCAATCCTTTTTTTAAGTTTCATCAGAAAACTTTTTTCATTTTCAGCACTTAACTTCTTCATATTATCCATATCACTCTTAGCAGATAAAACCTGTAATCTTTTTTCAATATAGTTAAGAATATCAATATTTTTTACCCCTGACGGAGAAACTACTTCGCCTGCTAATTCTTCTGTCTTTTTTTCAATTAAATCAATTAATTTAACTATTTTAGCCATAAATAAAAAACCCGACCCCTCTTTTTAATTAGAGAAGCCGGGTTAGAAAAAATTCATTCTGAGCCCTTTCTCCGCCCTCGAGGAGTACGTGCAATAATGCTTTAAAGCAGGTCTTCTGGCTTGCGTTTCATCCTACTCACCCCCTTCCCATCTCCTGCCTGAGACAGTGGTTCTATGGGTTTTCGTCCACGCTTACAGCTGCGGGGCAGCCCCTGACTTTCACAGGATTCCCTAAGGCTTTAAAGCTCGTTTCACAATTTTATTAGGTCAATTATATATCAAAAAAAAATAAGTTCAAGGTTTTTTTGATTTGATTAATAGGAATCATCAGAAAACTACTCATTCTTTTTTAAATAATCACCGTAATGTTTTTTAGCACAATCGGGACATAAACCGTGACTTAAAAGGGCGGTGGTATGCTGTGATATATATTTCTCCAGTTGATTCCAGTAACCTTTGTCATCTCTGATCTTTTTACAGTGCATACATATAGGCAAGATACCTTCCAATGTCTTAATCTGACGGTGTGCCTCTTCAAGTCTCTTGTTTTTTTCTGTCAAATCTTTCTCATATCTTTTCCTGTTTATTATGTATAATGCTAATATTAATAAAAAGGCAACAGATATTACAAGAAGTGAGATAAGAACCTGCAAAACCCTTTTTTTCTCTTTTTCATTTTCTTTTTCTGCCAAAAGCTTTTCTGTTACATCAAAGACTATAGAGAAAAGAAAGCTATCCTCTCCCAGTTTTATTGGATATGAATAGACCTCCACATCTCTGATATCACCACTTGCCAATCTATGTCTGAAGCTGAAATAGTTTCTTTTGAGCTCCTTTGCCTTTGCCATCTCTTTTTTTACTTCTTCCTCAGAAAGCGTATTTATCTCCTGAATCTTTTTGCCAATTAGTCTTGGATAACCATAATATAGTTTTGCTGTCTCATTGGCATCTATAATCGTTCCTGTTCTTGGATCTATTATTAACATTACCGTTCCGTGATTTCTGAATAGGTCATATCCGAAAAAACTCTTTTTTATTTCCTCCTTCCACTGATCTGTCATATATTGGTCGGTTTTATTAATAATAACAGAGTCCTTTGGTAGAGTAGCAATAGAAATATTGTGTTTTATAAGGGCACCACCGTTAAAAACGAACCTGTTGGGGCTTTTATATAAAATTGGTATTTCATCGGCCTTTTTGCCATTAATAAGTATATCAATAGCCATTTTACCTGCCGATTCCCCCTGACTATAGGCATATGTAACCTTCCCACCGATAACATCTGCCTTTACCATATGGTCAGAAACTGTAAAAACTCTTGCTGACGTCTTTTGTGATATCCTCTTCAGGTTTTCTGTATTATCAAAAATCTTTCCGGAAGGAGATCTTAAATATGATAAATAAATTACCACATCTTTCTCATCAAAGTTTTCTAACCCCTTTAATATCTCATCGAACTCCCTTTGGTTAAAATATATAATCTCTGTTTTTTTCTCAAAGGGCTTAACATCTCTTTTAAACTGTTCAAGATTTTTTCTTTCGGAAATCCTATCGCCTGCTATAACTCCCAATTTCTTCGCATCCTTAGATAATCTTAAGGCAAGCTCTATTGTCTCTGCCATGGATTTCTGCTCGTTAACACCGGTAATATTTTTATTATTTTTCAACATTTCCTTAGTAAAATCATTAACACCGCAAAAAACCATCGGGATATTACCAAAAATTGTGCTTCTATGTTTTATAAAGAACTCGAAGGCGTTGTCATCAACAGAGATTAACAGATCAATCTTTTTGTCTTTATATTTTTCCTTTAAAAAATTTATCCAGAGCTTTGTATATTCATCAGTTTCTTTATTTCTGACTAAATCTAAATACTCAACATAAACCTCCAGATTTTTAAAGTTTTTTAAAGTATTTATAAGTCCGTTGTGTATTCCGTCTGACCATTCATAACCCTGGTGATAGGAATGCACTATCAGAACAACTTTTTTTGAATACTCAGCAGAAACTTTTGTATTGCACAGGAAAAAAATTAATGGCAATAGATATAATGTTTTTAAATATCTCATTGTTTATTAAATTATATTCATTTTTTGAAAATATACAAATAAAAAGAAAAAGCAAGACGGTTTGATTTTTTTTTGTAACCTATTATAATTTTTTATTAGAGGTGCTTAATGATAGTCAGACAAACAGTAGTTGCAGGGCAATTTTATCCATCAAACCCTGTTAAGCTTAAAAACATGTTAAAGGAGTTTATTAAAAAAGATCTACCCAAAAAATCTGTGAAGGCATTAATAGCTCCCCATGCAGGATACGTCTATTCTGGTAGCGTAGCCGGAATTGTTTATTCTTCTGTTAATATACCTGATGACATAATACTTTTAGGTCCCAACCATACCGGAATGGGAAGATTTTTTTCCATAATGACTGAAGGTATTTGGGAGACCCCCTTTATGGACGTTCCTATTAACAATAAACTGGCAAATCTGATTATAAAAAGTAATGGTTTAATTGAAGACGATTATCTTGCCCATTTAAAGGAGCATTCTTTAGAGGTTCAGCTGCCATTCCTTGTTGAAATAAACCCAAATATTTCAATAGTGCCAATTACAATAATGAGTTCAAAATATGAATACCTGAGAGAGATTGGACTTTCCATTGGAAAGGCTATTAGAGATTATGATAAAGAGGTATTGATAGTAATAAGCTCCGATATGTCTCATTATGTAAGCCACGACTGGGCTTTAAAAAATGATAAAAGAGCAATTGAAAGGGTATTGGATCTTGACAGCAAGGGACTCTTCGATGTTTGCAGAGAACTGGATATTACCATGTGCGGGTTGTCACCTGCTGTAGTCGGTATTGAAGCGAGCAAGACATTAGGTGCCACAAAAGGGGAACTTATCAGGTATGCCACCTCAGGCGAGGTGAGCGGTGATTACGATTACGTCGTAGGTTACGCAGGGTTAATTATATACTGATTATTTTATTTGGCACATCTGAAACCTAAACAGTTACTTGTATAGTCTGGCGTGAAGTATAAATTATAGGAAGAACGGGCGGTATATTTATTTCCGTTAAATCCCCAACCGCCACCTTTAACGATTTTTTTATTGCCGTTTTTGGCTATATCCTTTGAAGAGGAACTATCGGTCCATTCCCAGGCATTGCCCGCCATATCAAATATTCCGTAAAAACTTTTTGACTTGGTGAAGGTTCCTACAGGAACGGTCTGTCTTTTTTCATATGACACACCCTTCATATATAAATTGGCATAGCCATCAAAATACTCGTTCCCCCATGGATAGATATTACCATAGGGACCTCTTGCTGCCTTTTCCCACTCTATGGCTGTTGGCAATCTCTTGCCAACCCAGTTGCAATAGTCCCTCGCATCATACCACGTAACATTAACAACAGGGTGATAGGCTAACTCCTCTGGATAGGAACCGTTTTTCCAGATGGTGTATTCAGGGTTAACAACATTTTCAGGGGGCTTTCTTCCTGTAGCATCGACAAATCTCTTATACTGGGCATTAGTAACCTCATATTTATCAATGTAAAAACCACTTACATAAACCTCCCTTTGTGGCGCTTCATCAGTCTCTCCGTTAAAACTTCCGATTATTGCCTTTCCTGCTGGAATATACACCATTTCTTCAAACTCATAGGGATTTTCATTAAGGTTTTCATTAAGATTAAGGGTCTCATTGATCTTTTTTATAATCTTTGTGATTTTCGATTCTATCTCTTTTTCATCAGAGGAAACCTCTTCGGAAAAGTAAAGAAGCGGTCCTTCATAATTTTGTAAAAGTATTGTCAATAGGTATTTACCATTCTTTTTTTCTATATCAGTAGATATTGCAAAATCGACATTATTTAGCAATAAAACATCACTCAGGTAATCCATCTTGTCCCTGTTTTTCTTCACATAGAATAATCCGTTTCCATTGCCGGACATCTTCAACATATTGTTTGAAGTATTTCTGTTAAGAACTGCAAAATACTCATTATTTGTAATATCTTCCCTGATTGAGTAGGTAAGCTTGAGTTTATCGAGATTTAGTTCTTCCGGTGCATTAATGTCAAGAATTATTACCGAATATTTCTGAGCGAAAAGATTATTAACACAAAAAAAAATTATTAAAAGTGACAGACAGAACCTTTTTATCATAGTTTGTTATAGGATAACATAAATCTTTTTTAATTTAAAGTGTTTTTTAAGTAAGATAAATAAAATAAACCGTAGTTCTGACCACCCGTTAAATTAAACAATTCTAAGCCTCATTAAAAAGGATTTTTAAGTTTTTTTTTTCATAAAATATTGCTAAAATTGCCTAAGTTATGATAAAAATCTTTGAAGGTATAGAGAATATTGAGAAAATAGATAATCCAATAATAGCCATCGGAAACTTTGATGGTGTTCACAGGGGGCATAAAGAGCTTATTAAAAAAGTTATAGATGAAAGTGAAAAAAATCATGGTAACCCTTCTGTTTTAACTTTTTACCCCCATCCTCTCACGGTTGTCAACCCCTATACCAAGATAGAACAAATTACTCCATTAAACGATAAGATTAAGATTCTTGAAGATCTTGGTATCACCTATGTATTTGTTATCAAGTTTGATGACAACTTTTCAAACATATCAGCTAAAGATTTTATAGAAAAAGTTCTCGTTGATAAGATAGGTGCAAAAGAAGTAGTTGTAGGTTATGACTTTTCTTTTGGAAAAAACAGGAAAGGTTCTGTAGAGACTCTCAAAGAGTTTGGCAGTACTTATAACTTTAAGGTTCAGGTTGTTCCTCCGATTAAAGAAGATGGAAAAATTATAAGTTCCACAAACATAAGAAGTTTTCTTAAAGAAGGGCTTATAAAAAACGCAAATAATTTTTTAGGCAGACCCTACACAATAAAAGGTATAGTCATAAAGGGTAGAAAAATCGGAAGATTAATCGGGTTTCCTACTGCTAACCTTTTAATAACAGACTATCTGATACCAAGAAGAGGAGTATACGCAGTCTATGCCTTTCTTGATAATAAAAAATACAATGCCCTTGTAACTATTGGACCATCTCCTACCTTCCATATAGAAACTCCAAATTTTGAGGTTCATATTCTTGATTTTGATGATAATATATACGGGAAAGAGATTACAGTTGAATTTGTTGAGAGGATAAGAGGCATAGAAAAGTTTAAAGATGTTGAGGATTTAAAAAATCAGATATACGAGGATATAAAAAAAGCGAGGTTGATACTTAAATGAGAAAAATTTCAATTCATCTGTCCTTCTTTATCCCTTTCATTATCTATTTAATAACTTTATGTCCTCAGGTAAGCTTTTTTGACAGTGGAGAGCTAATCTCCTCTTCAAACTCTCTTGGCATATCCCATCCGCCCGGATATACACTTTATATCCTGTTATCCCATATCTTTAAATATATCCCTATCGGAAGCATACCTTTCAAGATTTCTCTCTTTTCAGCGGTCTTTGGCTCTCTGTGTTGTTTGGTTTTATATCTTATCTCCCTGGAAGTGTTTAAAGAATATGAAAAAAAGGAGCTAATTTCATTAGCATCTTCTTTTGCCTTCGCCCTGAGCTTTACCCACTGGTCTCAATCGGTTGTTGCAGAGGTTTACAGCCTATCAACATTTATTATCGCTACCGCAGTTTTGCTATGTTTTAAATATAAAAGCACAATGAAAAGACAGTATTTGTATTTTTCCTGTTTTCTTGTGGGAATAGGTATAGTAGCTCATTATACCGCCTTGGTATTGGTTCCGGTAATAATATACTTTGCCTATAGGCAGGAAAGAAAAATTCTTTTTGATATCAGACAATTATCTTTAGGAATATTTTTTATACTGTTAGGGTTAACTTCTCTCTTTCACCTGCCCTTCAGAGCCTGGCAGACTAACGCACTCGTTTGGGGTGATCCCCAATATTTTACCCAGTTTCTATGGGTAATATTAAGGGAAGGGTATAAAATTCCCGGACCGGAAAGGTCACTTTCTTTGTTCTTCGAACAGATGGGTAGCTTTAATCTGTACAGAGAGTTTGGTGTATTAACACTTTTCTTTATAATCTTTGGTTTCATTATGGCAATTAAAAAGTTAAAGGATTTTATCTTTGTATCGTTGATAGTTTTAATAGTATTAAATGTTGGAGTTGTAATTTATGGAAATCCAATCCCAGAGAATATTTTTCTGTTAGAAAGTTTCCATACACCCGGCTACCTGATATTATCGGTCTTTGTTGGTTCAGCCATCTATGAGTTATCATCAATTTTTGAAAGGGCGAAAATTAAAAGAGTTTATACAATAATCTCTTTCATTTTTATATTTTTTATCAGTATGATTTATTACAATTTTAAGAAAAATGACTGGTCTGACTATTACATTGCCTATGATTATGCAAAAAACGTTCTTAAGTCTTGTGAGAGAAACTCAGTCCTCTTAACATGGGGAGACAGCGGAGCCTTTCCTCTCTGGTATTTACAAAGAGTTGAGAAATACAGAACTGACGTTGTCCTTGTTCATACACCTCATATAGATGCCTATTGGTATTGGAATGAACCAGACAAGATAAACCTCGTAGAAAAAAACAAGCTGTATTATATGTGGGGAGCAGGATTAAACCAAGAAAATGCCTTAAGGTTTTTAATTAAAGATTTAAGTGCCACTAAAAAGGTTCATATAGATTACTCAACAAAATATTCCGTATTGATACCGGGCATGATCTTCATCCCCGATGGCCTCATCTATACCTATGTCGAAACTCCAAGATCATCAAAAAAGGATATATTTAATTATATGGTTATAAGAGGCTTTGAGAACTTTTATGAGCTAAAAGACTTAGATACAGAAAAGGCAAAATCTATTTATGCATACTGTTTTTTTGATGTGGGGGTAAACCTGCTTCTTGCAGGAGACAGTGACGGCAAGAAGTTCATTAAAAAAGCAGTTGAGATAATTCCCGAACTAAGAATGTCCGCCTTATCAATGGGGGTAACAGATATATGAAGAATAATTATAAAAAACTTCTTGGTATAGCGGGAAACCCGGTGAGTCACAGTCTGTCCCCTCTCTTTCAGAACTATATGATTGAGAGACTGGCAATTGATTATATATATATCCCCTTTCAGGTAGAATTAGCTCACTTTAAAAATTTTTTTAAAGGTATTCAAACTGTAGAGAACTTTGTCGGATTAAATGTAACTATACCCTTTAAAGAAGAGGCATATAAATGTTGTGACCATCTTAGTGATATAGCACAGGAGATAGAAGCGGTAAACACGGTTTGCTTTAAAGACAAGGCAAGTTATGGCTATAACACCGATATCTGGGGGGTTGTTAATGTTATAAAATTTATATTAAATATAGAAAGTCTTGCCAATAAAAAAACCATCGTTTTGGGAGCGGGCGGTGGAGGGCGGGCTGCCGTTTACGCGGTAAGCAAATTAGGCGGAAAGGATATATATGTAGTATGCAGAGATAAAAAAAGACAACAAAATATAAATAACTGGGCTATTGAAAAACTGAAACTGAACTTAAGATTTTTAGATTGGGGGAACTTAAACAATACCCTAAAAAACGAAGAGATACACTTAATTATAAATGCCACTCCTTTAGGACTTAACGGCGAGAACCTTCCCGTTGACTTCCGCTATCTCAGGGATTATTGTAAAATTTTTGATATGGTTTATACTACCAATGAGACCCCCTTTGTAAAGGAAGCAAAGCAAAAAAACATAACCGCTGTTGACGGCATATATATGCTTTTATATCAGGGGATTGAGAGTTTTAAACTTTGGACAGGTATGTCCTTTGACATCAAGGAAGTATTAGATTATCTCAAAGGTGTTCTGAATGACAGGTAGAGTCCTGATAATAGATGACGATGATGAGTTTTTGATGATGATTAGATTGCTTTTATCCATCAACAGTTTTGATGTAGATACTGCCAATTCCGGTGAAGAAGGTCTGAAAAAGCTTGATAATTCAAACTACGATCTTCTCCTTTTAGATGTAATGATGCCTCAGATGTCTGGTTTTGAGGTCCTGAAAAAGATTAGAAGTGATGAAAAATTTATTGATCTTCCCGTGATAATGCTTACTGCAAAAAGTGAAAAAGAAGATGTCTTGGAAGGTATAAGCTTAGGGGCAAACGACTATATAACCAAACCCTTTGAGACAGAGATACTGATAGCTAAGATGAAAGGTTTGATCAAATTAAAACAGCTTCAGGAAGAGTTAAAACAGAAAAATATTATATTAGAAACTCTCGCTATTACAGATGGGCTTACAGGCGCTTACAATCACAGGTATTTTTATAAAAGATTAACAGAGGAGTTCGAAAGGGCAAGAAGATACGGCACTTCCCTTTCATTAATAATGATAGACATTGATTTTTTTAAAAAAATTAATGACAAATACGGCCATCTTATAGGAGACGCGGTTCTTGCTGATCTGGCAAAATTACTCAGACAAAACATAAGAAAACACGATGTTTTTGCGAGATATGGCGGTGAAGAGTTTGCAATAATATTACCTCACACAAACTATGAAGGCGCTAAACACGAAGCTGAAAGACTCAGAAAGGCCGTTGAAAATAATAAGTTTGCACATGTAGAAAAAGAGGGCGAGGTAACGATAAGTTTAGGTTGTGTTTCCTATCCGGATGCATCTGCAGAAAAACCTGAAGATCTGGTAAGATTTGCGGATTCAGCCCTTTATACTGCAAAAAACAGTGGCAGAAATAATGTAAAATTTTATAAAATACAGTAAGCTTTAAAAGTAGGGAGTGGGCTTGAAAAGGTGTCTTATTGCTGATAATAATGAATTTTATTTAGAGTTTTTCTCCGATATTTTGAGTAGCTTTGACTATATTGTAGATAAAGCTTGCGATGGGCTAATTGCCCTTAATATGGCCCGTGAGCAAAAATATGATCTTTTTGTTCTTGATTATATTATGCCCAAGGTAGATGGTATCAGACTTGCAAAATATATCAAGTCTATTCCACACTACTCAACCACTCCTATAATACTCATAACTGCTGCTGCCTTAGAAAGTATTAAAACTGATGATATGGAAAATTATGCAGATGTATTTATTGCAAAAGGTCCCTTCGAAAAAATGAAGGATATCTTCGGAGAGCTACTGCCCGATATTGAAAAAATTGCCTTTAATAAAGAAAAGAAGATATTGGGCCTTACTGATATTTACCCTCGGCAGATCGTTAAAGAGCTCTTAAGGACTGAGCTTAATCATTCAGCTATCTTTAAAAACCTCATTGAAGGTATAGTACAGATAGATGAAGACGGAAAGATATTGTTTGTGAATGATTCCTTTTGTGAGAACATGAGACTTCTTGAAGAGCTAATTGTAGGAAAAAATATAGAAGAGATATTTAGCTCCAATGAGTATCCATATGTGGCGAATATACTAAAAAGATTTAAAAATGAAAAAGCGCCGGTAAAGGAATCAACTGTAATTAATTACGGGACAAAAACCTTTCATGTGTCTTTTTATAACTTACTTAATGAAGATAATCTTTTTGCAGGTGCCTTTCTCATTCTTCAGGATGTTACCGAGATAAGAAACAAGATTAATGAAGTTACCGCAATCTTTAATATAACTCAGGCTTTCTTAAGCAATCTTCACTATAGCAAAGTGCTTGAATATGTCATTTATGAACTGAGAAGGCTTGTTAAAGCTACTGACATAACTCTCATTTTGTCCTGTGAGGGGATCTTTAACGGAGAAGTTATTCAAAGTAAGGACAGGAAGCTTGCCAACAATGAGATTAAAAAAATCGAATACTGGGTTGAAAAGATAATAAACTGGAAAAAGACCGGTTTAATCAGTGTAAAAAATATAAATAAGCTAAACAAACTTAAGTTCGAAGATCTATCAACACTATGGCAACCTCTTATATTTCAAAAAATCTATTTGGGAACACTTTTAGGTTTTAAACATTCCGGATCAGATTTTGAGGAAGAAGAGACAAGGTTTTTTGAAGCAGTTGGTAATCAGATAGCAGTTTATCTGTCAAACATTGAGTTTTTAAACAGGCAGGAGAACCCGGACAAAAAAGAGATTAAAAGACTTGCTCAAAATGTAGATAATGACATTTTTGAAAAAAACCAATTCTTGAAATGGGAGGAAAGGCAAAAGAAGAAGATTATTCAAAGAATCTGCGAGAATCTGTCGAACAACCTATCTTTGCTCGATGGCTATTTAGACTACTTGGATAAAGACAGTAATATTACAGACAATGAAAAAAATAAAAGTTGTTATGAAAAAATTTCATTGGTTGAGAACAGATTAAAGTTACTGAGAGATGAGTTCTGTATAATAAACAGGATTGGTGGAGAAGAAGAATCTAACATGCAAATTTTTGAGGTTGGAGATATTTTTAAAAAAATTAAGGATACCCTTCCTCAGGACATTCTAAAAATCAATAGTGAAATTCCATCTTTTCAAAAATGGGGAGATTTTGATAAAATAGCTTTTGTTCTTAAAAAAATTATTGAAGAGCTTCTTAATTCAGGTGCCATAAACTTCGGATTAGAAGCTCAGGAAGAAGAAAATAGGCTGATTGTAAATATTGCCTGTTTCTTAGACAGGATAAAACCTTCATTGAATGAAACTTTTAAACTAATCAATGATGACAAATGGAATGACTATGATGATACGCTTTACTATTTGCTTTATAACTTGAAAACCTTTTTAAACATTATGAATAGCATGCTTAAAGTAAATTTAGATGGTAATAATTTTGAAATAAAAATTATTTTTCAAATATAAGGGAAAGGAGATCTTATGAAGAAATCAGATGTTATAAGCGAGCTTTCAAGGGAGCTTAACCTAAGTCAAAAAAAGGCTAATGAAGTTGTTGATTTTATCTTCGAAAAAATGAGGGAGGCAATAGAAAATAACAATAGAATAGAGATAAGAGGGTTTGGAACCTTTTATGTTAAAAGCTACAAGCCCCGCAAAGGAAGAAATCCAAAGACAGGCGAGATTGTCTCTGTTCCGCCTAAGAGACTTCCTTTTTTTAAGATGGGCAAGGAATTAAAAAAATCTCTTATTAAAGAATAATCAAGAATATCTCTTATGAAGAAAACTGAGAAAAAACTTACAATCCATAAGGAAAGGTGTAAGGGCTGTCAGATTTGTGTCTTATATTGCCCTAAAAAGGCACTATCTATTGGCGAAAAACTAAATAAACTTGGTTACAGATACGTTGTCTTAAGTAAAGAAGATGCCTGCACTGCCTGTGGTATTTGTGCAGAGATGTGCCCTGACGTAGTAATAGAAGTGTGGAGGGATAATGAATAAGCTCTTTTCACGAGGCTCAGACGCCCTTGCTATGGCTGCTATAGATAGTGGGCTTAAGTTTTACGCCGGCTATCCCATTACACCTCAAAATGATATTCCTGAGTTTTTATCGCGGGAACTTCCCAAGGTTGGAGGAACGTTTGTTCAGGCAGAAAGCGAAGTTGCCTCTATAAATATGTTATTAGGTGCAAGCTCCTGCGGATTTCGGGTAATGACATCCTCTTCAAGTCCCGGCATATCTCTTATGCAGGAAGGAATATCTTACTTGGCTGGTTCTGAACTTCCTGCAGTTATTGTTAATGTCTCAAGGTGGGGACCGGGTCTCGGTGGAATTGGGGCATCTCAGGGAGATTATCATCAGGCTACGAAAGGTGGAGGACATGGCGATTATTTTATACCTGTTTTTGCTCCCTATTCTGTTCAGGAGATGTATGATTTAACTGTAAAAGCCTTCGATGTTGCCGATAAATACAGAACCCCTGCTCTTATACTTGCAGATGTGATGATTAGTCTTATGAGAGAAACCTTAATAAGAAGATACCCGGAAGGCATAAAACCGCCTGAAAAGAGCTGGGCCTTCGGTGAAAGAAAAGGTGAAAGACAAAAAATTATCAAATCCCTGTACTTAAAAGGGAATGAACTTGAAGTTCATAACTGGAAGCTCCATAAAAAATTCGAAGAGATGAAAAAGAATGAGATTTTATTCGATAAGTATCTATGTGATGATGCCGACATAATAATTGTAGCCTTTGGGATGGTTGCTCGTGTTGCGAGATCAACCATAGAGTTAGCCCGTGAGAACGGCTTAAAATTAGGATTATTCAGACCAATCAGTCTTGTACCATATCCGGAAGAAGAACTTTTTTCACTTACAAAAACCTGCAAAAACTTCTTTGTCATAGAGATGAATACGGGACAGATGCTCTACGATGTAATGAGGATTCTTGGCAGAAACGTAAATATCAGATTTTATGGGAAACCAAGTAGTTATGTTCCAACACCGGATGATTTGTTTAATAAAGCAAAGGAGCTTTTTAATATATGAAAGCGGTATATAAAAAACCGGAAGTTTTAAAAAACCCCTGTTTTCATTTCTGCCCTGGTTGTCATCACGGGACAGTCCACAAGCTTGTTGCTGAGGCTATAGATTCATTAAATTTAAAAGATTCCGCCCTTGCAGTTATCGGTGTTGGATGTGGAGTCTTTCTATACGACTATTTAGATGTTGATTCCTTAGAGGCACCTCATGGTAGAGGTTTAGCGGTAGCAACGGGCGTTAAAAGGGTAAGACCAGAAAGGATCGTTTTTACCTATCAGGGTGATGGGGACTTAGCATCAATCGGAATGGCAGAATCGGTTCATGCAGCAAACAGAGGGGAAAATGTAACTGTAATATTTGTTAATAATACTATTTACGGGATGACCGGAGGACAGATGGCACCAACTACCCTGCTCGGTCAGGTTACAACGACCTCACCTTACGGAAGAGAGTTTCACCGAGATGGTTATCCTATCAGAATGGCAGAGATGCTTGCAACCTTAGAAGGAGTAGCATTATCAGCAAGAGTTTCCGTATGTACACCCAAATATCTGTTTGATGCAAAAAAAATAATCAAGAAAGCCTTTGAGATGCAGTTAGATAATATGGGTTTTACCTTTGTAGAGGTTCTTTCATCATGCCCTACAAACTGGAATATGAGTTCAATGGATGCCTTAAACAGAGTAAAGGAAGAGATGATACCGTTTTTTCCTTTAGGAGTATTTAAGGAAAGGAAGATGCCCGATGTCCTCTAAAAAAAGCTTTTATATAGACCTTGTTTTTTCAGGATTTGGCGGTCAGGGAATACTTATAGCAGGTAATCTTCTCTGTTATTCTGCTCTACTGGATGGTCGGGAGGTTACCTTTTTCCCTTCCTATGGTGTCGAGATGAGAGGTGGCGCTGCAAACTGTTATGTTGTAATCTCTGATAGACAGATTGGCTCTCCTATCCCTTCTCATCCTGAGATAGGAATGATTATGAGTTTACCCGCCTTGAAAAGATTTGAAAATGTTATCAGGAGCGGAGGCTATCTGGTAATTAATTCCGATATAATCTCACCTGAAGAGGTTGAGAGAGAAGATGTAAATAAAATTTTTATAAATGCCAATAGTATATCAAAAGATGTAGTAGGAAATGACAGATTAGCCAACATGGTTATGTTGGGATATATTGCAAAAAGATTCTCTGTTGTGAAAAAGGATAGTTTAATCTCAGCAATTAAAGAAGTCGTTTCGGAAAAACACAAAAAGATGATTCCACTTAACGAAAAGGCGATTCTAGCAGGATATAATCTGAAGTTAACATAGAAAAAAACGCTGTTATTTAATAAACTGAAAAAAATTTACAAGCTTATCTGAAAAAGTGAAACATTTTTATATTTAAATGTTATGTTGCGTTATAAAAAGGGGTTTCTATGAAACGGGAAAATATCGTTAAGGTAGGGGAAAGAATAAAATATTTCAGAGAACAAAAAGGCTTATCATTAAAAGAGTTATCAGACAGGACAGGATACTCCGAATCAATACTTTCTCAGATTGAAAATCATCTCATATCCCCTCCCTTAGGTGCTTTACTGACAGTTGCAAAGGCACTGGAATTATCTGTTGGTAATCTTTTAGGAGAAGAAAAGGAAGAACCTTTTATTATTGACAGGAAAGGACAGGAAGTTCCCGTCTCAAGAGTGGCATCTAAAGAAGGCGTTAATTACGGTTATACCTATAAATCTTTAGGTTTTGGCAAAAAAGACAGACATTTTGAGCCATTCCTTATTACCCTCGAACCATCTCCTTTAAAACCACAGGGACTTTCAAAACATCAGGGAGAAGAGTTCATTTACGTTTTAAACGGTGAGATGGAAGTTCAGTTAAGAGACTTTAAAGAGATACTAAAAGAAGGGGATTCCATCTACTATAACTCAGAAATCCCCCATAGAGTAAGCTGTGTAGGAGATAAACCAGCTAATATTCTGGCCATCATCTGGAGTCCCGGAAAAGAAGAAAATAAATAGGTATGACTATTCCTGCTTCTGAGATTCAAACAAGAATAGAAAATTTACAGAAATCTCTCGCAAGATCAAACATAGATGCAGTTTTTATCATCCAAAAAATTGATTTATATTATTTCTCAGGAACTCTTCAACAGGGTATTCTCTTCGTTCCTCAGGAAGGCGAACCTTTCCTGTTTATCAGAAGAGACTTTGAAAGGGCAAAAAAAGAAAGCCCCCTAAAAAACATAATTGAGATAAAAGGGCTAACAAATATTATATCTATAATCAATCAGGTTGATGTGAAATTAGAAAAAATCGGACTTGAACTCGATATACTTCCTGTTAGCTATTTCAACAGGATATGCCAGATCTTTCCCACGAAAAAGTTTATAGATTTTTCTTATAATATCAGGTTAATCAGAACGATAAAGAGTCAATGGGAAATTGAAAAAATTAAAATGGCAGGCAAACTTATCACTGAAACTTTTGAAGAAATAAAAAATTTTATAAAAGAGGGTTTAAGTGAGCTTGATATTGCCTATGAAACAGAGTATATAGCAAGAAAAAAAGGTCATACAGGAATAATAAGAACCCGCGCCTTTAACCAGGAGATGTTTTATGGTCATTACCTTTCAGGGGAGAACTCTTTAATTTTATCCTATGTTGATTCCCCAACCGCAGGCGAAGGTCAGGGTAGCTTTTTCTCTCAGGGAGCAGGTAATAAAAAATTAAAAAAAGGTGAACCTTTAAGTATAGACTTTGTTTTCTCCTATGATGGATACTGTGTAGATATGACGAGAATATTCTTTTTAGGTAAACCTCCTGAAGATTACTCAACCGTCTACTCGGTAGCTCAGCAAATCCATGAAGTTAGTAGGGAACTAAAAAACGAACAGATAGAATGTTCACAACTTTACAAAATAGCCGAAAAAATAGTCATTAAAAATAATCTGAGTGAAATATTCATGGGACCAAGAGGCAGAAGTGTCGGATATATCGGCCATGGGATAGGGCTGGAACTGGATGAGTTACCTATTCTAACAAAAACATCAAAAGAGATAATATCTGATGGGGTAGTCTTTGCTTTAGAGCCCAAATTCTTTATTCCAAATTTAGGTGTGGCAGGAATAGAAACAACATATTTAATGACAAAAAAGGGTCTTTTATCCTTGACAACTTTTCCTGAAAGTATTCAAATAATAAATTAGATATGAGAATAATAAAGGTTTTAATCTTTCTGTTTGCCCTAACAGGCATTTCATACGGAGATATTTATCGCTATGAAGATGAAAGCGGTGTAATACACTTTACTGATACCCCAACTCATAAAGGTTATAAGCTCTACTTAAGAACCGGTTTTTTCAATGTAAAAGACTACAAAGACTATTTCAAAAAATATGACCATCTGATACAAAAATATTCAGAAATGTATAATGTAGATTATCCTCTTGTTAAGGCGGTAGTTCGTGCGGAATCTGGTTATAACCCCAAGGCGGTATCAAGGAAAGGTGCCATGGGGCTTATGCAACTAATGCCTGAAACCGCCAACCTTTTTGAATGTGAAAACCCCTTCGATCCGGAAAGCAATATCAGAACAGGTATTAAATACTTAAAATATCTAATAAATTATTTTAGAAATGATGTCCAGCTGGCTCTTGCTGCTTATAATGCAGGTCCGAAAAATGTTATCAAATACAACTATTCAATACCACCTTTCAGTGAAACCAAAAATTACGTTAAAAAGGTTTTGGAGTTTTATAAAATGTATTCAAATACCAATATTTCAAGGGCTAACTGATGGCAGATAAAGACTATTTAAAAGATGCCTTATCCTGTATAAACCGTGGCGATTATGAACAGGCAGAGAAAATACTTAAAGAGGGGTTGGAGAAATTACCTGACGATGAGAAGTTATTAAATCTTTTAAGCTGGGTGCTTTTCCAACTGGAGAAATACCAGGAAATGATTGATGTTTACAAAAAAATGGTAAAACTTAATTCCCAGATTAGTTTTACCATGTTTTTTAATTTAGGAAAGGCTTATTTTCAACTGGGAGACTACAAATCGGCTATTGATGCTTTTGTTAAAACAATAGAGTTTGTCCCTGACCATAAAAACGCCCTCTTTTATCTTAGCGCCTGTTATGAAAAATTAGGTGATATTAAATCTTCAAAAAAGGTCCTATCAAAGATAATAGATAAAAACCTTACAGAAGAAGAACGGACAAAGATCTCTCTTCAGGAAGGTCTTGAAGAGTTCTCTCTCGTAGATCTGTTAACTTCCGATGCTTTAGTGGTAGAAAAAAACAGCATCTCTAAAGTAATTTTCTACGGTAGCTGGTCGATTGTAAAAGATAAGTATATCCTCCTCGACGGGAAACTAAATAAAGAAAACTTTATTGAACATGTTTATTTAAATGGGGAAGGCAGAGTGGTACTCAAAGGCGACAATATAATTCTTAACCTTAAAGAGAATGAAGAGATCTGGATTAACGGAAAATACCTTGTAGGTATCGATGGAGGCTTTGAAGGACCTTTCAACAAATCAAATATTATTAAAATAAGAGGCACTAAAAAGGTTATAATCCCTCACAGAGATCATTTTATAGAAGACATAGATGAAAAAGACGTAATTAATAAAGAAGATCTGTTTTTATTGCTTGGGATAGAAAAGGTCATTCTCGAAGAAAACAGCATTATTGTTACAAAGGGTAAGGGAAGAGCTATTTTTTTAAAATGATAATATTTTAGAGGAAATATGTTTACATTACCCAATCTTATTACCCTTATCCGTATACTATCGATCCCCTTTGTTATATACTTTCTTTACGAGCCAACGAAGGATAAATGTCTCTATGGCGCACTGATATTTCTCTTTGCCGCGCTAACAGATTGGGTTGACGGCTATGTCGCAAGACAGATGAAATCGGTAACTAACTTAGGTAAGTTTCTCGATCCCCTTGCCGATAAACTTCTCGTCACATCGGGCTTAATACTTCTTCTGTATCACAGGTGGGTACCCGTTTGGGCGGTATTAATAATTTTAATTCGTGAGATTATAGTAATGGGGTTAAGAGATATCGCAGCAATCCAAGGAGAGGTGGTTCCTGCTTCGATCTCCGGTAAAATCAAGACCTTTGTTCAGATGATTGCTATATTTCTTCTGCTAATTCATTACAGATATCATATAGGAAACCCCTATTATGTAACGCTTGATTTCCATTCATTAGGATACGATGTTTTGATATTAGCTGTTATTATAACCGCATGGTCAGGCATTGACTACATAATAAAACTAAGAAAATATATTTCCTAAAGATAGTCAGACAGGATAAACATTCTCCCTTTTTAATATCAAAACCCTTGTAATTAATAACTTTCAGTAACTTATCTTAATTAGGTCATTTTTTGTCTTGATTAAAGTCCAATAATATAAGAAAATATAAAAAACCCTTAGGAGTTATGATAATGATAAAAAAACTTTTCCTTCTTTTAACCATTTTAGTATTAATCAGCCCTGCCTCTGCAGAAAACTTAAACAAAGTCCTTTTTGATGAAGGCCATGGTCAGCCCTTTTTAATATCAAAGGAAGGTAACTTACAATTATCAAATCTCGCCAAAATTCTCAGAGAAGAAGGGCTTGAGTTATTTACCAGCGATGCCCCTTTCTCAAAAAATTTTTTAAAAGATTATAAATCTGTTATTATCTCAGGGCCATTCAAAGAGATCTCTAAGCAAGAAACAGAAGAGCTCTTTAATTTCGTATCAGACGGTGGGAATCTCGTTGTTATGTTACATATATCTTTACCCGCAGAGGGGCTTTTTAAAAGATTTGGTGTTGAGATTACAAGAGGTTCCGTAAGCGAATCGGAAAATCTTATCACCAAAGGGAAAAATATTGATTTTGAGATTAAAAACCTATCTAATAATACTCTTTTTAGAAACCTTACCAAATTTTCTGTTTACGGAGCCTGGGGGCTTATTTCAGAAAAGGACGATTTAATAATTGCAAAAACAAGCAATAAATCGTGGGTTGATTTAAATAGAAACGGAATATTTGATGATAATGAACCCAAAGGTCCTTTCGGGATAATAGCATCGGGAATTATCGGGAAGGGTAAGTTTATTTTCTTCGGAGATGACACAATATTTCAAAATAATTTTCTTAAAGATGAAAACCTAACTCTTGCAAAAAACCTTGCAAGGGTTCTGAAAGAAGGCTTCTAAAAGATTTTATAAATCTTATAAAAATTCAGGGTTAAAGTTTTTAACTGAAAAACTTTAACCCTGACCATTATTTATTTACCCTCTAAGACTCTCTTTAAAGTTATGCCTATCTCAGCGGGGCTTTTTGAAACTACAATTCCCGCCGATTCCATTGCTGAAATTTTTTCTCCTGCTGTTCCTTTACCACCACTTATTATTGCTCCTGCATGCCCCATTCTCTTCCCCTTTGGAGCAGTAATACCTGCTATATATCCAACGACTGGTTTTTTTACATTCTCCTTTATATATCTTGCTGCATCTTCTTCTGCGGTTCCACCGATCTCACCAATCATAATTATAGCGGAAGTCTCGGGATCTTCATTAAATAGCTTAATACAATCAATAAAATTAGTCCCGTTAATAGGGTCTCCGCCAATGCCAACACAGGTGGACTGACCAATTCCTAATTGAGTTAACTGATAGACCGCTTCGTAGGTAAGGGTTCCGGATCTTGAAACAAGCCCTACACTTCCTTTTTTATGAATATAACCAGGCATTATACCAATCTTGCACTCACCGGGGGTAATAATACCCGGACAGTTAGGACCTATAAGTCTGCTTTTGCTATCCTGCAATGCTCTTTTAACCTTAATCATATCCATTACAGGTATTCCTTCAGTAATACACACAATTATCTCAATTCCTGCATCAATAGCCTCAAGTATGGCATCCCCTGCAAACGGTGCAGGAACAAATATCATCGATGCATTTGCACCAGTCTCTCTTTTTGCCTGATAGACTGTATCAAAAACGGGGAACCCTTCCACTACGGTTCCGCCTTTACCGGGAGTAACACCGCCAACTACCTTTGTCCCATAATCTCTACATCCTATGGAATGAAATAATCCTGCACTTCCCGTAATTCCCTGAGTAATTAATTTAGTATCTTTATTTATGAGTATAGCCATAGTATTCCCTCCTATTTAACCGCTGAAACAACTTTTATAGCTGCGTCAGTCATATCAGTTGCCGATATCAGATCCAGTCCTGACTCTTTAAGCATCTTCTTCCCAAGCTCCACATTAGTCCCTTCAAGCCTGACGACCACAGGAACTTTAATTGATACCGCCTTGGCAGCCTCTATGATGCCTTGAGCGATTACATCACATTTCATAATTCCGCCAAAGATATTTACGAGTACCGCTTTAACATTTTTATCAGAAAGTATCAGTTTAAAAGCCTCTGTTACCTTTTCCGTAGAGGCTCCACCTCCTACATCGAGAAAATTTGCAGGCTCTCCGCCGTGAAGCTTAATAATATCCATAGTTGCCATGGCAAGACCTGCACCATTAACCATGCAACCTATATTACCTGTAAGACCAATGTAGGAAAGATCATATTTACTTGCTTCAACCTCTCTTATATCCTCTTCAGAAAAGTCTCTTAAGGCTTCTATATCTTTATGTCTAAACAGTGCGTTGTCATCAAAGTTCATCTTACAGTCAAGGGCTAAAACATCTCCTTCTTTCGTAACTACCAGTGGATTAATCTCTGCCAGAGAACAATCACAGTCCTCAAAACATTTTTCCAACGCTAAAATAAATTTTGTCATAGATTGAGCGGTTTTATCTTTCAGACCAAGACCATAGGCTATCTTTCTCGCCTGATAGGGCATAATTCCGGTAAGCGGATCAACTGATTCCTTTAAAATCTTTTCAGGGCTTTTTTCCGCAACCTCTTCAATCTCCATTCCACCTTCAGTAGATGCCATCAGGGTAACCCTGCTAATACTTCTGTCAACTACAATACCTAAATATAACTCCTTTTCGATATTACACCCTGCCTCTACATATACCTTATTTACTATCTTTCCTTCCGGACCTGTCTGATGAGTAACAAGCTTCATCCCCAACATATTTTTAGAAACTTCTCTAACCTCTTCAGGAGTTTTGCAAACCTTTATACCACCCGCCTTTCCCCTTCCGCCTGCGTGGACCTGTGCTTTAACAACAAAAATATCAGAGTTAATCTTTTTAGCCCCTTCAAAGGCCTCTTCAGAACTCTCGGCCAAGTATCCCTCCGGAACTGTAACTCCATATTTTTTAAGAATGGCCTTAGCTTGATACTCGTGAATATTCATAAACCCTCCCAACAGTCATTTAAAAAGCCTAATTTTATTATTCATAAAAAAATTTTATTTTCAATAAAAAAATTTTATTAACGGTTATCCTAATGAAAATCAAACAAACCGAAAGTATCTTTGATTTTTTTCTTGCAAAGGTAGGGGCAAATATGCTTTAATATTTAATCCACAGCGGAGCCGTAGTTCAGTCGGTTAGAACGCCTGCCTGTCACGCAGGAGGCCGCGAGTTCGAGTCTCGTCGGCTCCGCCATATATATATCATTTATTTTACTCTCTGAACAGAATAGACACCCTTAACCTTTTCGACAGAACGCATTACCTTATTAAGCATATTCACATCGCTGACAAGTATTTTAAAATCACAAACCGCTGTTTTTTCAGGAAGAGTTGATATTTTTGCCTCTGAGATATTTACGTTTTCCTTTGAGATAGAAGAAGATATATTTGTCAGCAATCCGGGCTCATCAACACATTCTACTCTTATCTTTATTGGTCTCAATATCTTTTTCGCGGGATCCCATGATGCCTGAATAATCCTGTAGGGTTCCGCATTAATAATGTTTGGACAATCGGGATTATGAATTGTAATACCTTTACCTCTTGAAATAAATCCTACTATTGGATCACCGGGAAGGGGGTTACAACATTTGGCGAATTTTATCAAAACGCCATCTAATTCCTTAATAACAATACCTTCTTTGGGAGACTCTTCCGGTGCTTCCACCGTCTTTATCTCTTTTCTTTTTTCTTCCGGAATTAACTCATTGACTACATGATAGGCAGAAAGTTTTCCAAAACCAATTTGCGAGTATAGCTCCTCTTCTTCTTTAATATTAAAAATTTTAAGTATTTTATTTATATCCTGTTTAGTGAGTTTGTTAAATGACAAGTCATGTTTCTTTAAAGCCTTATCTAAAAGTTCTTTGCCAATCTCAATACTTTTTTGTAACTGAGTTTGCTTTATAAACTGTTTTATTTTTGATTTTGCCTTTGATGTTTTGACAAATTTGAGCCAGTCTGCCGATGGCTTCTGCTGGGTTGAGGTTATTATTTCAGCTATATCTCCCGTCTGAAGCTCATATTTTAATGTCACTATCTTTCCGTTTACCTTAGCACCTATGCATCTATTACCAACTTCTGAATGAATGGCATAGGCAAAATCAACTACTGTAGAGCCCCTTGGCAAAACCAAAACATCCCCCTTCGGGGTGAAGACATAAACCTCGTCTGAAAATATATCTGTTTTAATTGACTCTATAAAGTCCTTTGCATCTTTAGATTCTTTCTGATACTCCAGTATCTGTCTTAACCAGGCGAATCTCTCTTCTTCTTTTAAAGCTCTTACCCTGCCCTCTTTATATTTCCAATGTGCTGCAATACCAAACTCAGCAATTCTGTGCATCTCTTCTGTTCTTATCTGAATCTCAATTCTTTCTCCCTCCGGTCCGATAACAGTTGTATGCAAAGACTGGTACATATTAGGCTTTGGAACAGCAATATAATCTTTAAACCTGCCGGGAACCGGTTTCCACTGAGAATGAATTATTCCCAAGACCTCATAACATTCTTTAATAGATTTTACAATTATTCTAAAGGCAATAAGATCATAAATCTGGTCTAAACTGACCTTCTGTTTCTCCATCTTCTGATTAATGCTGTAAAGATGCTTGGGCCTTCCGCTAACCTCACAATGAATATTATGGTCTGCAAGGAGTTTTTTAATAACCTCTTTTACCCTCTCTACATAATCACCCCTCTGGGCGATTCTTTTATCTACCTCATTTTTGAGATACTCATATACCTCAGGCTTAATATATCTGAAAGATAAATCTTCCAGCTCAGATTTAATCTTTGCCATACCAAGCCTGTTGGCTATGGGGGTATAAATCTCAAGGGTCTCTCTTGCTATTGCCTCTCTTTTATCGGGTGGTTGAAAATCAAGAGTTTTAATATTATGCAATCTGTCAGCCAACTTAATTATTATAACCCTTATATCTTTAGCCATGGCCATAAGCATTTTTCTGTAATTTTCAGCCTTTCTGTCTGCCTTACTGCTAAACTGAATCTTTCCTATCTTTGTTACACCATCAACCAGCTGAGCTATCTCATCGCCAAACTCTTTTGCCAGCTCTTCATGGCTGGCGAGAGTATCTTCCAAAACATCGTGAAGAAGCCCCGCTGAGATACAGTATTCATCCATCTTAAGCTCAGCAAGGATATAGGCAGTTTCTACAGGATGATTAATATAAGGTTCTCCGGAAAGTCTAACCTGATCCTTGTGTAGTTTGGCAGAATAGTTATAGGCCTTTTTTATCAGTTCAAGGCTCTGGGTAGGAAGGTATGATTTTGCCTTTTCTATAATATCATCTAAGGTTTTCATCAAAAAACGTTTTTATAAAGAATAGCTGTCAGGCAACGGGCTATTGTAATAGGTTTCTTAAATATAAAAAAATTAATTTTTTATCCCTATTTTTCCTGCGGCGATCTCTCTTAAGGCAGTAACAATCTCTTTATTTTTGGAATCTACTAACGGAGAGGCTCCTTTTTTCAGATCTTTAGCCCTTTTTGCTGCTGCAATACATAGTGAGAAACGGTTTGGTATCTTTTCCAGACAATCTTCAACAGTTATTCTTGCCATTATCTACCTCCAAAAAATCTATCTTTTATATTTTTTAATCTTTTCGTTCTTATCTTTTCAGCTTCTGCTATATTTCTAAGTGCTTTTACGGACTCTTCAATCTTTCCTTTCTTATTTAATATAACATAGTCATAAAAATTAATGTAAGAAATCTCTCTCTCAACCTCTTTTATTCTTTTTAAAAAATCTTCTTCGCTTTCAGAGTTTCTTTCCCTGAGCCTTTTTACCAACTCATCTATATTTTCAGTTATTATGAAGACAGATACTATTTCTTCTTTAAAAACATTTTTGGCGTTTAACAAGCCGTCAATATTAATCTCCAATAAAACATTTTTTTCTGTTTTTAGTATTCTGTCAATCTCTTTTTTTGAAGTTCCGTAATAATTGTCATATATTTTAGCCCACTCAATAAAATCACCGTTTTTAATCTTGTTTTCAAACTCATCTTTCGAAATATAATAATAGTTAACACCCTCTATCTCCCCTTCCCTTTTATGTCTGGTTGTATGGGAGATACTGAGTTCAAAATCGTTATTTTCTTTAAGAAAATTCTTTATAATCGAGGTTTTACCTGAACCCGATGGTCCAGACACTACCAGGACAAACTTACTATAATCATTCGACATTTTGAACCTGTTCCCTTATTTTTTCTATCTCTGATTTAATATCTACGGCAATTTTAGATACACCTGCATCCTGAGCCTTAACAGTAAGAGTATTTATCTCTCTAAGTAGCTCCTGAGTGTAAAAATCGAGCTTTTTTCCTACCTGACTGTTACTTTTGGTTATATCAATGATATTTTTCACATGAGCCTTGAATCTTGTTATTTCTTCAGAAACATCAAGTTTCTCAGTCATATAGACAATCTCCTGTTCGAACCTGTCACTGATGTTTTCCCTGTCAAAAATCTCGGAAATCTTCTTTTTTATCTTTAAAATGCTGTTATTCTTGATCTTTGGTAATATTTTTTCTATCTTCACTATATTTTTTTCCAAAAGGTAAAGCCTTTTTTTTATATCTTTTTCCAACTCTTTCCCTTCCTTAACCCTTGATTTGGTAAAGTCTTTCATCAACTTAGAGAACTCTTTCCAAAAGATAGGGTCTCCTTCTTTCGCTATGCGGGTTTTTTCGCCGTTAGAAAACAATAACTCTTTATAATTAAGTATATGAGAAAGACTGATACTTTCTTTAATATCAAGCTCTCTTATAATCTCATTCATTAAGTTATAAACATTTTTTGCCTTGTCTTTATTAATATATCTCTCAAGATTTATCTCTTCCACATTAAGAGAAAACTCTATCCTACCTCTGTTCACATAATCACCGATTGCCTTTCTCAACTGATTCTCAAGGTAGTTATAGGCCTTTGGCGTCTTAACTATTATATCAAGATATTTATGATTATAGGACTTAATCTCTAAGCTGAACCTTTGCCCTGCCAGCTCAAAGCCGTTGCAGGCATAACCTGTCATACTAATTATCAATTTGACTCTCCTTTCAGATTAATCTTCAATAAATCTCTGACTTTATTGAAATAATTTCTATATTCAGCTGATGCATAATCCGGGTATGTCCACTCAAGTGGAACATAGCCTAACCCCTTCTTGAATATTAATGTCAAGTCAGCATATACACCCTTTCCGATATAAATTCTATGGCTATAGGGCTTCCTTGTTGTTAATATTATATGAGATAACTCCACATAACCGGGGTCTATATTTACCGTTCTTTTCTCATCTCTCGAGAGAGATTCTTCCATCTCCATGGCCATTAATTTTATATCTATGGCATACAGCGGATTTATCAGCCCCTTTATGGAAAATATTTTTCTCTCTAAGTTTTTGCCGAACTCTTTCTCGTAGTAGCTTGTCTGATTAAAACTCAAAAAATCGGTCTCTGAATCTATCTCGCCATAAATATCAGACAGATTGATCATCGTCTCATAAATTAATTCTCTGTCGGCAGAAAAAACACTAAAAAAAGGTTTGGCGGTTTTGCTATGGTCATTCATAATTATCTAAAGATAAGATTCTAACTCCTTTCTAATCGATTTATCCATTAAAGACCATCTTCTTTCTATTTCTTCAACGGTAGTAGTCGCAGTTCCCATCTTTCCCACCACTACAGAAGCACCGATATTAGCAATTATACAACTTTTTATCAGATTCAGGCCAGAGCTTACCCCGGCAGATAGCAATGCAATAACCGTATCACCCGCCCCACTTACATCAAATACCTCCTGGGCAAAGGTTGGTATTCTTATATGTTTCTTACCGGTAAAAAGACTCATCCCTTCTTCACCTCTTGTTATCAGGAGATTAGCTAATTTAAGCTCTGACATAATCTTTTTTCCCGCTTTAATTAATGTTTCCTCGGTTCCGTCATCGATTATCTTTGCAATCTCAAAGGCCTCCTTTCTGTTTGGGGTTATGAGATCAAATCCGGTGTAAAGACTTTCGTTTTTAACCTTGGGATCCGCTATGAGAAAAACCTCATTGAAGCTTTCTTTAATTATTTCTACCAGTTTTTTTGTTATCAAGCCCTTTGCATAGTCCGATATTACGATTACATTGAATTTATGACAATTAGATTTCAGGAATTTTTTCATCTTTTCTATTATCTCATCGCTAACTTCTAAGACTTCTTCCTTATCTATCCTGACAATGTGCTGATGCTGAGCTATAACTCTTGTCTTAACAGTAGTATGTCTGCTGTTATCAGTTAAAACTCCCGATGTATCAACTTTCTTTTCATTGAGTAGTTTCAAAAGATTTTCACCATACAAATCCTTTCCTATGACACCACAGAGAGTTACTCCACCATTTATTGAACTTATATTAAGGGCAACATTTGCAGACCCACCGGGTACAGTACTTTCCTTTGTGACAAAGACAACGGGAACAGGCGCTTCCGGTGAAATTCTGTTCACCTTACCCCAGATATAATGATCAAGTATAATATCACCTATAACAAGAACCTTTGCCTTTTTTAAACCTTTCAGATAATCACTGAGTTTACTCATTTAAGTCCTCTGTAATCCTGGAATATAGTTTTGGTTTTCTGTCTTTAAGAAAGGGGAAATATTTTTTCGCCCTTTTTATTATATTTAAATTTAATTCGGTGATGTAAACCCCTTCTAACTCTCCCGCTGGTTTCCCAACAATAAGGCCATCGGGACCGGCAAGAAAGCTGTTACCATAAAACTCCTGATACCTTTCCTTACCTACCCTGTTGACCCTGAAAATAAATATATTATTTAATAAAGCCTGAGTCGATATTACTATTCTCCATCGATTCTGGGTATTCATGGCAGAAGCAGTAGGCGTTACCACAAGTTCAGCACCATTTAAAGCAAGACACCTATAGCCTTCAAAAAAAAAGTTGTCCCAACAGATCTGGATACCGATCTTACAAATTGATGTATTAAAAACAGGAAGACTATCACCGCTTCTGAAATAATACTTTTCCTCCCACAACGGAATCTGAGGGATATGTACCTTTCTGTAAATTCCAATTATCCTCCCCTTTTCTATAACCGCGGTAGAGTTATAAAAAGATCTTCCGTATTTTTCAAAGAAAGGAACTATTAATATAACCTTATTTTTCTTCGAATAATCCCTGTAAAATTTAACAGACTCGCCTTTATAACTTTCAGCAAGCTTGAAATATTCTTCCCTCATCTCAGCAGGAAACCACTCTGTAAGAAAAAGTTCAGGAAACGCAATAATCTTGGCACCTTCATCAACTGCGATGTCCATGAAAGATTTTGATTTTGACAAATTTTCACCAACATCTTTTTTAGAGTGGAACTGAATACCCGCAATTTTAATCATATATCCCTTCCCGTTACTATTACTCGGTTTCTCCCCTGTTTTTTTGCTTCATAGAGACATTTATCTGCCTTTTCCAAAAGATCTTTTTTTTCCGTACCGTCTACCGGAAACTCTGCTATACCCATGCTAACGGTTACATTAAGTTTACCAGATTCAAATACCACTGTCATATCAGAAATCTCTTTTCTCAACCTCTCGGCAAACTTATAGGCACTGTCTTTACTGTTGTTTGGCAGTATTATAGCAAACTCTTCACCGCCATATCGGGCAACTATATCAATCTTTCTTGTTGAGCTCTTAATCTTTTGTGAAACCTTCTTAAGGACGAGATCACCAACAGGATGACCATAGGTATCATTAACTTTTTTAAAGAAATCAATATCAAGAAGGATTAAAGAAAAAATCTCATCATACCTTTTACCTCTTTCTAAAAGCTCACTGAACCTTTCTTGAAAATGCCTGTGGTTATATACACCTGTGAGACCATCGGTAGTTGCCATCATATTTATTTTTTCAACATAAAGTGCCTTAGCAATAGATATTGTAAGTTGGTTGGTAAGAATTTCTAAAAGATTTTTTTCGTATTCCGTAGGGCCTTCCTCTCTGAAACAAAGAATTAAGGTGCCTTCCTGCTCTTCGTTCTCAATAATGATTGGCATTATTATCAGTCTGTTGACATACTTTATTTTAATATCATCGGACAGCAAGGGAACCTTCCTTTTTTTTTCACCATAGTCTTTTATATCAAGCATAGTTTTATGTTTAATTGTCCAACAGGCAAGGGTATTATCAGAAACTGTCTTATCAATTATTCCGTCATCTAAACCTTTCTGAACCTTAATCTTTTGCACACCCTCTTCATCTTTAAGTGTCATAATGGCATAATCATATTTAATAAAAGGTCTTAGCAGTTCTAAAAAGCCCCCGATGGTCTCTTCTAACTTTACAAAGGTTAACATATTCTTACTTGCATCGTAGAGGGCTTTAAACTCCTTTGATTGCTGATTTATCTGCTGTAACAATCTGGTATTTTGAAGGGCGTCTTCTATCTGTGAGGCCGATATTCTGAGAATATTCTCTGTTTCTTTCGTAAAAATATCACCTTCAAGTGCATCTATGAAAAGCACACCAAAAACCTTCTCATTTAAAAAAACAGGTATACCTAAAAATGATTTTATAGGAACATACCTGTCATAATAATTAAGAGATGTTTTACTACCCCTGTAGTCTTTCAGATTTAAATCTTTACCATATTTGGCAATCCAGCCAATAACACCCTCTTCAAGGCTGATATCCTCATTATACCTCAGATAATCGTTATCTGATATTGCATCGACAACCCGGTAATATTTTCCGTCTTCCTTTATCTTAACAAAACATACAGTGTAGGGGGCTAAAAAATCTTTAACTCTCTCAAGGATGTTTAAAAGCCTCTCTTCAAAAAGTTTGTATGTCTGTTGTAAACTTTCTTCCCTTTTTTCTGACTTGAGGGCAAGTATAGTATCCTCTTCTTCTCCAAAAACTCTTTTGGCACCCTCTTTTATATCAAGGAGCTTATTTTTATATTCCCTTTTCTCTGTTCTCTCTTTCCTTAACAAATACCCTACAGATGAAAATAAGACAGACAGGATAAAAAAGCTAAGAAACTGAGTATAGTTTCTCTCCCAATTAACATAGACAAGAGAAATATACTGGTAAATTAAGAGATTTGCATAATAAAAAAAAGCCCAGTAAATATTTAGAAAGGCAAAAATAAGAGAAAGATATAGATAATATAGAGGTTCCAAAAAATTAAGATTTGTAACTGCTATAAAGAAAGATATTATTAAAAATAACCACCCACCAATCAAAAACGATTTTTCTGACCGGTGAATGGCCTCTCTTTTTTTAATAAAATAATAGAGATCGCCCACGAAAAAAAACAGGATAAAGAGCAGTGCAAGATAGATAAAAAAAACCTGATACTTTGTTATGGCACCAACAGTAGCTATGTCAAACCTTATAACCAGCGAATAGACAAGACAAATCAGTATGAGGACAAATTTAAATAACTTTATGTTTTTATTTGTAATTTCTATCATTTAGACTTATTCTGATTTTTTTCAGAAAAAAGATAATAAACCTCACCCTTATTACCCTTTTTGAGGTTTATCTTGATTTGCTCTTCCATAAAAAGAGGATTTGTCTTAATCTCCTCTAAATCTTTTTCATATTTCATCTTCTCTGCAAGAAGATTGTTGTATTCTTTCGTAAGCCTGATCCTTTCGCCTCTTGAGTTTAGATAACTTCTCAATCCCCAATGCCCTGTATAAATATCATACATTATATAAAAAATAACTCCCGTTAAGATAAGTCTTACTATATATTTTTTTACTTTGTTCATTTTTCCTTAGGTTTTGTTGCAATGGCTATTCTTTCCAGTCCTGCAGACTTAGCCATATCCATAATTTTTACCACTTCTCCCTGTGAAACGCTCTCGTCTGCCTGAATTATTACAATTGTTTCCTTGTTAACAGCTCTCTGATTTATGAGCTTTTCTATATCCTCAAGGGAAAAATTATTCCCATCTATGATAAAGTTACCATAGGTATATCCTTCTTTCTGAACACCCTTTGTTATATAGATTCTTATCTCATTCTTTTCTCTGACCGTCTCTTCTGAAGATGCCTGAGGCAGTTTAAGTTTAATCGCAGGTGTCCCGATGAAGTTCAGTGAGAGGGCAAAAAATATTATAAGATTAAACACCGTATCAACTATAGGTGTAAAATCTATAGAACTGAAATTATTATTCTTTTTTTGTAACCTAAAGTTCATTTTCCCCACTCTCTGCAATGTCAATTAAAGTGACTGCCATACTCTCCATCTCAGCCACAAGCTTATTTACCTTTGAATCCAGATATCTGTGAAAGATAACACTTGGAATTGCAACTACCAGCCCAAAGGCTGTTGTGTTAAGTGCCTCCGATATACCACCCGCCAATTTTGCAGGATTCACAACCGGTTCTACCCCAATAATTGAAAATATTTTTATTAGCCCCGATATAGTTCCTAAAAGCCCAAGTAGCGTTGCCACACCTGCTATTGTCCCTATATAATCAACATAGCTTTCAAGCTCTATAACTTCCATCCTCCCGACCTCTTCAACACTCTCCTTTATATGGGTTTTACCTTGTCCTATGTTTTTAACTATTACCATCAGTATCTTAGCCAGAGGGGAAGGATTTTTCGTAGCTAAGCTGTATACCTCATCAAACCTTTTCTCTTTAAAAAGTTTAACAGATTCTTCAACTAATTTTGATGGTATTACCTTTTCTCTTTTTAGAGTAATTAGTTTATATATAAAAAACCCTAACGAAAGGACCGAACATAATAGTATGGGGTACATAAAAACCCCGCCTTTGATAAAAAACTGTATCATTATTTCTCCTTTTTCTTTAATTTATCTAATCTTTCATAACATATTTCAATAAATTTTTGAAGTTCTTTTTTTATTTCTTCATTTTCTGTATCATTTAAATAAGCCTTGGCTCTCCAAATAACCTCCTCATAGTTTTCCTCCTCAATCAATATCTTGATAAAATCAATGAAAAGAATATCCTTTTTGTCATCCAGTCTGTTTATTCCTTCCTCTAATATTTTCTTGGCAGTAAAACTACTACCGGTTGTTTTATAAATCTTTGACAGTCCGGAATAAATACCAACCAAAAAGTCGCTTCTTAATTTTCTCTCTTCTCTTATAATCTCCTCATAAATATTTTTTGCCATCTCATAGTTATTATTTCTAAAAAGATAGTCACCATAATATTTTGAGAAGGGAAAGTATTTGAAAAGCCTGTAATTTTCAATGATTCTGATATTTTCCCTTCTGTTCAAAACATTATCTGAGATATCTTTAAAAAAAAGCCCGTATTCCTGAGTGTTCCACTTATAATTTTTACATCTACTGTCTAAACTGTATCTGTCAATAATTAAGAGGTTTACACAATAAAAGAATAAGAGTTCCTCATCTTGCTTAATATCTGTCATTTTTATATTTTTTAAAAAGGTTATCTTCCCTTCCCTCTCAATCTGAAACCGGACAAGATTTCGCAACAGGTACCAGAAATCTCTGTCATTTACATATTCATCGTAATTGAAAGGGTCTTTTTTATTGTTTGTTAACGATAGAAGCAATGTAAACTTTTTATTATCATAACTACTCAGGTATGGTATCAAAGCACCTGCATTTTTAAAATTACGGGCAAGAAAGAAGGAATAAACCGCATTATACAAAGCTACTTCTTTTATTTCTTTTTCCTTTGCTGAGTGAAGAAAGTATTCTCCCGCCTGAACATAGTTACCGCTTTTAAAATAATTAACTGCAGTGAAATAATTATATAAATCTTCATCTATATAAGGCTTTAGGATATTATTTAACAGGGAGGTATCTTTCTCTAATATTTTAAAAACCACAGCTTTTTTAGCCAACAGATTAATATTTTTCAAACCCGCTATATCCTCAATCCTTTTTGCCTGAAAAAAGACACTTAAATCCCTGAAAAAAATTATTGCAGATTTATCGGTAACATCCTTAAATAACTCTTCAGATTTCTGAAACTCTCCCTCTTTTAAAAGTGATATTGCCTTGGCTAATTTAGCTAAATCTAACAAAAAGGGATCATGCAAATTATCAGAAAAATCAGAATCTACTCCCAGAAGATTAATTGAGACATAGAACCTGCAAAAATCATTTAATACCTCATCTTCAAGATTAAAGCACATTCCCAGATCTTTTTCCCTTATGATACTGATAACTCTCTCTTTTTGTCCTTCCTCCAAAGAGTCCAGTTTATTTTCAAGATATAACAGAGGAAAAAGATCAATTAATCTTCTTTCCATATCCTTAGCAAGCTTAAAAACAGGGGTGCTCTCTAAAGGAATTTTTCTGATATCCTGAGAATATACCTCAAAGGTATTAAAAAGAACGGCGCTTATAAAAATCAGCAGAAAAATGACTTTTTTCATTCCGAGAGTTCCTTGAGAATCTCTCCGCCTAACAAGAAAATCAGAGAAGCATAAAAACACCAGCTTATCAAGATTATAAATACACTCATGGACCCGTAAATAAGATTATAGTTTGTAACATAGTTTACATACCAGCTAAAGACCTTTATCGCAATAGTCCACATAAAAACTACGAAAGCTGATACATAAAAGATATAAGTCTTTTTTACACTCTTCCCAATAAAAAGATTAAATATAAAAAAAAGTGTAAGTATCTGAATTAACAATGTTATTAATGGAATAAATATATCTATCTTTCTTAAAAGAGGTCTCAGGAAGATCAGCTCTTCCCTTCTCGAAAGTTTTTTTAAAAACATTATTAAAACATCGATGTTAAGATATACAAATACTGCGCCTGCCAGCATTACTATCATTGTGAAATAAATAAAAAGGGACTCCAGGGACCCCCTGCTCTTTATCCCACTTTTTTTAAAAATATCTTTTAATGCCCTGTCTACGGAACTAAATATCAGGGTGCTGGTAAAAAAAAGAATAATAAGACTCAGTATGTTAAGACCGGTTCTCGGTTTGGTAAACCATCCTGTAAATTTAAGCCACATATCCAAACTTATATTTGGCAGATAGGGAGTTATAATCTCAAAAATCTTTTTTGATACCATAAGATTGGAGCTCACAAAAAAACCAACTATAGAGGTTATTAAAAAGGTAATTGGTATAAAAGATAAAACCGAAAAATAGGCGATAGAAGCTGCATTATGAAAACAGTTGTCCCTGAAAAGGTTGATAACAACTTTTTTAGAAAATTTCAGATATTTTAAAAATCTCATATTTAAGTTTATTCAGTAATTAATGAACCGATTAACTCCATTAGACTTATCTTTTCCCTTGAGAGATAACCATTCAGATCATCTATAAGGTTCCATAAGATCTTAGGGTTTATAAAATTAGCGGTGCCGACCTGAACAGCCCTTGCACCTACAATTAAAAACTCGAGTGCTGAAGATATATCTGTAATACCACCACATCCGATAACGGGTATTGAAACTGACTTAACACATCTAAAGACATTATATAAACTCAAGGGCTTTATAGCGGGACCGGACATTCCGCCATAAATATTTTTAATCTTTGGTCTTCTGCTTGCAATATCAACTGACATGGCGGTGTAAGTATTGGCCACAACAAGCGCATCAGCACCAGCCTTCTCTGCTGTTATGGCAATCTTAGTGATATCAGAAACATTGGGGGTTAACTTAACCCACAGAGGTTTTTTTATTACTTTTCTAATCTCTCCGATAAGTTCTGAGATCATTCTCTCGTCTGTTCCAAAACATATACCTCCTTCCTTAACATTGGGACAGGAGATATTTACCTCCAAGACATCAACCCTCCTGAAAGAACTCAGTTTTTCTGCCACAGAGATATATTCGTCAAAGGTATTACCAAAGAAGTTGCATACTATAGATGTATTCAGATCTTCCAGTTTTTTGAGTTTTTCCTGAAAGTTATCTATGCCAACGTTTTCCAAACCAATTGAGTTAATCATACCGCCTTTCACCTCACAAATACGAGGTGGTTTGTTTCCTTTTTTCGGATTAAGGGATATCCCCTTGGTTACTATGGCACCTAACTGTGATAAATCACCAAATTCTGCAAACTCAAGGCCATAGCCAAAGGTTCCTGAAGCCGGCATAAAAGGATTTTTTAGAGTTATATTTCCTAAGTTAACAGAAAGATCCATCTTATTCTCCAAAAATATCATTTAAATTGAACACTGGCCCATCTTTACAAACTTTGACAAAACCTTTTGGCGTTTCAACGGTGCATCCCAAACAGACTCCAAAACCACAGGCCATATAGGTCTCGAAAGAGGCAAAGATTGATGATACACCTAATCTCTTTCCGATATCCCACAACTTTTTAAGAAAAGGATGGGGACCACAGGCAAAAATATTAAAATCTCTATCCCTGTTTTTAATAAGATAATCTTCCAAATAATCGGTAATAAAGCCTTTATGACCAAAGGAACCATCATCTGTACTTAAATAGATCTTGCTGATTTTGTTAATGTTTTCAACTAAAAAAATTTCCTCTTTCGTTCTGAAGCCCGCAAAAAAACATTCCACGTTTATCCTATTAACTAAATCAAAAAGAGGCACAATTCCGATACCACCTGATATTATTAAATTGTTACCTTTAATTAAAGGAAAAGAGTTGCCAAGAGGACCTAAGACAGATACCTCATAGGGTAAGGAGCATTTTAATAGTTTTCCTGTTACAGAACCTACCGTCTTTATTATTAATCTGATATTTTTATTTTCAGCATGGTAGATACTAAAGGGTCTCGGTAATATATTTTCAAAATCATTAATACCAAGCATAATAAAGTTTCCCGGACCAAAATTGCCAAATTCTTCTTCCAATTCTATTGAAATTAAAAAAATATCCTTTGCTAAGATCTTTCTTGCTATTATTTTCCCATTAATTCTTTTCAAGATTACCTCCTACAACTCTTTCCACATAATTATGGCATCCTCGCCCGTGTCCTGATAATATTGTCTCCTTATCCCCTTCACGGTAAAATTAAAGGACCTGTAAAACTTTAGGGCACCTTCATTTTTAGCCCTCACTTCTAAAGTAATTTTTGTAGCACCATTTTTCTTCGTCTCTCCTATAAAGGCCTCCATAAGAATTTTTCCCAACCCCCTGTTTCTGTAAGCGGGAGAAACGGCAAAATTGAGAATATGCACCTCAGGATTAATTAACCAGCTTAATACAAAACCTTCTATAGATCCATCGACGGAAAGAACCATATTAAACCCCAGAGGAAAAAACAACTCCTCTAAAAGGAGATTTCTTGACCAGGGGGTGGAGAAGGATAATTTTTCAATTCTTTCAATATCATCTATATCCTCTGGCTTAGCCATTCTTACAGATATTTCCATCAGATATTTATCTCCTTACCCTGAAATAACCCCTTTTCTACAAGTTTATTCCTGATTTCCGTAAGAATACCGGTTTTATCGGCAGACCAGAGTGGTGCAATCAGCTCTCCTTTGTGGGCATCACCGGTAAGTCTATGGATAACTATATCACTTCTTAAATGGGATATAAAACTCACAACCATATCTGTATATAACTCTCTTGTAATGGGTGTATAAAGACCTTCTTCATATAGCTTTTTTAAAGGGGCATTTTTTGACACATAAAGCAGATGAATCTTCACACCATTTACAGGCCTTTTTGAAAGATATCTTGCCATCTCTACGGCAGACTGAACATTGTCATTTGGAAATCCAAAAATTATATGGACAACAATATCAAAATTAAAATTAGTTGCAATATCAAGGGCTTTTTCAAAATCTTCTAAACTATGTCCCCTTTTTATCCAGTTTAAGTTTTTTTCATCAGTTGACTGTAGACCCAACTCAAGAAAAATTTTGTAATCCCCTGAGAAACTATTTAATAAGGATAAATTTTCCTTATTAACGCAGTCTGGTCTTGTCCCTACAGATAAAGCAACTATTTCTCTGAAATCTCTTACGTTACTCCATATCTTCTCAAGGCTCTTCACATCAGCATAAGTATTTGTATAGGATTGAAAGTATGCAATAAAGGCATTGACATTATTATATCTTCTTTTAAGCCCCTCTATGCCTCTCTCTATTTGTTCCTTAACAGAAAGTCCTTCTCGGAATAATCCCGTTCCTGATCCTCTGTCGTTACAATAGATACATCCTGAACCATTTTCTCTGTTAGGACAGCTAAGACCCGCGTCAATTGTTATCTTATAGACCTTTTGTCCGAATATTTCCTTCAGATAACCGTTAAGGTCCCTAAATAGCCTATTTTTCATTTCAATTTTCCCGATTACTATTATAAAATAAAGTGATTATATTAACAAGAAACAAGCAGACTTCAATTTAGAAGAAATTTTAAATAACGTCTAACTGGGTAAGTATACAGGGGGTAAAAATCAGAGGGAACTTCTTTGATGTAATTGTTATAGGTGCGGGGCACGCAGGATGTGAAGCAGGCTTTGCTGTTAGCAGAATGGGTCTAAAAACACTTATCATCACAATAAACCTTGATCGAATCGCCCATATGCCCTGTGCACCTGCGGTAGGAGGTGTCGGGAAAGGTCACATAGTTCGTGAGATTGATGCCTTGGGGGGCATGATGGGTTATGTCACAGACCTGTCAGCCATTCAATTCAAAACACTGAACACCTCGAAAGGACTTGCGGTTCATTCTACAAGGGCTCAGGTTGACAAACTAAAATATAGCCTTATTATGAAAAAGTTTATCGAGAACCAACCTAATCTCTACATAAGGCAGGCGCTAATAACAAAAATAATACCAAACGGAAAAGGAGTTATCCTTGAAGATAATTTCGGTTTTAGATTTTTTGGTAAGGCGGTAATAATTACTGCGGGGACCTTTCTGGGTGGACTTATACATATCGGGAATAAAACCTTTCCTGCGGGCAGAGCAGGTGAGTTTCCTGCCAATGACTTATCCGTATCTCTGAAAGACCTGGGATTTGAGTTAGGCAGATTCAAAACAGGCACTGGTCCAAGGTTTAAAAGATCTTCCATAGACTTTTCAAAGTTAGAAATAAGACCCGGAGATGGTAAACCAAGATATTTCTCCTGTCATACAAAAGGTCTGGAATATAATGAATACCCCTGCTATGTAACTTACACAAATGAAGAAACCCACAGTCTCATTTTGGATAACCTTGATAAATCTGCCCTCTACGGAGGCTATATCACCGGAACACCTGTGAGATACTGTCCCTCTCTTGAAGATAAGGTAGTTAAGTTCAGAGATAAAGAAAGACATCAGGTTATACTTGAGCCGGAAGGAACCGACACTGATGAAATATATGTGTCAGGTTTAGGAAATAGTATGCCACCGGAGATACAGGAAAAGATTTTCAGATCACCTGCGGGATTAGAGAATGTTGTCATATTAAGACCTGCCTATGCCATTGAGTATGATTATGTATTACCCCATCAGCTAAAGCCAACCCTTGAATCAAAAATTATTGAAAATCTCTATTTTGCGGGACAGATAAACGGCACAACGGGCTATGAAGAAGCAGGTGGACAGGGAATAATTGCGGGTATCAATGCTGGATTAAAAGTTCTTGGCAAAGACCCCCTTATTCTTGACAGAACAGAGTCTTATATAGGTGTTATGATAGATGATTTGGTCACAAAAGGAACGGATGAACCTTACAGAATTTTTACCTCAAGGGCAGAATACCGGCTTTTTTTAAGGGAAGACAATGTCTATTACAGACTTTCTGAAAAGGCTTTCAAGATCGGACTTATATCTGAAACAAGAATGGATGAAATAAAAAAAGAGCTTGAAATAGCTAATGAATTAAAAGAGCGTATTCTAAAAACAAAGGTTAGAGATGAGATAAATAACGAGACTACTACACTCGATACACTGATAAAAAGAGGAGATAAGACCCTTTCAGACTTTCCTGAGCTTACCAAAGATCTGCCTGAAAATGTCTTAAACTATGTAACAGTAGAGGTCAGATATGAAGGATATTTAGAAAGGCAGAAAAGAGATCTGGAAAAATTTAGAAATTTAGAAAATATCAGGATACCCGAATATTTTGATTATAATATCTCAGGAATATCACTCGAACTGAGAGAAAAACTCAGTAAAATAAAACCTGCAAACCTGGGACAGGCATCAAGAATATCCGGAATTACACCTTCGGCCCTTTCTCTCTTGATGATATATTTAAAAAAAAATAGCAAAACTGAAAATCAAAATACATCTTCATAGTATCGGAGGAAATTATGATTGAAAGATACACCAGAGAAGAGATGAAAAAGATCTGGGAGGCAGAAAACAGGTTTAAAATATGGTTAGATATTGAGTTATATGCTGTAGAAGCCTTTAACAAGTTGGGATTGGTCCCTGACAGGGCATTAAGGGAGATTAAGAAAAGGGCTAAGTTCGATATTAAAAGAATTGACGAGATTGAGAAAGTAGTAAAACACGACGTAATAGCCTTTCTGACCTCTGTAAACGAACACATCGGAGAAAATTCAAGGTATTTACACTATGGGATGACGTCTTCAGATGTCCTTGACACATCTTTAGCGGTTCAGCTAAAACAGGCAGGAGAGCTAATTATCAAAGGCATTGACGAGCTTCTTTTAACTTTAAAAGAAAAGGCTTATCAGTACAAAGATACACCTACTATCGGTCGTTCCCACGGAATTCATGCAGAGCCAACAACCTTTGGATTAAAGATGGCCCTTTTTTATGAATGTATGAGAAGAAACAGAAAAAGGATGGCCGATGCTATTGAAGACATAAGCTACGGTAAGATTAGCGGAGCGGTAGGTAATTTTGCTAATATTAACCCTTTTGTCGAAAACTATGTATGCAATAAATTAGGACTTAAGCCAGAGCCTGTATCTACCCAGATTATTCAGAGAGACAGACACGCCCATTATTTTGCTACATTAGCAGTGGTTGCAGGAACACTGGAACAAATTGCTGTAGAAATCAGACATCTCCAGAGAACAGAAGTAAGAGAGGCAGAGGAGTTTTTCTCAAAGGGACAAAAGGGATCTTCAGCAATGCCCCATAAGAGAAACCCCATACTCTCAGAAAACATTACAGGATTGTCAAGGCTTGTCAGAAGCTATTCTCTTTCTGCCTTAGAAAACGTCGCCCTCTGGCATGAAAGAGATATAAGCCACAGCTCTGTCGAAAGGGTTATAGGACCTGATGCGACAATTCTGTTAGATTTTATGATCCACAGAACAATCGGTCTTATTAAAAATCTTATTGTATATCCAGAAAATATGATCAGAAATTTAAACCTTACAAAGGGGCTTATTTACTCTCAGAGAGTTTTATTAATGCTCGCAGAAGCTGGTATGAAAAGGGATACCGCCTACGAGGTTGTTCAGAGAAACGCAATGAAAAGCTGGGAAGAAGGACTTGACTTCAAAGAACTGATTAAAAAAGATAAAGATGTAAAAAAATTATTATCAGAAAAAGAGGTTGAAAGTGCCTTTGATATAGATTATTATCTAAAAAACGTGGATTTTATTTTCAAAAGGGTTTTTGAAGAAAAATAGGGATACCAAATGGTATTTATCAAAAGAAGGATGGATTAAGATGTCCTACAGAGTAGAGATTAGATATAAAGAAGAAGTTAAAAACCCATTAGCAAAGGGACTGAGAAGAAAAATTACAGACTTTCTCCATCTAACCCCTGTAGATATTCAAATAAGTGATGTCTTTACAATAGATGCCCCGCTATCTAAAAATGAGATTGAAAATATTGCAAAAATTATTCTCTGTGATCCTATAATTCAGGATTACTTTATAAACCCAAATCTACCCCCTGGTTATAACATCTACCTGGAAGTCGGTTTTCTCCCCGGAGTTACTGACAATGTTGGTAAAACCGCCAAGTCTGCCATAGAGACATTTCTTGGAAAAAAATTAAAGGAACAAGATAAGGTTTATACCTCGAAGCTCTATTCTTTTAAAGGGTCTATAACTGAAAAAGAGTTAAAAACAATAGCCCTTGAGCTTTTATGCAACCCTCTGATTGAATATTATAGAATTTATAAAAAAGGACAAAAAGTTCAAATATACATACCTAAAGTAACGCTAAAAAATGATATTTTAGTTGAAAAAATTGATCTTAACTCAATGAATGATGAAGAGTTACTATCTCTCTCAAAAAACAGATTACTTGCTCTGAACATTGATGAGATGAAGGCAATAAAAAACTTTCTTAACAATAAAAAGATTATTCAGCTAAGAAAAAAACAGGGTCTTGACCATAGGATAACGGATGTAGAGCTTGAATCGATAGCTCAAACATGGTCAGAACATTGTAAACACAAAATTTTTAATGCAACAATAGATTATTACGATGAAAATGGCAGAAAGGAAACAATAAAAAGCCTGTTTAAGACGTATATTAAGGCATCGACCGAAAAGATAGGTAAAAAAAGAAAGGATAATTTTCTTGTTTCAGTATTTGTAGATAACGCAGGGGTTATCTCTTTTGATGAAAAATATAATCTCGTTTTCAAAGTTGAGACCCACAACAGCCCTTCTGCCCTTGACCCCTATGGTGGTGCCCTTACAGGTATTGTAGGTGTTAACAGAGATGTTTTGGGAACAGGACTTGGAGCAAGGTTAATCTTTAATACCGATATATTTTGTTTTGCCGACCCCTTTTACAAAGAAAAGTTACCACCACGGATACTTCATCCCAGAAGGATATACGACGGAGTAGTAACAGGAGTGGAACATGGAGGGAACAAAAGCGGGATACCAACAATTAACGGTAGCATAGTCTTTGATAACAGATTTTTGGGCAAGCCTCTTGTCTATTGCGGGACCGGTGGAATAATGCCAAAAGAGATTAATGGCAACCCCTCACACATAAAAAAAATAAATAATGGTGACCTGATAGTTATGTGTGGCGGGAGAATAGGTAAAGATGGTATTCACGGTGCCACTTTCTCATCAGAAGAGCTTCACGAGGGCTCACCTGCTACCGCTGTTCAGATTGGCGACCCTATTACACAGAAAAAGATGGCTGATTTTTTATACATCGCCCGAGATATGGGGCTTTATAATGCCATTACCGATAATGGTGCAGGAGGCCTTTCTTCTTCCGTCGGGGAGATGAGTCAAATGTCGGGTGGATGCGAGATTGAGTTAGACAAGGCTCCTCTCAAATACGAAGGATTAAACCCATGGGAGATACTTGTATCGGAATCACAGGAAAGGATGACCATTTCTGTTCCGCCAGATAACATTGAGAAACTTCTTTCTCTTGCAAGAAAATACGATGTTGAAGCCACTGTAATAGGAAGATTTACAAATTCCGGTTATTTTCACTGCCTCTATAACGGCAAGACAGTGGCTTTTTTACCTCTCGATTTTCTTCATAATGGTCTTCCGGAGATGAAGCTGACTGCAAGATATAATAATCCTTACAAACCTATTCCAATCTTATTAAAGACTAAGCATAATACAGGGCTCATATTAAAAAAACTCCTTTCTTCTCTTAATATCTGCAGTAAAGAGTCAGTAGTAAGGAAATATGACCATGAAGTACAGGGAATGAGTGTTATTAAACCCCTTACCGGTCTGTTTAACGATGGTCCCTCTGATTCAGCAGTAATCAAACCTTTGCCTGATTCTTACAAAGGCATAGTTGTATCACACGGCATCTGTCCTAAATTCAGTGATTATGATACCTATAACATGTCAGCCCTTGCCCTTGATGAAGCTGTAAGAAATGCTGTAGCAGTAGGTGGCAATATTAATAATATGGCTTGCCTTGATAATTTCTGCTGGTGTGATCCGATAAAAAGCGAGAAAAACCCCGACGGTGAGTTCAAATTAGCCCAGCTTGTAAGAGCAAATAAAGCACTTTATGACTACACCCTTGATTATGGTATACCCTGTATTTCCGGAAAAGACTCAATGAAAAATGATTATATAATGGGGGATATTAAAATATCTATCCCTCCAACCTTACTGTTTTCGCTCATCGGAATCATTGATGATGTAAGAAAGACACAAACTCTTGATTTTAAAAATCCCGGTGAGAATATATATATTGCAGGGCTTACAAAAGATGAGCTCGCAGGCTCTGAGTTTCTCAACCTACTTAAGATAAGGGGGGGTAAAATACCCACTGTCAATTCCACCGTTAATGTAGAGCTTTACAAAAAGATTTATAAGCTCATCTCCGATGGCATTATCTCAGCCTGCCATGATATTTCCGATGGTGGGTTTGGGGTTGCTATTGCTGAGATGGCCTTTTCCGGTGGTTTAGGTGCTAAAATAGACCTTGAAAACATCCCTTACGAAGGTGAAGAAAATTACCTATACAGGCTTTTCTCCGAATCGGCGGGAAGATTTATCTTTACAGCAAAGAGAGAAAGTCATAAATTTATTACAAACTTCTTAAAAGGCTTACCTTTTTCTCCTGTTGGTGCAACAACCGATAATGACTTTTTAGAAATCAGATATAAAAACAAGGTCATTATCAAAGAAAATATTTATATACTGAAAGAATTCTGGCAAAAGACCTTAAGGGAATTATAATATGGCAAAATGTTTGGTATTAGCAGGATTTGGAATTAACTGTGAGCTTGAATCGAGAAACGCCCTTATACTGGCTGGTGCAAAATCAGTAGATATCGTTCATATCTCTGAACTAACAGAAGGCAATAAACGTTTAAAGGATTACAAACTTATTGTATTCCCCGGTGGATTTCTCGACGGAGATGATTTAGGCTCAGCAAAGGTTCAGGTAAACAGATTTAAATACGCAAAGATAAAGGATACCCAAAAAAGGCTGGTAGATGATTTATTTGAATTTGTGGCAAAGGACAACTTAGCGATCGGGATTTGTAATGGTTTTCAGTTTATGACAAAGGCAGGAATACTGCCCAAACCGGATCTTGTTCAGAGAGCAACCCTTACTTTCAATGATTCCGGAAAGTTCGAGGATAGATGGGTTTACTTAAAAGTTAACAAAAAAAGCAAGTGTGTCTTTACAAAAGGTCTTGAAGGTCTTTACTTGCCTGTCAGACATGGAGAAGGGAAATTTTTCTGTGAGCATGATACCCTTACAAATATCATGGATAATTATCAGGTGGTACTTCAGTATGCCGATGAAAGTTATAATGTTACCGCAGAATACCCTTACAACCCCAATGGTTCTTTACGCTCCATAGCGGGTATTTGTGATAATAGCGGTAGGCTTTTTGGGCTTATGCCACACCCTGAGGCATTTATCTACCCTGTAAACCATCCAAGATGGACACGGGAGGATGTAACTGAGCCTGATGGTTTGAAAATTTTTAAAAATGCAATAAACTATTTAAGGTAGGCTATGACAGATTATTTAAAAGAGGAATGTGGCGTTTTCGGTGTTTTCGGACATCCAGAGGCATCTAATCTTACTTATCTGGGCCTTTATGCACTTCAGCACAGAGGACAGGAAAGTGCGGGAATTACATCATTTGACGGAAAGTGTTTCCATATCCACAGACAGATGGGGCTTGTGGCAGATATCTTTAAACATCATATTTTGGAACCACTTAAAGGGGAGATTGCCATAGGACATGTGAGATACTCAACCGCAGGTTCAAGCAACATAAAAAATTGTCAGCCCTTTCTTATGGAATATGCCTTGGGAGGCCTTTCCATTGCTCACAATGGTAATCTGATTAATGATGTTCCAACCCGAAAAAGGCTTGTTGACAGCGGTGCCATATTCCAATCAAACTCTGATACAGAAGTTATTATGCATCTTATTGCCCGCTCACCGTTACCGACTATTGAAGACAGAGTTATTGACGCCCTTAAAGAGATTAAAGGCGCCTATAGTCTTGTAATCTTAGCGGGAAGTAAGTTAATAGCAGTCAGAGACCCCAATGGTTTCAGACCATTGTGTTTAGGAAGACTTGGCCGTGCCTATCTTGTTGCTTCTGAGACCTGCTCCTTTGACATCATGGAGGCAGAGTTTATAAGAGAGATAGAACCCGGAGAGATGCTTGTGATTGATAACAGAGGTCTTAAAAGCTACTATCCCTTTGATGCGGAACCTAAAAGACAGTGTATATTTGAGTTTATATATTTTGCCAGACCAGACAGCTTCATTTTTGGTGAAAATGTCTATAATGTTAGAAAAAGATTAGGTGAGTTATTATATGAATACTCTCCCTGTGTGGCTGATATAGTAATACCTGTTCCAGATTCGGGAATACCTTCTGCAATCGGTTTTTCTCAAAAATCGGGAATACCTTTGGAACTGGGACTCATCAGGAATCACTATGTCGGAAGAACCTTTATTGAACCCAAACAGTCTATCAGACATTTTGGGGTAAAAATCAAACTCAACGCCAATCCCTCTATCTTAAAAAACAAAAGGGTCGTTGTTATTGACGACTCTATAGTTAGAGGAACAACAAGCAGAAAGATAATAAAGATGATCCGAAATGCAGGGGCAAGGGAGATACATTTCAGAATAAGCTCACCTCCGATAATATCTCCCTGCTATTATGGTATTGATACACCTACCCATAATGAACTTATTGCAAATAGTCATACCATAGAAGAGATAAACAGATACGTCACATCTGATAGCCTTGCCTATTTGTCAATCGAGGCCCTCAAGAAGGCGGTTAAAAACCCCGATGACTTCTGCTATGCCTGTTTTACCGGAAAGTATCCTCTGAAATTTCCGAAGGAAGAGATAGAACAGCTAAAACTTTTCAGGAGAGAGGAAGAGTGAGAGAGAAACTATTAAATATTATAAAAGAGCTGGGGTATGAGAAGAAAAAGGTTATCCTTGCTTCCGGCAGGGAAAGTGATTTTTATGTTGATTTGAGAAATGTTACCTTACATCCTGAAGGGCTATATCTGACATCAAACATAATGTTTGAGATCCTGAAAAAAGAGTTTAGTGAGGTTGAGGCGGTTGGAGGACCAACCTTAGGAGCAGACCCCATAATAGCGGGATTGATTTATCAAAGCTATCTGAAAAACAGTCCTCTCATGGGATTTATAATCCGTAAGGAACCTAAAAAACACGGATTATCCAAGATGATAGAGGGAGACAAAAACTTAAATAATCTGAAAAAAGTAGTTATAATTGAAGATGTGGTAACAACAGGAGAATCTTCCTACAAGGCCTATAATATCGCCCTTTCATCTGGCTTTGATGTACTCGGGATTCTTGCAATACTTGACAGAGATGAGGGAGCTGATGAGTTTTTCAGAGAAAAGGGGATAAAATTTATATCAATATTTAAAAGAGACGATATCCTGAAATGAAAAGACTTTTTCTTATCATTCTTTTCCTCATTTTATCCGCCTGCTCTGCAAGAGAGCTTAAAGAGCTTGGTGCACTACCAAAAACAGAAAAGACAGAATACACAGAAACACTTAAAAAATATACAAGAACATTTAAATTATATGACCAGTTTGAAACAAAGGCCCTCGTAACGGCAACCATTTTCACACCTTCTTTTATCAGAGCATATTTTACCGAAAGAGAAAGATACTCAAAAACTGAAGATTTCAGAATGTTCCTCGACAGGGAAAACTTTCTTGTAAACAACTATCTGAGATTCTTTGTCTCCTTTTACACTCCCAATGAAGGTTTAATAGACCTTGAAAAAAGCGATACGAGCTGGAATATATATCTTGAAACTTCTGATGGAAAAAGGATTTTACCTTTCTCTGTAAAAAAGGCTGAAGAACAAAGAGATATTTTAACCTATTATTTCCCTTACCTGGATTACTGGGCAAGACCTTACTATATCAACTTTAAAAAAGAGCATATAGATCCCTCAAAAGATAAGGTTTTAACATTAAATTTTGTAAGTGTTCTTGGGAAAATTACCCTTGATTTTTCTCTACCCTAAGGGAGGTAAATTAAAGATGGCCATTAGTTATAAAGACGCTGGTGTTGATATTGATGAAGGCAACGAGCTTGTTAGAAGAATAAAACCCCTGTGTAAAGAAACCTTTAGAAGCGAGGTAATGACGGATATAGGGAGCTTCTCAGCATTTTTTCGTGTCAATTCAGATAAGTTTAAAAACCCTGTTCTGGTATCAAGCACCGATGGGGTCGGAACAAAACTCAAATTAGCCTTTATGAGCGGTATACATAACACCGTGGGAATTGATTTGGTTGCAATGGTTGTAAATGATATCATTGTCAGTAATGCAGAACCTGCTTTTTTCCTTGATTATTTTGCCTGTGGTAAACTTTCTGCTGATGTAGCAGAAAAGGTAATCGAAGGCATTGCCAAAGGATGTAAAGAAGCGGGATGTGCCCTGATTGGTGGCGAAACAGCAGAGTTGCCGGGATTTTACGCAGAAAATGAGTATGATCTGGCGGGTTTTGGAGTAGGCATTGTTGATAAAGATAATATTATAGACGGAAGCACCATAACCGTTGGAGATGTAATAATAGGTCTAAAGTCTTCCGGCATCCACAGTAACGGTTACTCGTTGGTCAGAAAACTGTTTTTTGATATTCACAAATACAAGATTGATTCTTATATAGAAGACCTCTCAAAACCACTTATAGAAGAACTTCTTACCCCTACTAAAATTTATGTCAAAGCAGTTTTAAATACAACAAAGAATTTCGAGGTTAAAGGAATAGCACACATAACAGGGGGCGGTTTTATTGATAATATACCAAGAATACTACCTCATAATGCAAAGGCGATTATAAAAAAGCATAATTTCGAGTGGCTACCGGTTTTCAAGTTTATGCAGTGGCTTGGCAATATTGATGATTTGGAGATGATGAGGACCTTTAATTGCGGTATCGGTATGATAATGGTTGTTAAAAATGATACCGCAGAAGACATCCTGTCTTTTTTAAAACATAACGGAATAGATTCCTATCTTATCGGAGAGATTGTAAAAAGAGATAACGAACAGGCCATAGAGATAATTTAGTTTCATTTTTTAAATATCTACTGGAGGGTTTGTTAGAAAACTACCTTCCTCAATTTTTAAGGGTGGGTCAATATAGACCTTTCTGCCTGAAACTTTTATTCTTCCTTCAGAATATAGTTTTATTGCCATTGGATATATCCTGTGTTCAACCTTAAGTATTCTCTGACTCAAGGTCTCGTCGGTATCGTTATCGAGCACAGGAACAATCCCCTGAATTATAATGGGACCTGAATCAACCCCTTCATCGGCAAAATGGACTGTACACCCTGCAAACTTAACTCCATAATCTAAAGCCTGTTTCTGAACATGAAGGCCCGGAAAGGCAGGAAGTAATGCGGGATGAATATTCATAACCCTCATAGGAAAGGCGTCTAAAAGAACTTTGGTAATTACCCTTAAAAAACCGGCCATAACAACAAGCTCAACATTGTAGCTTTTCAGTATTTCCACAAGTTTTCTGTCAAAATCCTCTCTGCTTTTGAAATCCCTGTGATTTATCACCTCAGTATTAATATTATGCCTTTTTGCCCTCTCTAAGGCATATACACCTGAAACATTTGAGATAACAACTGCTATCTCAGCTTTTATTTTTCCTTCTTCAATATTATCAATGATTGCCTGTAAATTTGATCCACTTCCCGACACAAGGACGCCAATTTTAAGAGTCATATTTTCTAACCTCACGGATATTTTAAATGTTTATAAACCAACCTTTAACTTGCCTATCGCCTCTACAAGTTTTCCCCTGACACCCGCCCTTGTTTCTTTCTGTAGCATAGCTATCAAAAAATCAAGAGAATCTAAGTGCCCTATTGAACCAATAGCATCAATTAACGACAATAATGCATCGGGGTCATTTTCCTGTTCGAGCTTTTTGTTTAAGATTGGTGCAAGCTTCTCAATTCCAAAGAGACCTAAAAACTCATAGGCTATTTTTCTGACTATTGACTCGCTGTCGTTTATCAGCGGTAGAACCTTCTCTATCATTCTTGGATCATTAAACTCGATTATCTGTTTAACAGTTAATGCCCGGACATATTTGTTTTCGTCACTCAACCCCAAATTAATATATTCCAGATAGTTTTTAGGGGAAACTGCCTTAAGTTCATTGATAAGCTTTGTCTTCTTTTCTTCTGAGAGTTTGGGAAACTCACCTAACATTCTCTCAAAAAAGGCCTTTGCCTGTAACCTGTGAATTGCCTTTCCCGCTTTTTCCGCAACTTTTATATCACTATCCATAAGGAATGGTTTTAATTTTTTTATGAGTTCTGTTATCATATTTAAACTAAACTATCAGATTATTTATTTACAGTCAATATGGAAAAGGGGAAAAAGATAATGGCTCTTGATTTGGGAACAAAAAGGATAGGCGTTGCCATGACAGATGAAACCCTGTTGTTAGCACAGCCCTATTGTGTTTTAAAAAGAGAGGGAAATAAAAAAGATATTCCAAAAATTATCAGAATAATAGCGTCCGAAAATATAGGAAAAATTGTAATGGGGTTGCCTATAAGCGAGAAGAAAAGCACTATGTTTGAATCGGTTAAAAGATTCTGCGAACAGCTAAAAGATTTTACTGATATTCCTGTTGAGTATATTGATGAGACTATGACAACTGCATCTGCCAAGGAGATACTAAAAATAGCGGGATACTCAGAAAAGAAAGGACGTCAGATAATTGACATGTTATCGGCGGTTAAGATTCTTGAAAGCTATCTTAGATCCGCTGAGGACAAAAAATAATGAAACGCTTTACAATCATTTTCTTAATAATAATTATCTTAATCTTGAGTTCATTTACCGTATCTTTTTATTCATACATTAACTCACCATTACCCGTTAAGGAGGATAAACTTTTTAAGGTAGAAAAAAACGATTCAACTTCGAAGATTATAGATAATTTGGTCAAAGAAGAGGTTATAAAAAACAAGATATACTTTAAAATTCTGATTAAAATAGTGGGGGGTGACAGAAATATCCTTTACGGTTACTATCTCATTACTAAAGACAGCACTCCTAAAAGTCTTTGGCAAAAGATGATCAGAGGAGAAGTTGAGAGACATAAATTCACCGTGCCGGAAGGATATAATATCTATCAGATAGCTCAAATAATAGAAAATCAAAAGATAGGTGACAAAAAAAGGTTTCTTTCCCTTGTAAAGGATAAAAATTTTATAAAGACTTTAGGATTAGATGTTTCTTCTTTGGAAGGATACCTGCACCCCGCTACCTACTTTTTTGACCCTGAAGCAAAAGAAGAAGAGATCATATCCGCTATGGTTAATAAGACTTTTGATGTTTTAAAGGAGATAAATATCTTTGATAAATCTCCAAAAGATATTCACCAAATTTTAATTAAAGCATCCCTCATAGAAAAAGAGGCTAAGGTAAAGGAAGAAATGCAACTAATATCATCTGTTATTGAAAACAGACTTAAAAAAAGAATGAGGCTTCAGTTTGACCCTACAGTTCAGTACGGCCTTAAAAGGTTTGATTATAACTTAACAAAAAAAGATTTAATGACGAGGAATCCCTACAATACTTATGTTGTCGATGGATTGCCTCCCACTCCCATAGCAAACCCATCAAAGTCCGCTATCTTAGCTGCGATTAACCCGGCAAAAACCGATTATCTTTACTTTGTGGCAAAAAATGACGGAACCCATTATTTTTCATCAGAATTGAAAAAACATAACAAAGCGGTCTATCACTATCAGATAAAAGGAAAAAAGGGGGAATTATGAACAAGAGTGCTATGAGTTTTTTTGAGAATCTTATCGCACTACCAAGCCCGTCAGGCTTTGAAGAAAATGCTTCAAAACTTTTCAAGAAATATACTGAAAAGTTCTGCGACGAAGTGTTTGTAGATACAATGGGCAATGTATACGGAGAGATTAAATCACCAAATAAAAACACCTATAATGTGATGATCTCAGGCCACATTGATGAGATCGGACTTATGGTAAAGTATATTAGTGAGAAGGGGTTCATTTATTTTTCATCAATTGGTGGGATTGATGTTAGATTACTTCCCGGCTTTAGAGTCTGGATACACTCTGAAAAAGGCAAAATTAAGGGGGTAATCGGGCAGAAGCCTATTCATCTTTTAGAGGCAAATGAGAGAGAAAAGGTATCTAAGATACATGAGTTATTTATAGACATTGGGGCAAAAAGCAAGAAAGAGGCACTACAATACGTAAATATCGGTGACCCTATAACGCTTGACTGCGGGCTCGAAAGGCTTCTTAACGGATACCTGATAGGAAGAGGTTTTGATGACAGGATGGGAGCCTTTTGTGTGGCAGAAACTCTGAGGGCATTGGCAGAAGTAAAAGATGATCTGGACGTAAATGTCTTCGGTGTTGCCTCTGTTCAGGAAGAGATAGGTCTTAGAGGAGCTACTGTCTCGGCCTACAATATAAATCCAAAGGTAGGGATAGCGGTTGATGTAGGCTTTGCAACAGATTTCCCTTCAGTTGATGAGAAGATAGTCGGGGAGAGCAAGTTAGAGGGTGGCCCGATTATTACAAGAGGACCAAATATAAACCCTCATATATATGATATTCTTGTCAAATCTGCAAAAAATAATAAAATCCCCTATCAGATAGAGGGGCATCCGAGAGGAACAGGAACTGATGCTAATGTAATGCAACTTACCCGCGGAGGAGTTGCTACCGGTCTTGTTTCAGTTCCCCTGAGATATATGCATACGCCAGTGGAGATGCTTTCAGAAAAAGATCTGGACAACACCATCAGGTTGTTAAAAAACGCCATTTTATCACTAAAGGCTGATATGGACTTCAGACCTTTTTAAGGGAGTTTACTGTGAGAAGACAGATTAAAGAAATAATTGAAAGTAATTTGATTAATCTGAAGGATAAACTCAATTTTGAAACATTACCTGACTATGAAATTGAGATTCCTGGAAAAAAAGATTATGGGGATTTTTCTACTAATATTGCAATGCTTTTAGGAAGCAAACTTAGAAAAAATCCCCGTGAGATAGCAAAAATAATTGTTGAGAACATATCATCCCCCTTTTTTGAGAAGATAGAGATAGCAGGACCGGGTTTTATAAATTTTTTTCTCAATTTTTCTCATATCCTGGAATACCTGAAAAATCTTTCTGGTAGTTTCAGAAATTTTCTTGAGCCAAAAACTGAGAAACCGAAAAAGATATTAATAGAGTATGTCAGCGCTAACCCAACCGGCCCTCTGCATATAGGACATGGAAGGGGAGCGACCATAGGTTCTACATTAGCCCTTATCCTTAAAGAGTTGGGCAACGAAGTTATTGAGGAGTTCTATATTAATGATGCGGGAAGTCAGATCAGAAACTTAGGTATCTCAATCCTAAGAAGATGCAGAGAGCTTCAGGGCGAAAAGGTTGAGTTCGAAGAGGGACTGTATTTAGGAGAATATGTAATTGATTTAGCTAAGGAATTTTCTAAAGAAAATGGTTTTTTCGGTGAAACGGAGGAAAACATAGAAAAGGCAAGTGACTTTGGTAAAAATATTGTTTTGGGTTGGATAAAGAATGATTTGCGGGACTTTGAAGTAGTTTTTGATAATTACATATCAGAAAGGTCTATCTATAATAGTGGAGAGGTAGACAGAACAATAGAAAAACTAAAAGACAAAGGTTATCTTTACGAAAAGGACTCAGCGATATGGTTTAAATCGACAGAGTTCGGTGATGATAAAGACAGAGTAGTTATTAAAGAAAATGGAGAAAAAACCTATTTTGCCTCAGACATAGCCTATCACAAAAATAAGTTTGAAAGAGGGTTTGATTATTACGTCAATATCTGGGGTGCAGACCATCATGGATATGTTAAACGTGTCCTGTCTGCTATAAAGGCACTTGGTTATGACGAGAAAAAACTAAGTATTTTAATGGTTCAGATGGTAAGCTTATTCAGAGCAGGCAGACAGGTTACTATGTCAAAAAGAGCAGGTGATTTTATTACGCTCAGGGAAGTCCTTGATGAGGTAGGAAAATCCGGGATGAGGTTCATGTTCTTAACAAGAAAAAATGACAGCCCCCTTGATTTTGATATAGAACTGGTCAAACAGAAAACCACCGATAACCCTGTATTTTATGTCCAGTATATGTATGCAAGAATAAACAGTGTACTCAGGGTAGCAAAGGAAAAAGGAATCGACGTTGATAAGATAGAACCGTATTTTAACAGACTTGATCTTGATGAAGAAAAAGAACTAATCTATCAGATCCTTTCATTTCCGGATTTACTTTTTGATATCGCCGAGAGATCAGAACCCCATTTACTTTCCTATTATTTAATTAATCTTGCCCAGATATTTCATAGTTATTATAACGCCCACAGGTTTATAAATGAAGATGATACAGAGCTTACCATAAGCAGAATAAATCTTCTTAAACTTTTAAAAATAACTGTTGAAAGAGGCTTATATCTTTTGAAAGTTGATGCACCGGAGCAAATGTAGAAATGTTTATTAAAATTAGCAGAACAAGCTTTATTATAATAATCATTTTTTCTATAATTCTAAACATAATGGTATTTTATCTGGGGCTACATCTTGGAGAGCTATATAAATCAATGGAATTGGAGGCTAAATCACTTTTGCCTTCCGATGCTAAAAGCAGGGTAAAAATACAATTTTCAAACTATTCTGCCTTTAAAAACATCTCTTCCATCCCTGAAAAGGTGAAATTACCCGAGAAGAATAAAATTCATATTCAGGTTGGGGCATTCAAAGATATCAGTAACGCAAAGAAGACCTCAAAAAAAATTGAAGAAATGGGGTTTAAAACAGAAATTAAAGAGGGAAGGCTAAATCTTTTATTTGTAGTTTCCGAAGGCGATGAAAAGAAAGAGAAAGAGCTTAGAGAAAGACTAAAAAAAGAAGGGATTAAGTTTTAATGGAACTTTTTGACGAAAAAAGATTGGCAATACTCAGAGATGTAAGAAAGATATTTATCAGAATTGCTATTATCTGTGGAGTAATATTTTTTTCCTTGCTTTACTTTGTAAAAGATATCCTGCAAAAACTTGTGTCAATTATTAATATGAAACTTGTACTGTATTCCCTTCCCGAAGCCTTTATGTCTTATCTAAAAGTGGCCTTTTTTCTCTCACTTCTTATCATAGTTCCTTATATAATCTTCGAGATTTCAAAAACCATTGTTAAATTCACCAGTATAGGCAAAAATTTTTTATATCTGATAATAATGGCAGGAACCGTTCTCTTTTACTCGGGAATTTATTTTTGTTATGTCTATGTTCTACCGTCTGGAATTAAGTTTCTACTGCAGTATCAAACAGAAGATATAAAGCCGATGATAGCACTGTCTTCCTACATCTCTTTTGTATTCACATTTTTACTTGTCTTCGGTATAATGTTTGAGCTTCCCCTTATAATGTTCGTCCTCGGAAGATTAGGCTTTATTACCGCCAAGTTTTTAAATAAACAAAGAAGATTTTTTATTCTCATAAACTCAATAGTTTCCGCATTATTGACACCAACACCGGATGTTTTTAATCTGATGCTCATGATGGTGCCTATGCAGATTTTATATGAGTTAGGCGTTGTAATAGTTTACCTTACCGGAAGAGAAAATTTGCAAAAAAAAGAAAGTGAGGTATAATCTAATTAAAAAGTTAAGGAGATTATGATGTTAGAAATCTTTGTTGTCATACAGACTATCGTAATTATCGCTATTTTCATAATTTTTTTACTCATCTTTTTAGGACTGAAAAGAGAAGGTGAGATTCTAAAAGAAAAGTTCTCAAAGTTTGAATCAGAAGTTCAGCCCGTTTTGTCTGAGACAAGAAATTTATTATCAAATCTTAACCACATAGCAGGTTCAGTAAAAGAAATAACCGACAATGCAAAAGAGGTAACCAATAAAATCAAAGAGTCTGTATCAACTGCCGAAAATGTCATTGATAACCTAAAGCAGACTTTTACACAAACGAGATCCAAGATATCGATTCTTAAATTAGGTATCCAGACAGGGGCGAGCACACTTTTAGGATATTATTTAAAAAAATTGCAAAAAAAGGAGGAATAAGATGAGTTGTGAAGAAAAATCAAATTTTGGAGCATTTTTAGTAGGTTTAATATCAGGTGCGGCAATTGGTGCAGGCCTTGCTCTGCTTTTCGCACCTCAGTCAGGGAAGGAAACCAGAGAAAAGATTAAAGATTCCGCAGAGGCAGTGAAAGATAAAATCGCCGACTTATTAGATGACACCAAGGATTTTATTGCAGAACAAAAAAGGGCTATATCAGATGCTGTATCGGCAGGAAAAGAAGCAATAAAAAAGGCTTACGAAGGGGAATAATAAACGGCAGGGTTAAACTCCCTGCCCTTTTATTGACCTATAATAACTATCTCTCTTACGTCCGCTAACTTTATTGAAAAAATACCGTAGGGAGACTTACCTTTTATCTTTTGCTGACCTTGAAGGATAAGATTGATTTTTTCTCCGTTTTTCATATATAAATCAGCCCTAATCTCTTTCTCCGACAGACTTTTAAACTCAATCTTTCTGATCTGATTTAACTCCACTATCTGTTTTCCCTTACCTACCCTACCGGACAAATAGGATAAATCGGCAACAGAAACATTATCCAGAAAAACCTTGTAACCATCGGTGTCAGTTAGCTCAACTTTAATATTTTCCTTTAATCTGGGAAGTTTGGTCTCATCATCACCTACTCCGCCAAGCCCCATAAAAAGAAAGGCAAATATAAAAAGTAAAAAAATTTTTCTCATCTCTTTACCCCTTCTTGATAAGGTTATATCTTTCATAAGCCTTAATTATATCCTGAACAAGCGGATGTCTAACTACATCTTTTTCTGTAAAATAGATAAATTCAATACCATCTATATCTTTCAATATATTCTGCACTTCTACAAGCCCTGATTTCTGCTCTTTTGGTATATCAATCTGAGTTATATCACCTGTGATTACTGCCTTTGAGTTAAAACCTAATCTTGTAAGAAACATCTTCATCTGTTCTGATGTAGTATTTTGTGCCTCATCCATAATAACAAAAGAATCATTCAAGGTTCTCCCTCTCATAAAGGCAATGGGAGCTATCTCAATAATGCCTTTATCAAGAAACCTCATAACCTTATCATAATCAAGCATATCATAGAGGGCATCATAAAGAGGTCTTAAGTAAGGGTCAACCTTTTCTGCAAGCCCACCCGGCAAAAATCCTAACTTTTCTCCTGCCTCAACGGCAGGTCTCGTGAGAATTATTCTCTGAACCTTATGACTTAAAAGCTCTGCTATAGCAACCGCAACTGCCAGATAAGTTTTTCCTGTCCCCGCTGGCCCTATGGCAAAAACCATATCATTCTTTCTTATGGCATCGACATATCTTTTTTGAGAAGGATTTTTAGGTGCTATTGGCTTTTTCCGGGGGGTAATAACAATCACGTCTTCCATTAGTTCCTGAACATCCCGGTCATCGGCAAAGAGATTTTTTATCAGATAATCTATCTCAAAAAGATTTAAATCTCTTTTCTTCTCGATAAGCCCTATCATTCTGTCAAAAAGAAGCTTTGTATTATCAACATAACTTTCTTCACCAACAATTTTTATAACATTTCCCTTATGGTGTATGTGAATGGGAAGTTTTTTTTCAATGTAGTTAATATACTCATTTCTATGACCGAGCACCTTCCTCAAGGTATCGATACTATTAATTGTAAAAGAAAGCTCTGTATCTTGCCTTTTTCTGGTTCTCATCATTCACCCATTACTTTAATTATGAGCCTTTTGGGTCTCTGACCATCAAATTCAGCATAAAAGATTTCCTGCCAGGGTCCTAAATCAAGTTTACCCTTAGTAACCGGGACAATTACCTGATGATGACAGATTATATTTTTAAGATGGGCATCGCCATTGGTCTCACCAGTCCTGTGATGATTATAGTTTATATCGAAGGGTGCCAGCTTTTCAAGCCAGGTCCAGATATCTTTGTGTAAGCCCATTTCATCATCATTTACAATAACTCCCGCTGTAATGTGCATTGCAGAGACTAATATCATTCCTTCTTTTATTTCAGACTTTTTTAATACCCTGTCAACTTCTTCAGTAATTTTAACCAACTCTCTTTTATTTCTTGTATTGAATGTAATATACTCTGTATAAAATTTCATACCCATTAAAAATATAGAATAAGTTTGGCAATAAAGCAAGGTCTTAAAAATATCATAATGTGGGATAATATGCTAATTAAAGGCTTAGATAAGAGATAGTCATCAAACTGATTAAAACAGGATTAAAATAATGTTTTAAAACCTTATTTTCATTTATTCTTATCTCCAATCCTGTCCTTTGTTATTATCCATTTGTAAATCTACCCTGTCTTATTAAAAAATATTTTTGTATGAAAAAAAAGTTATTAGTGTTAAACTGTAACTAAAATAAAATTAGGTAAAGTCTTTTTATGAAAAATCTTACAATCAAAGGTAAAGCAATCAAGTTCCCTATAATACAGGGTGGGATGGGTATAGGTGTTTCATTACATCAACTTGCAAAAGCAGTGGCTAATGAAGGGGGTATGGGTGTAATATCAAGCGCAGCTCTTGATAGAATTCTGACAAAAAGATACGGGAAAAAATTTACCACCTACGAAGCGGTAAGAAAAGAAATTGAGTTAGCAAAGGAATCTACCGGGGCGGTCGGTATCAATATAATGGTCGCAGTTTCAAAAGATTATGAAGATTCAGTCCGTGCCTCTGTAGATGGCGGTGTAGATGCAATAATATCAGGAGGAGGCTTGCCGTTATCCCTTCCTTCTATTACAAAACCAAAAGATACCGCATTAATACCAATTGTATCCTCTGCAAGGTCTTTAGATCTTATCTGTAGAAAATGGGAGAAACAGGGATACAGACCCGATGCCTGTATTTTAGAGGGTCCTTTAGCGGGTGGGCATTTAGGATTTAGAATTGAGGATATTGACAAGGAAGAACACAAATTAGAGTCTTTACTGCCTCAGGTTAAAGAAACTGCTAAAAAGTACGGAGATTTTCCTGTTATTGTTGCAGGCGGAATAGTTACCGCAGAAGATATTGCAAAAATGCTCTCATTAGGCGCAGACGGGGTACAGATGGGAACAAGGTTTTTAGTTGCAGAAGAAAGCGGTGCCACCTATGATTACAAACTTGCGGTAACTAATCTTAGAAAAGAAGATATAATTGTCGCCTATAAGCCCGGTTCGCCCTGTGGTTTACCCTTCAGAATTATAAAAAACTCACCCATGTATAG